>NZ_JBPUGH010000113.1:0-11135 GCF_051548005.1 Curtobacterium flaccumfaciens | reverse complement strand
GCGCAGGGCCCCGCGGTCCGGCACCGGCACGTCGTCGTCCGGTTGCGCCGCCGGTCCGGCTGCGCGGCTCCGCGTCGTCGGCCGGGAGGCACGGGTCGGCCCCGCCGAGCGGCCCCCGTCGCCGTCGTGGTCACCACGATCGCGGCGCCGCTTGTGACTGGGTGCGTGGTCGATCGGGATCGGTTCGGCGTCGGCCCCGGACCACGCGTCCGGTACGGCGTCCGGGTCGGCGAGCGCGCCGTCGAGGTCCACGCCGTCGAAGCCGACGCTCTCGAGCGGCCGGACGAGCAACCCGGACCGGACGGCCGCGGCGGCGTGGGGGTCCATCATGGCTGCCTCGATGGTCGCTGCCACCTGGTCGAGGACGGCACGGGTGACCTCGTGTCCGGCTCCCCCGGCGAGCGCTGCGCCCCGGTCGGTCAGCCCGCGGACGAGCCGTGCGCGCTGCTTCCGGAGCGCGGCGATCTCGTCGGGGTCCGCACTCGCCTGGGCCTCGCGGAGCGCCGGACCGAGGTCGATCGCCTCGTCCAGCGCGTCGTCGTGCACGAGGAGGTCGACGACCCATGCGGCCGGGGCCGGCTTCCGGAGCCCGCCGATCCTCGTGGCGAGGGCGCGGTCGTCCTTCCGCGCGGCGCGCTGCCGTTCGGTCCGCGCGCGCACGAAGTCGCCGGGGGCCACGAGCAGCAGCTCCCCGGCGACCTCGCTGAACTCCATCAGCCCAGCATGCCCGCGTCCCCCCGGTGGGTCACCAGTCGTGGACGGTGCCGTCGGCGAGACGGTTGAACGGCAGGTAGGCCTGTTCGTACGGGTACTTGCCGGCCTCGTCGACGTCGAGCGAGACGCCGAGGCCCGGTTCGTCACCCGGGTGGAGGTAGCCGTCCGTGAAGGTGAACGTCTGCCGGAACACCTGGTTCGTCTTCGGTCCGTGCTGCATGTACTCCTGGATGCCGAAGTTGTGGATGGCGAGCCCGAGGTGCATCTGGGCGGCGAGACCGACCGGGGAGATGTCGGTCGGCCCGTGGAACCCGGACTTGATCTGGTACATCGCGGCGTAGTCCATCGTCTTCCGCAGCGGGGAGATGCCGCCCATGTGCGTGACGGCTCCGCGGACGTAGTCGATGAGCTGGTCGCGGATGATGTCCTTGAAGTCCCAGATCGTGTTGAAGACCTCACCGATCGCGAGGGGCGTCGTGGTGTGCTGCCGGACGAGCTTCAGGGCCTCCTGGTTCTCCGCCGGCGTGCAGTCCTCGAGCCAGAACAGGTCGTACGGCTCGAGGGACTTGCCGAGCTTCGCGGCCTGCAGCGGAGTCATCCGGTGGTGGCCGTCGTGCAGCAGCGGGAGCTCGGGGCCGAACTCGTTCCGGACGGCCTCGAACACGGTGGGCACGTGGCGGAGGTAGGCGCGGGTGTCCCAGTCCTCCATCGCCGGGTACGCGCCGCGCTGCGCCGGTTCGAAGTCGTACCGGACGCCCTCGTTGCCCTCGGTGGTCTTGTTCGAGGCGATGCCGTAGATGCTCTCCAGGCCGGGGACGCCGGTCTGGACGCGGATGGAGCGGTAGCCCTCGGCCTGGTGCTCACGGATGGAGTCGAAGAGCTCGGGGAGCTCCTTGCCGGACGCGTGGCCGTACGCCATGAGCCCGGTCCGGGACGCTCCACCGAGCAGCTGGTACACGGGCATGCCCGCGACCTTGCCCTTGATGTCCCAGAGCGCCATGTCGACGGCGGCGATCGCGGCCATCGTGACCGGGCCCCGGCGCCAGTACGAGGACCGGTAGAGGAACTGCCAGGCGTCCTCGATCCGGCTGGCGTCGCGTCCGACGAGCAGCGGGACGACGTGCTCGGACAGGTAGGTGGCGACGGCGAGCTCACGCCCGTTGAGCGTCGCGTCACCCAACCCGGTGACGCCGTCGGCGGTGGTGATCTTCAGCGTGACGAAGTTGCGGTTCGGGCTCGTCACGATGACCTCGGCCCGGTCGATGAGCTGCCCGCGATCGGCGGACGCCCAGGTGTCCGGACGCCCCGCGGTCGGGTCCGTCGCCGCACCGCTGTCGGTCGCGCCCGGCACCGGGGCCGCGGGGTTCGTGGTGGTGTCGGTCATGCGTGCGCTCCTTCTTCGGTGCGGGTCTCGGTCTCGTCCGTGGCGTCCTGCCGGGCCGAGCGGATGCGGTCGGCTGCCGCGGTGACGGCGGCGACCACGGGTGTGGTGTCGAGGTCCGGGGCGACGACGCGCAGCACGTCGTACACGTCCGAGTCTGGCCCGGGGGCTCCGGCGTCGTCCACGAGGTCGGGCTGCTCGGTGAGGTGCAGCCACCACGCGGCGAGGGCCGTGGCGGCTCCCGGACCGATGCCGGCGTCGGGGTCGCGCGCGAGTCGGTGCCGCAGCACGTCGACGACCCGGACGGGCAGCTTCTGGGACCCGCCGGACGCGATCTGGCGGAGGGTGTGCCGGATCCTCGGGTTCGCGAACCGTTCGACGAGCGCGACGCGTGCAGCGTCGACCTCGTCGTCGGGGAGCGGCAGCTCGGCGGCGGCCTCGTCCCAGAGCTGCTCGACGGCTGCGCGGCACCGGGGATCGTCCATCGCCTGCGCCACGGTCTCGTGCCCGAGCAGGAGTCCGAGGGACGCGAGCAGGGAGTGGGACCCGTTGAGCAGCCAGAGCTTCCGCTGCTCGTAGGGGGTGACGTCGTCGACGAGCCGGACGCCCGAGGTCTCCCAGGCAGGGCGGTCGATGCCGTCGAAGCGGTCCTCGAGCACCCACTCGGCGAAGGGCTCGGTGACCACGGGCACCCGGTCGTCCTCGAGCGCCCCCGGGAGCCCGGCGAGGTCGTCCACGTCGTCCGCGGTCGTGGCCGGGGTGATCCGGTCGACCATCGACGACGGGAACGCGACGTTCGACTCGATCCAGTCGCGCAGCCCCTCGTCGTCGGCGGCATCGACCACCGCCGAGCGCAGCACCTCGCCGTTGTGCGTCAGGTTGTCGAGCGAGACGAGGGCGAGCCGCCCGGCGCCGGCGGCACGCCGGGCGTCGAGCGCCGCGACCAACCGGGCCGGGACGTCGGAGCCGGACCGGTAGCCCTGCTCGGTGACCGTCAGCGTGACGACGGTGGTCTCCGGGGACGCGACCACGTGCCTCCAGGCGGTGTCGTCGCCGCCCGGGTGGGCCGCCACGATCGTGTCGACCACCTCGGCGGTGTCCCCGTCGGCGCCCCGGGTCACCAGGGTGTACCGGCACCCCTGCGCGGCGAGCGCCTCCGCGACCGCGGGTGAGCGCCCGGTGAAGGCGGTGATGCCCCAGCGCTCCCCCTCGACGTGCGCCGTGTACCAGGCGAGGTGTGCGCGTGCGAACGCGCCGACGCCGAGGTGGACGATGCCGGGGCGTCGGTCGGTCATGCCGCCACCGGCACGAGCGTCCGGAGGTACGCGAGGTTGTCGGCCGTCCGCTCCGCGAGCGGGAGGTCGGTGGAGAAGTCCTCGATCGTGACCCACCCGTCGTAGCCGTGCTGCCGCAGGGCGTCCAGGTACTCGGCGACCGAGGCCTGACCGTCACGCAGGGGTGCCCACTCGTTCTGCCAGACGCGGCTGCCGTCGGCCCGGGTGTCGCCGGTGTCGACCCAGCGGGCGTTCTTGACGTGGGCGTGCGCCAGGTAGGGGCCGAGGAGCTCGAACGCGGCGAGGTGGTCCTCCTGGCCCTCGATGACGAGGTTGCCGAGGTCGTGGATGACGCCGACGTGCTCCGGGTCGAGGCCGTCGACGAGCCGGAGGGCCGCCGACGCGGAGGGGGTGATCGTCATGTGGTGCAGCTCGACGAGCGCCTTGACGCCGAGCTCCGCAGCGCGGCCCGCTGCCCGTTCCAGGTCGACCCGTGTGCGGTCGAAGATCTGCGCGTACGTCTCGCCGGTGCGCTCGCGCTCCTGCCGGTAGTGCGGCATCGTGACGCGGACCTGGCGGGCGCCGAGTTCGGCGGTGACGCGGAGCATCGTCTCGACGCCGTCGTGGTCGGACACCTGCTGGTAGCCGCCGATGCCGGAGTACTCGAGGCCCGCGGAGTCGGTGATCCGGGCGATCTCGCCGACCCGATCTGCGATGCCGGTGAACTGCCACGTCGACTTGTTGCCGGCCCAGAACGACCGCCCGTCGGGGACCGTCTCGCCGGGAGCCGGGCGATCGTCGACGACGCGCCACTCGATGCCGTCCCAGCCCTGCTCGGCGAGGGTCTGCGCCGCCTCGGTGGGGGTCCAGTCCGGGGTGGAGGCGGTGAACACGGAGAACTTCACGAGACTGCTCCTTCTGTGTGGGCCCCGGCACCGACGACCGGCACCACGTCGTCGTACGTGCCCTCGATGACGTCGTCGATGCGGACCGGCTTGCCGAGCGTCGCGCTGACGTAGAGTCCGCGGACGGTCGCGAGGGACACGAGGGCGTCGTCGACCGTCACGCCGGGCTCCCGACCCTCGCGGATCGCCGCGACGATGTCGGTGTACTGCCGGGCGTGGCCAGCGGCGAAGTGGTCGGGTTCGGGCGGGCCGCCGACGACGTGCTCGGGCGGGACGACGTCGGACTTCTGGTCGACGGCGTCCGCGACCGCGGTGGCGTTCGCGGTGGTCGACGCGGACTCGAGCGTCGCGGAGTCGGGCGCGACGTGGAAGTAGGCGAGCCGGTCGTCGTCGACGATCGCCGACCCGTGCGTGCCGTACACGGCGTACCGGGCGGAGAGGCCCGGGTACGCGGCGGTCGTGCAGTGGATGACGCCGAGGGCGCCGTTCCGGAACCGGACCGTGGCGACCGCGGTGTCCTCGACCTCGATCCGGTCGTGCGCGAGGAGCCCGGTCTGCGCGGAGATCTCCTCGGGTCGGCCGAGCGCCCAGACGAGCAGGTCGACAGTGTGCACGCCCTGGTTCATCACCGCGCCGCCGCCGTCGAGGTCCCACGTGCCGCGCCAGTCGCCCGAGTCGTAGTACCCCTGCGACCGGTACCAGGCGACGCTCGCGACCCCGGAGGTCACCGTGCCGAACGAGCCGTCGTGCGCGGCGCCGGCGACCGCGACCGAGGCCGGGTCGAAGCGGTGCTGGCTGATCACGCTCGTCACCAGGCCGCGGTCGCGGGCAGCCGATGCGAGCGCCGCGATCTGCCGGGCTCGCGGCATGGTCGTGTCGAGCGGCTTCTCGATGACGACGTGCTTGCCTGCGGCGAGCGCCGCCTCGGCGAGGTGGACGTGCATGCCGGACGGCGAGCAGATCGCGACGACGTCGATGTCGGCCTGCGCGATCGCGTCCTCGATGGTCTCGGTGGTGATCGGCCGCGCGGCACCCATCGACTCGAGCTCGTCGGCGGCGCTCGTGGCCGCGGCGGGGATCGCGTCGACGAGGGCGACGACCTCGAGGTCCGGGTGCTGGACGGCGACCCGGGCGTGGTGGCGTCCGATGACGCCGGCGCCGACGACGGCGAGCTTCAGTGGGGTGGTCATCGCAGGGTGACTCCGATCTGGTCGGTGAGGGAGCGGAAGGCGCGGCCGGCGCGACCGAAGGCCGCGGGGCCGGAGAACCCGCCGAGGTGGGTGAAGTCGCTGAGGTGCGGTTCGAGGGAGGCGTACCCGGAGTAGCCGGCGTCGCGGAGGGCGGTCAGGGTCTGCAGGAGTTCGCCGTCGCCCTCCCCCGCGGGGACGACCGAGGAGTCGGCTGCGAGGGCGTCCTTGACCTGCAGGTAGTCGACGTAGGGCGCGAGCTGTGCCCAGCCGTCGGTGAACGGCTTGACGCCGCACTGCACGTAGTTCGCGTTGTCCCAGGCCAGGCGGAGCGCGGGAGACCCGACGCTCTCGACGATGTCGAGCACACGCGAGGGCACGTCGCCGTAGATGTCCTTCTCGTTCTCGTGGAGCAGCGTCACGCCTTCGCGCGAAGCCAGGTCGGCGAGCGCCCGCATCCGGACGAGGACGTCGTCGCGGACGTCCTCGGGTGCGCGGCCCTCGAAGTAGAACGAGAAGACCCGGATGTTCGTCGTGCCGAGGGCGTGCGCCGCGGCGATCGCACGGCCGAGCCGTCCGACCTCGTGCTCGACGGGCTCGTCGACCGGCACCTTGCCGATCGGCGAGGCGATGGCGGACACGCTCTGTCCGCGCTCCTCGAACAGGCGGTGGAGGCCGGCGAGCTGGTCCTCGTCGAGGTCGACGACGTTCACCCCCCAGGCGCTGCGGACCTCGATGGCACTGGCGCCGAGCGCCTGCAGCACCGCGACCTGGATCGCCGGATCGGCGTCGATCTCGTCGCCGAAACCGGAGAGTTCCCAACTGGGCTGGTCGGTCATGGTGTCCTTTCCTGTCGGACGGGAGGCGCGTGGCGGGGCCGCCACGGGCCTCCCGTCCGGTTCTGGGTTGCTGTCTACTTCACGGAGCCAGCGGTGAGACCGCCGACCAGGTAGCGCTGGAAGATGAGGTAGAGCGCGACGACCGGTACGGCACAGACGATCGAGGCGGCCATCATCTGGCCGTAGATCGGGACGGCGCCGCCCTCCTGCGTGGTGCCGAGCACCTGCAGCACCACCGCGACGGTGCGCGTGTTCGGGGTCGTCATGATCGTCGAGAACAGGACGTCGTTCCAGCCGAGCAGGAAGGCGAAGATCGCCGAGACGACGATGCCGGGCCACGAGAGCGGCAGGACGACACTGCGCAGGATCCGGCCGCTCGAGGCGCCGTCGATGCGCGCCGCTTCCTCGAGTTCCTTCGGCAGTCCGCGGAGGTAGGTCACCATCACCCACGTCGAGAACGGCAGGGCGAACGTCAGGTAGGTGACGAAGAGGCCCCAGCGTGTGCCGATGATCTGCACGCCGGTCGCGCTCGCGATGTTCGAGAACACCACGAACACGGGCAGGAGCAGGAGGGTGCCCGGGATCGACTGCAGGGCGAGGAGCCCGCGGAGGATCGTGAGGCGGCCGAGGAACCGGAAGCGGACGAGGACGTACGCGGTGGACACGGCGAGCGCGGCGCTCGCCACCGCGACGGCCCCGGCGGTGAGGATCGAGTTCACGAGCCCCTGGCCGAGCGCGACCGTCGACCAGATGTTCACGTAGTTCGCCAGCGTGAACTCGGAGGGGAAGTACTCGCCGCGGGCGACCGCGACGTCCGAGTTGACGGAGCCGAACAGGATGTAGAGCACCGGGACGGCGATGAACGCGACGATCACGGCGATGACGACCACGAGCAGCCAGCGCGGCAGGAGCCGGGTGACGTCGGTGTCGTAGGGCCGCTTCGCCGGTCGGCCGTTGCGGGCCGTGATGCTCTCGGTCAGCGTCGCGGTCGGACGGGTGCGGGGTCGGAAGGTGCTCTGGGTGCTCATGCGCGGGCTCCGTCGATGTCGGCGGCTGCGGCCGGGGTGGCTGCCGCGAGCGTGGTCGGGTCCGCTGCCGCGAGCGTGGCCCGGTCGGCGCGTCGCTGCTTGCGGGTGGGGCCCGCGTCGTCGCCGGTGTCGAGCTTCACGGCCCGGAGGTAGACGAACAGCGGGATGGCGACGATCACGAGCGAGCAGATCGCCATCGCCGCGGACAGGCCGAAGCGGAACGACTGGAAGCTCGCGATGTACGTCAGGACGGGCATCACCTCGACGCTCGACGGCAGCGGGATGCCGAACAGGACGAACGGGAGGGTGAAGTTGTTGATGTTGTGCAGGATCGAGATGATCACCGCCAGCGAGAGCGGGCCGCGGAGGTACGGGAAGATGATGTACCGCAGCTTCGCCCACCAGGTCACGCCGTCGAGCGCCGCGGCCTCGTGCACCTCGTTGTCGACGGCCTGCAGGCCGGCGAGGGAGAGCAGGTAGACGAAGGGCCAGCTCGTCCACACCATGACGCCGGCGAGCGCCCAGTACGACGCGGAGCCGTTCAGCCAGAGCACGTCGGTGTGCAGGACCGAGTTCACGACGCCCTGCGGCTGGAGCATGGTCCGGAAGAACGTGCCGACGACGAACGCGGGGAGCACGTAGGGGATGAGGTAGACCGACCGGACGAGTCCGCGGCCCGGGAACCGGTTCTGCGTGGAGATCGCCGCGGCGACCCCGATCGGCACCGTGACGGCGGTGACGAGCACGGACAGCGACACCGAGATCCAGATCGAGTGCAGGAGCGGCGACGCGGTGAAGGCCTCGGCGAAGTTCGCGAACCCGATGAACGGGGCGCTGAACCACTGCCGCAGCGTGTACTGGTCGAGGTCGAGCATCGCGATGTACACGCCGACGAGGAGCGGCACCACGATGACGGCGAGCATGAGGACGCCGCCGGGGAGGAGCATCCACAGGGGGCGCTCCCTCTTGTAGAGAGGCGTCTTTCCCACGGGGCGGACGGGTCGCCTCGATCCCGGGTCGGTGCGGGGCCGGGTCTCCGTGGCGGTCATCACAGCCCTCCGTTCTTCTGGCGGTTCAGGGTGGACTGGGCGTCCCGCTGCGCGGCCTCGAGGCGCGACCGGAGTTGCTCGTCGCTCACCTCGCCGCTCTTGAGCTGCGGGATGGACTGCACGACGACGTCGACGAGGGCGAGTTGGATGTCCGACCACGCCCCGGTGAAGGCGGTGGGCTTCGAGAGCTTCCCGGCCTGGATGATCGGTGCGAGCTGCGGGTTGTCCTCCGCGAGCTGTGCTGCCGCGTCGGCGTTGGTGGGCAGGTTGCCGAACAGCTTGTAGTACTCGAGCTGCGCCTTCGGCGTGCTGAGCTGCTTGATGAAGTCGAACGACAGGTCCTGCTTCGTGCCGTAGTCCGCGACGACCCAGTTGTCGCCGGACAGGATGCTCGCCGCCTCGATGCCGTCGCTCGGACGGGACGTCGCACCCGGTGGGACGGTCGGCAGCAGGGCGAACTCGTACTTGCCGTCGACCTTCGTGTCCTTGAACGAGTTGATCGCGGTGGTGGTCGTCATCGGGAAGAACGCGGCCTTGCCGTCGGTGAACTGCGCGAGGGCCTGTGCGTTGTTCCACCCGATGGCGGCCTTGTCGACGACGCCGTCCTCGGTGACCCAGTCGAAGTAGGTGCGGTACGCGTTCTCGACGGCCTTCGCGTCGATCTCGGCCTTGCCGTCCTTCGACACGATCGTGTTGCCGGCGTTCTGCGCCATGCCCCAGACGAACTTCCACGGGTCGAAGCCGTCGGCGTAGGCGATCGCCATGCCGTGCACGTCCCCCTCGGTCGTCTTCTTCGCGTCTTCCGTCAGCTGGTCCCACGTGGTCGGCATCTCGGTGATGCCGGCCTTCGCGAGCAGGTCCTTGTTCACGGCCATGACGAAGGGACGGCTGGCGAGCGGGATGCCGATCTGCTTCGACGAGCTCGGACCGGAGATGCCGAACGACGCCGGGTCGAACTGGTCCTTGCCGCCGACGGCGTCCCACTCCTTCTCGCCCATCTCGACGAAGGCGCCGGTGGCGTACGCGGTCGGGGTGAACGTGGTGCCGATCGCGTAGACGTCGGGGCCCTGCCCGGAGATGACGCTCGTCTGGATGGCGGTGAGTTCCTCCTGTGCCGAGGAGTAGGTCTCCCACTGCACCTTCGCTCCGGTGGTGCGCTGGAACTCGGCGGCGACGTCCTGCTGCCACTGCTTGCGTTCCTTGGGGTAGGTCGTGTCCGCGCCCATCATGACGCGGAGCGTGTTCGGGTCGTCGCCGCTGCCGTTGACGATCGCGCAGCCCTGCAGCGACAGTGCTGCGAGCGCGACGACGGCGGCGGCTCCGACCACGGAGCGGGCCTTCAGTCTTCGTGTCCTCATGCGGGGGCTTCCTCCTCGAGACCTCCGTGGGCTGCGCTCGACGACCGACCGTCGGCAGCGCTGCCCGGGTGCGACCACTGTCCCGCCGGTGGCAACATCCGGCAACCGGTTGCCACTTGTTGCCACGTCCGCCTAGCTTCGGCAGCGTGAGCAGTGCAGACACGGCCCCCGTCGGGGGTGCGGACGTCGGTCGTCGGGTGACGATCCGGGACATCGCCGACGCCACCGGGGTGGCACCGTCGACCGTCTCCCGCGCGCTGTCGCTGCCGGACCGTGTGAACCACGTCACGCAGCAGCGCATCCGGCAGGCCGCCCGGGAGCTCGGCTACGTCGCCAACTCGCAGGCCCGGGCACTGACGTCCGGTCGAACCCGGGCGGTCGCCGTCCTCGTGTCGGACATCACGAACCCGTTCTACTTCGACGTCATCCGCGGGACGCAGCACCAGCTGTCGGCCGCCGGGTGGACGCAGCTGCTCGTCGACACCGAGGAGTCCGCGGACGCCGAGCTCGCCGCGCTGACCGCGATCGCCGCCAAGGCCGACGGAGCGGTCCTCACTGCCTCCCGACTGTCCGACGCGCAGATCGCCCGGTTCGCCGAGCGCACCCCCCTCGTCGTGGTGAACCGTCGCCCGGCCGGCGTCCCCTCCGTCCTCATCGACACCCCGGGCGGTGTCGAACAGGCCGTGCAGCACCTCGTGAGCCTCGGGCACCGGGACGTCCTCTACGTCGCGGGCCCGGACAGCTCGTGGTCGAACGAGCGTCGGTGGCGGGCGCTCGTGCGGGTCGGGAAACGGCTCGGCGTGCGGGTCGCCCGGATCGGACCGCACGCACCGTTCGTCGACTCGGGTGCCGCGGCCGCCGACGCCGCGGTCAACGCCGGGGCCACGGCGTGCATCGCCTTCAACGACCTCATCGCGATCGGCATGCTCTCGCGGCTCCGCGAGCGCGGCGTCCGCGTCCCGGAGGACATGTCGATCGTGGGGTGCGACGACATCTTCGGCGCCGACTTCTGCAACCCGCCGCTGACCACGATGACGTCGCCGATCGAACGGGCGGGGCGCGTCGCGATCCGCATGCTCCTCGCCCGGCTCGGCGCCGCCCCGGCCCCGGGCTCGCCGTCCGCGGAGGACCTGCCGGACGGGCACGCCGCCGGCGCCGTCGCACTGCCGACGCACCTGACCGTCCGCGGGTCGACCGGTCCCGCACCCGACCCGTCCCGCCGTCCGACCCGCCGTCCGTCCTGAAGGAGTCGACGATGACCCAGACCACGACCACGCAGACCACGAGCACGCAGACCACGACCACGCAGGCCGTGCCGCCGCCGGCGCCGCGGACCCTCGCACCCCAGCCGCTCGCACCGCACGACGACCGGCTGTTCCCCGCAGACCCGGCAGCGCGGG
>NZ_JBPUGH010000112.1:0-11153 GCF_051548005.1 Curtobacterium flaccumfaciens | reverse complement strand
CCGCCCGAGGCCCTGTCTCAATAGCTCCCAGAACCGCGCCTCTCGAGCACGGTGTTCCAGCCTCGATCCCATCTGCAGCACTCCGATTCACGGTGGTGTTGCAACGACCGGCTGAAACCAAGGATCGGCTAACGGACTCGAGAACGCTTCGCTATCGTTCGAGCAGTGACAGCCCCCAACGGCGATGATCGGCCAGCCCGAGCACGTTTCAACGAGCTCGCGGGCGGCCTGTTGGTAGTGATCGGTGTCGTCCTGCTTGTCGGCAAGTGGAACGTCGTGGCCGGCGTCATCTTCATCTTCTTGGGCGCTGTGATGCTCCTGGCAGGTTGGCTCTTCTCCTGGTCGCGCAGGGACAGTTCGAGCCGGTAGCTCAACGAACCCGTCGGGTCGACGATCCATTGACGAGACAGGTCCTCCTGCGCGATGTTCGTGGGATGCGTGAATGGAACGGTATTCATATCTCGGTGACCGATCTACGGCTCGTGTTCGATCGTGTCCTTGCGCACGTCGAACATGTGAACGGGGAGTCGTTCGTGCTGCGTGCGGACTACTTCTACTCGTTGCCCGCCCCGGACCTGTACGACGTGTCGAGCGATCCGCCCGAACCGACGATCGGGCAGTTGACCGAGTCTTGGGGCAACCTGACCTCCGCGAAGGACGCCGATCAGACGTTGAACTGGGAACTCGTATGGCTAGGCGACGTCCTACGGGCCATCGGGCACCTCCTGCCCGATCGCGAGCAGCGTTCGACAGACCGGTAGCCGATCGCCCAGCGGTCACTGAGACTGCTGACCCTGCGGGTTCCACCCCGGACCCATTTGGGTCACCGCGCCGAGGAACTCGGCGGGTGCGTCATCGTCCACGAAGTCAATCGCGACATGAGGATGCACGGGGATGCTTCCGAAGGCGCCTGAGTCTGTTTTGAACCACACGATGGGCACCGGGAGCAGGCCTGCGCGCACCGCTTCGATTGCGGCAGCCGCGAGGTCGGGCCACGCTGCTTCTTGGCTGGGCGAGACACCGAGGGAAGCCGCTCCTTCGATCCGTAAGACTCGCACCGTTCGATATTCCTCTGACCTGCACGCTCGTTTCCAGGACTACGTACCCGTCTCGATGGACGATCGGTAACCGGGCCTTCGCGCTAGCGCTTGCGGCGGGCGATCACCACAACCCCGATGATGACGATCGCCGCGACAGCCGCAACGACCAACCAGATCGGCGCTGAAGCGCCGTCCTGAGAGTTGGCGCCGCCTGTGGCCAGGGAAGCGAAGGTGTTCATGGCGCGAGCCTACCGATCGGAGACGCAGCCGGAGCCTGTGCCCGTTAGCCGGTCGGCGATCGGCCAGCCGGCGTAGGTCAACCATCTCGTGAGCCGCCGCGTCGCAGATATCCCGTCCGATTTGATTCTCACTTGGCTGCGCCATACGGACGCTCTGCCACTGGCGAGATCGCCTACAGGCCGACCGTGGATGCCGATCGGCACTGGTCCGAGCAGTCGCTCGAGGGCCAGCCTCACCAGACGCCGAGCACCCGCCAAGATGCTCAGCCCCATGTCACTTCAAGGGGCACGATTCACGCCGGTGATAGTGCCCCTTATCCGAAACTTCCGGAGCGCCACCTCGGGTGCTCGAAGTCCGCGAAATCCCTCCAGCACGATAGGTCCGGCCGGTAAACTGGACTCGGTCGAAACGGAGCCCCATGCGCCACGTCATCCCCCTGCAGGCCGTCACCGGGTCCGAAGACGCGAAGCAGCGCGGAACCCAGCCTGCACGCACCCCCGTCGAGATCCAGCGCTGACGCCGCGCTTGGCGCGGCCGGCCACCAGGTCACCAACGAGGAGACCCGCGAGCTCGGCCGCCAGATCGCCGCCGGTACCGTTACCGGTGACGAAGCAGCGGCGCGCATCATCGAGAAGCTGCACGCAACCCACCATTGAGCTTGAACGGCCCACGCCAGTAGTGGGCGCGGCCCGAAGTGGGGTTGCTCACACCTGCTGCGAGAAGGTCCGTTACCGCATGGTTACCGGAGGAGATGACGGGGCGAAGCGGAAGAGCCCCAGATTCCCGTTCTGACGGGAATCTGGGGCTCTTCGCGTTGGCGGTACCGGTGGGATTTGAACCCACGGTGGAGTTGCCCCCACACATGTTTTCGAGACATGATCCTTCGGCCGCTCGGACACGGTACCGGGAAAGAGTTTACACGATCCGGGAGGCCCGTCGAACCACCCGGGGTCGGCCTGCCCTCCACAGGTGGCTGATCGGGTGCGCTCGTCCACCGTTCAGCCCACGCACCGAGAAGGGTCGAGCGGGCCCGCGTACCGTCCACCGCATGAAGTCGCGTACCGTCATCGCCCTGCTCTCGTCGATCCTCGGCGGACTGACCGTCGTCGGCGCCGGGTTGTTCGGCGCGCGGGCAGGTATCCGGGGGCAGCGGGCGGCGTCGCAGCGCGTGGTCGACATGCTGCCGGTGAACGCGCAGTGGTGGCGGGAGCATCTGCAACACGAGGGCCAACTGACCTACCTGGCGATCGGCGACTCCGCCGCGCAGGGGGTCGGCGCGACCGTCCCGAACCGCGGGTACGTCGGCCTGCTCGCGCGGCGGATCCGCCACCGCTCGAGGATGACCGTACGCGTGGTGAACCTCAGCGTCTCCGGCGCGACGACGTGGGGCGCGAAGCAGGAGCAGCTGCCGAAGCTCCGCGGGTACACGCCCGACATCTGCACCGTGTCGATCGGCGCGAACGACATCGCCGACTTCGACCCGGACAAGTTCGAGCGGAATATCCGGACGATCTACGGCGCGGTGCCGTCGCACGCGATCGTGGCCGAGCTGCCGTGCATGTTCGTACCGGACCGGGAGCGCAAGGTCGCGGTCGCGAACGAGATCGTCCACCGCGTCGCCGGGGAGTTCGGGCTCACGGTGGCACCACTGCACGTGATCACGAAGCGGGTCGGGCTGCGTCGGACGTTCTTCAACAGCTACGGCGATCTCTTCCACCCGAACGACCGCGGGTACGAGATCTGGGCGAGCGCGTTCGAGCCGGCGGTCGACGCCCGGGTCGACACCGTGGCGGCGATCCGGCAGTACCTCTCCGCGCGCGAAGCCGAGGAGCTCGGCACCGGCGCGGGTGCGGTCGCCGCGGCCCGCGCGGAGCAGGACACCGACGACGCCGGTGCGCTCGACCACGCCGACCGCCCGGGTCGGGTCGACCGGCTGCGGCGTCGGATGACCGGTTCGGTCCCGCTGCCCGAGCCCGCCGAGCGTCGCGCGGGTGATGTCGGCGGCTCCGCCTAGCCTGACCGTCATGGCACGCCCGCAGTCCCTCTACCGTTGCACCGAGTGCGGCTGGACCAGCATCAAGTGGGTTGGCCGCTGCGGTGAGTGCCAGTCGTGGGGAACGGTCGAGGACACCTCAGCCGCGTCGGCGAGCACCCGTGGCACCACTGCGGTCGCCGTGGCCGGTGCACGGGTCGCCCGCCCCATCACCGAGGCCCGCGGCACGGCGGTGCAGCGCTGGCAGACCGGCATCGGCGAGTTCGACCGGGTCCTCGGCGGGGGCGTCGTGCCCGGGGCCGCGGTCCTGTTGTCCGGCGAGCCAGGCGTCGGCAAGTCGACCCTGCTGCTCGAGGTCGCGTCACGAGCAGCGGCGACGGGCAAGCGCGTCCTGTACGTCAGTGCTGAGGAGTCGGTCGACCAGGTCCGGCTCCGGGCCGAGCGGACCGGAGCGATGCACGACGACCTCTACCTCGCGAGCGAGGTCGACCTCGGCGTCATCCTCGGCCAGATCGACCAGGTGCAGCCCGACCTCCTCATCGCCGACTCCGTTCAGACCATCTCGTCGGGCACGATCGACGGCATCGCAGGCGGGACGTCACAGGTGCGCGAGGTCGCGTCGACGCTGATCCGGGTCGCCAAGGAACGGGCGCTCCCGGTGCTCATCGTCGGCCACGTCACGAAGGACGGCACGATTGCCGGCCCCCGACTGCTGGAGCACCTGGTCGACGTCGTCTGCCACTTCGAGGGTGATCGCCAGACCGCGCTCCGGTTCGTCCGTGCGCTCAAGAACCGGTTCGGCCCGACCGACGAGGTCGGTTGCTTCGACATGGGCGGCGACGGCATCCACGAGGTGCCCGACCCGAGCGGGCTCTTCATGTCCCGCAACGGTGCCCCCGTCTCCGGCACGTGCGTGACCGTCGCCCTCGAGGGCCGTCGCGCACTGCCGGTAGAGGTCCAGGCGCTCGTCGTCCCGAGCTCCGCACCGCAACCGCGCCGGGTGGTGAACGGGGTGGACGCCTCACGGGTGGCCATGCTGCTCGCGGTGCTCGAGCGTCGTGCGGGACTCAAGCTCTCCGATGCCGACGTCTACGTGTCGACGGTCGGCGGCATGAAGCTGACCGAACCGGGTGCCGACCTCGCGATCGCACTGGCCCTCGCGAGCGCGGCGCGCGACCGCCCCTACCCGCACACCCTGGCCGCGATCGGTGAGATCAGCCTCGCTGGAGAGATCCGCCCGGCCACGGGGGCGAAGCAGCGGGCGAACGAAGCCACGCGGCTCGGCTTCACCACCGTGCTCGGCTCGGGCGCCGAGCACCTGCGCGAAGCGCTGCGGGTGGCCTTCTCGATGACCAAGTCGGCACGCGAGCGCGAACTCGACCGAGCGTTCTGACCGGGGCCGCGCGACCGGGCAGGCGACCGCCCCGGAGACTCGACCGTGCGCCCGAGCAGGCGACCGCCCGGAGACGTGACCGTGCGCCCGGGCAGGCGACCGCCCCGGAGCCGGGACCACGGCGTCCGAGGCGAGCCGCGCCTCCAGGCAGGGTGATCCGCTACGCGCGCAGCGCGGCCAGCAGGTCCTCCGGGGTCGACTGCATCGTGTTCGGGCCGGCGATGTCGAAGAACACACCCTCGAGCGAGTCGAGATGCTCGGCGAGGAACGCCTCGAGCCGTGGCCCGTCGTAGACCATGACCTGCCGGATCTTCTCGTTCGGCACCATCGCCGTGTAGGCGTCAGCGGATGAGAAGAGCAGCAGGATGCGCTTGTCCGATCCCTCGCGTCCGAAGACCCGCACCTGCATGTCCTTCTTGCCGGTCACGAGCCGCGGCACGATCACGATGTCGTTCCGGAGCGCGAACGCCACCGCGGCGACGTCCTGCTTCGCGAGGGCTTCCTCGAGCTGTTCGCTCCGGAAGCGCTGTTCCTTGTCTGCCATCGCCCCTAGTCCACCAGATTCATGGGTCGGATTGCGACCTCGGCTCTTCCGTTGTGGCGAGAGCACTGTAAGTTGGTACCAACCGCTCCGGCGGGAGTCCATCGTTCTTCCGGTGCTCAGCGCACCTCGAGCGCCATCGGTCACTGACCTTCCCAGGTCGCCTGGCCCCGAACCCGTTCCGCCGGCCCATGCCCGCGGGGCGCATCGATCCGACGACGACCGTCGGCGGATCAGCGGCAGATATTGTCGCCCCGCAAGAAAGTAAGGAAACGCCATCATGGCAACTGGGACCGTCAAGTGGTTCAACAACGAAAAGGGCTTCGGCTTCATCGCGCCGGACGACGGCAGCGCTGACGTCTTCGCCCACTTCTCCGCGATCGCTGGCAACGGCTACAAGTCGCTCGAGGAGAACCAGAAGGTGGAGTTCGAGATCACCGAGGGCCGCAAGGGCCCGCAGGCCGAGAACATCTCGGTCATCGGCTGATCACCGAAACACCCTGAACGGGCTCGTCGTCTCCGGACGGCGGGCCCGTTCTGCTTCCCCGCGACTCGTGATCCCGGTGCGGTGTCGGGCGCTCGGGCGCTCGGGCGCTCGGGCGCTCGGTGCGAGGTTGCCGACACGGTGCGGTGATGTCCTCCTCGCACCACGTGGACGACCTCGCACGATGCGGCCCCCGCCAAGCCCCGCCAGGCCAAGCCCCGCCGAGCCCCGCCAGGCCCCAACGGCTACTGCAGGATGAACTGCACCGACTTCGCGGACTCGATGTTCCCGACGGCGACGGACAGGTGGTAGCTCGCTCCCCCGCCGGTGACCGACGGCCGCGAGGCATCGCACGTCGACGAGGACGACCGGGTGCGGTCCCATGCGATCGACGGCGTGGTGAGCTTCTGCCCCGCCTTGATCGTGACGTCCTGGTTCGTGCCGTTCGTCTGGCAGTCCTTCGAGGACCAGTACTGCTCCTCGCCGGAGCTGATGGTGAGCACCTGCTGCGACGACCCGAGGTCCATGTGGCACGAGTTCGAGCCGGTGTTCGTGATCGACATCGCGATCTCCGGGTCTTCCGTGGGACCGTACGCGGTCTTGTCGACCACGGGCGTCAGCTCGATCTGGTCCTTCGAGCACGTGGCACCGTCGGCAGCGGCGGACGCTGACGGTGACCGCGACGGGCGCGGAGACGAAGCTGACGACCCGGACGAAGCAGATGCGGCAGACGACGAAGACGGCGACGACCCGGCGGCGGGCGCACCGGAGGACGCCGACGGCGCGGCAGCGGGCGTGGCCCCGTTCCCGCGCCCGACGACGATGAGCACGACGACGATCACGACGACGAGGACCGCTCCGAGCGCGATGGCTCGGCGGCGCCAGTACACGCTGGGGCGCTCGGGTCCGACGGGGTGACGGAACGACGACATGCGCACAGGGTAGGGCGGGACCCGCTACACCCCGGGTTGCCGCGCGACGCGTCAGAGGATCTTCAGCATGCGGGTGTTGCCGAGCGTGTTCGGCTTCACCCGGGCGAGGTCGAGGAACTCGGCGACCCCCTCGTCCGACGACCGCACGAGCTCGGCGTAGACGTCCGGCGACACCACGCTCTCGCCGATCTCGAGGTAGCCGTGCTTGGCGAAGAAGTCGACCTCGAAGGTCAGGCAGAAGATGCGGGCGACGCCGAGTTCGCGAGCGTCGTGCTCCAGGGCTTCGAGCATGCGGTGTCCGACGCGCTTGTGGATCCAGTCGGCGTCGAGGGCGAGGGTGCGCACCTCGGCGATGTCGTCCCAGAACACGGCGAGCGCGCCACAGCCGATCGGGACACCGTCCGGCCCCTCGGCGATGCGGAACTGCTGGATGGAGCCGTACAGCGCGACGTTCTCCTTGCCGAGCAGGATGCGGCGGTCGACGTACGGCGAGATGAGGCGCTGGATGTGCGGGACGTCGGAGGCGACGGCCGGTCGGACGAGGATCCCGTGCTCGTCGCGTTCGTGGAAGGCGTGCCGGCCGTGTTCGCTCATCCGCCACACGATAGCGCGGGCGGCCGAGCACGGACGCCGGAGCGCGGCCACCCGTACGCGATCCGGGGGACGCAACCCCGGACGGACGCTCAGACCGCCCGGCCTACCGTCGCACGGGCAATCGAGAACGAGTACCACTCGAGCCCGAACACGACGAAGGAGCACCATGCCCCAGATCATCGAGACCGTCGACGTGGACGTCCCCGTCCGCCAGGCCTACGACCAGTGGACCCGCTTCGAGGAGTTCCCGGAGTTCCTCGACGAGGTCAAGAAGATCGTCCAGGTCGACGACACCACCACCGACTGGACCGTGGAGGTCGCCGGCCAGGAGCGCGACTTCCGCGCCGTCATCACCGAGCAGCACCCGGACGAGCGCGTCGCCTGGACCGTCAAGGACGGCGACACCGACCACGCCGGCGCGGTGACGTTCCACAAGCTCTCCGACACGACGACCCGCGTGACGGCGCAGATCGACTGGCAGCCCTCCGGCCTCCTCGAGAAGCTCGGTTCGGCGGTCGGTGTCGGCGGTCCCGCCGTGAAGAAGGACCTGCAGAACTTCAAGGAGCGCGTCGAGTCGGCTCCGACCGAGCCCGGCTGGCGCGGCGACGTCCCGGCCTGAGCCGGAACAACGGGTCGCAACGCGACCATGATCCGGACGGGAGGCACGGTGCCAGCTGGCACCGTGCCTCCCGTCCGTCGTGCGGTCACCTCGGCATCCCCCCACGAAATGCCGACCTGACAGGACCGGCCGGACGTGCCAGGGTAGAACGAGCGGTCGATCCCTTGGACACCGTTTTACCATGTCTGAGACAAGCGCGGGAGGGGAAGCCGTGATCGAGTACACGGACGACGACGCACACCGACGCGAGTTGTCGCGGAAACTGCAGCTCCTGATGGACGTCGTCGAGGCGAACTCGGGGCAGCGACCGTCGTACAAGGAGATCGCCGCGGAGATCGAGGCCCACGGCGCGTCGATGAGCCGTCCGCGCTGGGGGTACATGCTCGGTGGCAACGGCCCGGCCGTGCGGGATCGACAGCTGCTCGAGGCCCTCGCGCAGTTCTTCGGCGTCCCGGCGGCGTACCTGACCGACGCCGCGGGCAGCACCGACGTCCCCGCACGGGTGCAGGCGCAGCTCGAACTCGTCCTGGAGCTCCGGAAGCGCGAGGTCCTCGCGTTCGCGACCCGGCGGCTCGGGGAGTTCGCCTCGGCCGACGAGATCCGCGAGTTCACGGAGCACCTGCGGGCGCTCGACGGTCCGGGGAGCACGTCGTGAGCACGGTCCGCGAGCGCGCTGCAGCCCTCCGGCGGCAGGCGGACGCACGTCGTCAGGTGCAGCGCCTCGGCCTCCCCCGTCGCCTGACCCTGCCGGAACTCGTCTCACGAGCGGAGGCGACGCTGGGCAAGCCGATCGAGGTGCGCACGACGGACCTCCCCGGTGACCTGTCGGCGCGGCTGATCCAGCGCCGGGATGTCGCGCTCCTCGAGACGCGGTCGGGGTTGTCCGAGCGGTCGCGCACGGCGTCGGTGCTCCACGAGCTCGCCCACGTGTTCCTCGCCGACCACGGTTGCGACCACGAGGCGTACACGGGGCTGCTCACGGGACGGACCGCGTTCACCCGGTCGCTCGACACCCCGCACGAGCAGGCCGTCGAACTCGTGGCGGACGAGCTCGCGCGGCACATCGGCCTGCTCGACCCCGACCGACCGGCACCCGGGATCTTCCGGTGACGCTGCACGTCTGGGGCTCGCTGCCGGTGTGGGGCATCCTCGTGGTGCTCCTCGTCCGACTCTGGCTCGTCCGGACGCAGTCGGCGAGCGTGACGTGGTTGACGGTGTGCTGCGCGTTCGTCGCCGTGGGTCTCTCGATCAACCAGCCCGACGTGCTCGGGGTGCTCGCGCGGGCCACGGGCGTGCCGAACATCGCCGACGTGATCGGACGCTGCCTGATGGTCTGCGGGATGTTCGCCCTCGCACAGTCCGTCGAGGCCGCCGCCCGCACCGCGCGGCTGCTGCGTCCGGGCCGGATCGTCGCGTGCGTCGCGGTGCTCGTCACCCTCGTCGTGCTGTTCTCGCTGATCGACGCGCCCCGCCCGACGGCGCAGTTCATGGTCGTGTACGGCGACCAGCTCCCGACCGCGCTCTACTCGGCGGTGGAGATGTCGTTCATCGCGATCGTGATCGCGCGGTCGGCCGCGGCCGTGCTCGCTGCCTTCCGCCGCGGCGAGCAGATGGGCCGGATGTACCGGCTGTTCGTCGTCGGTGCGGCCGCGATGGTGCTCCTCGCGGCGATCGCCGTCGCGATGGACGCCGCACACGTGCTCGGCGCCGACGCGGTCGTCGGCACACTCTCGATCGCCTACGCACCGGTGTTCCTGACCTCGATGGTGCTGTTGGCCCTCGGCGCCGCTGGCGGGGTGCTGCCCGACGCCGTGCGCGAGTTCCGTGAGTGGCGCGCTGCACGCCGCCGGTTCCGCACGCTCGAACCTGAGCTGCACCGCCTCGAATCGGCGTCCGGCAACCGGGGCCTGTACTTCACCATCGTGTGGTCGCGCCGAGAGTGGCGCAGCCGCCTGCACCGCCTGGCGGTCGAGATCGAGGACCGCGCCCGCGAGGCCGGACTCTCCACGCCCGCCACCACCGAACCCGACCCGTCAGGAGCGAGATGACCGCAGCGACACGCACCACCGCCATCGGGACGGCGATCGGCGCCGCGGGGACGTTCGGTCTCGGCGCCGTCGTGGCCCGCCGGCTGCTCTTCCCCACGCCGTACACCGCGACCGCGACGGTCCGGTCCTCGGCGGCGGCATCCGCCGGGTCGGAGAGCGAGGTCACGTTCACGGCGACCCGCGACACCCGGCTCCCCGGCACCTACCGGCTCACCCGGGGCAGCACGTCCGTCCGGGTCGGCCAGGTCCTCGGCGGGAGCGACGCCGACGACGACACCGTCCGCCGACAGCTCCTCGACGGCCCCGCACCTGTCGCCGGCGACTGGACGTGGGACGCCCTCATGCACGACGTCGTCGCCGAGGTCCTCCCCGGCCCGGCCGCCGGACCCGACGCACCCGTCGGCACGACGCACGTCGTCCACGTCCACGGACAGTCGCTCGGCCCACGCCAGGTCCTCCGCGGCGTGCCGGTCTGGGCCGGCCTCGACGCGTCCTCGGAGATCGTCGACACGACCGACCTGCCGCTCCGCTCCCTCGATCCCGGCGCGGCCGACCGTATCGTCGACCGGGTCCGCTCCGCCCGAGAGCGCGGTGCCGAGCGCGTCGTCCTGCAGGGGTGGTCCGCCGGAGCGCTCGCGTGCTCGATCGCCGCATCCCGCACGCCCGTCGACGGCCTCGTCGGGATCGCTCCGCTGCTCGACGTCCGGTCCGCCCTGCGCGGCGCCGTGAGCGCGTTCCGCCTCCCACGCTTCGTCGGGAACGTCGCCGCGCGCATCGCGACGACGCCGGTGCTCTCCCGGCTCGCGGGCGCGGCCGAGCCGGTCCGGACAGCGACCTGGCAGGACTCGGGCGCACCGACGCTCCTGCTCCGCTCCACCGCGGACCCGTTCGTGGCCGCGACCGACGTCTCGGCTGCGGCCCAGCTGGGTGCGACGGTCGTCAGCTTCGCCACCGCGCCGCACACGCTCGAGTGGAACGAGGACCCCGAGCGCTTCGACGACGCCGTCCGGACGTTCGCGGCGACTCTGCGCGACGCCTGACCACCCCTGGACAGAGCAACGACCCCGGTCCGTGAGGACCGGGGTCGTCGGCGACTCGACACGTTGGGGGGAACAGTCGAGCCGCTCACATCCGAGGAGCTGGGGGGAACGCCTCGGGTGTGGAACCACCGTACCGCGACACGGCAGCGGATGTGGTGCACCATCCGCCCAACGTGACGGGATACGGACTGGTCCGGACCCACGACGGACTGGAGGCCCGGTGCCAGCT
>NZ_JBPUGH010000111.1:0-11365 GCF_051548005.1 Curtobacterium flaccumfaciens | reverse complement strand
CACCGAGCCTCCCGGCCCACCCACCACCCACCCCGATGACGGAAGCCGCATGACCACAGCCCTGTACCTGCTCCGGCGCGTGCTGCAAGCACTCGCCGTGGTCCTCATCGTCACGATCGTCGTGTTCTGCCTGCTGCACGCCCTGCCGGGCGGACCCGCCCGCGGCGTCCTCGGCGTCTCCGCGACGCCGGCGCAGATCGCCGCCTTCAACCAGTCGCAGGGGCTCGACCAGCCGCTGCCCGTCCAGTACCTCCGGTTCCTCGGGCGCCTGCTCACCGGCGACATCGGGATGTCGTACACGCTCAACGAGCCGGTCTCGCAGCTCATCGCCGAGCGCCTGCCGAAGACCCTCGTGCTCACCGGCATGTCCGCCGTCCTCGGCCTCGTCATCGCGATCCCGGTCGGCATGTGGCAGGCCGTCCGCCGCAACGGTGCGGTCGACTACGCGGCCACCGCGCTGGCCTTCGTGTTCTACTCGACGCCCGCCTTCTTCCTCGGCCTCGTGCTGATCATCGTGTTCAGCCAGCAGCTGCCGTGGCTGCCGTCCCAGGCGCCGAGCGGCAACACCCTCGCCGAGGTCTTCCAGGACCCGGCCGGCCTCGTGCTCCCCGTCGTCACCGGAGCCCTCGCCATGATCGCCGTGTTCAGCCGGTACATGCGGGCCTCGACGCTCGAGAACCTGCAGGAGGAATACGTCCGCACCGCCCGCGCCGGGGGTGCCTCGACGGCGACGATCCTCCGGCGGCACGTGTTCCGGAACTCGCTCACCCCGGTGGTCGCCATGCTCGGCTACTACCTCCCCGTGCTGTTCGGCGGCGCGCTCGTGACCGAGCAGCTGTTCAACTACCCCGGCATGGGGCTGCTGTTCTGGAACGCGGCGCAGACGTCGGACTACCCGACGCTGCTCGGCTGCGTCCTCGTCATCTCGATCGCGACGGTGGTGGGCACGCTGCTCGCCGACGTCGCGCAGTCCCTCATCGACCCGCGAACGAAGGCGACCCGCGCATGAGTGCCGTCACGTCCCTCATCGACACTGCGCCCACCGACGACGTGATGGGAGTCCGCGCATGAGCGCCGTACAACTCGCACCGGAGGCACCCGGCGCACCCGTCGTCGTCGCCTCGACCGGCTGGCGCCTCGCCGTCCGGCGATTCCGGCACAACACCCTCGCGGTGATCGGCCTCGTCGTCATCGTCGTGGTCGTCCTGTTCTGCTTCGTCGGTCCGCTCCTGTACCCGACCGACCAGATCCACACCCAGCTCGACCAGGTGAACCTCGCCCCGAGCGCCGCCCACCTGCTCGGCACCGACGCCGTCGGCCACGACGTCCTCGGTCGGCTGATGTTCGGCGGCAAGGTGTCGCTCATGGTCGGCATCGCAGCGGGCGTCCTCGCGACGGTCGTCGGCACGCTGTGGGGCTCGGTCGCCGGGTACGTCGGCGGGTGGGTCGACGCCGTCATGATGCGCATCGTCGACGCCGGCATCGCCATCCCCGCGCTCTTCATCCTGCTGGTCATCTCGGCGATCACGACGCCGGGGGTGTGGGGACTCATCGTCATCCTCGGCTTCGTGTCCTGGCTCGTGCCCTCCCGGCTCATCCGGGCCGAGACGCTCACGCTCAAGAACCGCGACTACGTGCTCACCCTGCGGGCCATCGGCGGCTCGCACGCCCGCGCCATCGGACGCCACCTGCTGCCGAACTCGGTCTCCACGATCGTCGTCGCCGCCACGTTCCAGGTCGCCGACGCGATCCTCCTCGTGGCGTACGTCTCCTACCTCGGCCTCGGTGTCCAGGCCCCCGCCACCGACTGGGGCGGGATGCTCTCCGCCGGGTTGACCGCTGCCTACTCCGGACGCTGGTGGCTCATCGTGCCGCCGGGACTCGCCGTGATCCTCGTCGTCTGCGCGTTCAACGCCGTGGGCGACGGGCTCCGGGACGCCTTCGACGTGAGGGGCCGCTGATGTCCGTCCTGACCACCACCGACCTCGGGATCACCTTCTCGACCGAGTCCGGCACCGTCGACGCCGTCCGCGGTGTCACCCTGCACGTCGAACCGGGTGAGACGCTCGCGCTCGTCGGGGAGTCCGGCTCCGGCAAGTCCACCGTGGCGCTCGCCGCGATGGGGCTCCTCTCCGGCAACGCGACCGCGACCGGCAGCGCCGTCGTCGACGGCCACGAGGTCGTCGGCACCCCGGAGTCAGCCCTCCGGCCGCTCCGCGGATCCACCGTCTCGATGGTCTTCCAGGAGCCCGCGACCGCGCTCGACCCGCTCACCCGCGTGGGCGCGCAGATCGCCGAGGTCATCCGGAACCACGAGGACGTGTCCGCCGCGGCCGCATCGGCCCGAGCGGTGGAGCTCCTCGACCGCGTCGGCATCCCGTCGCCCGCGAGCCGGGCGAGGGCGTACCCCTTCGAACTGTCCGGCGGGCAGCGCCAGCGCGTCGTCATCGCGATGGCGATCGCGAACGCGCCGAAGCTCCTCATCGCCGACGAGCCCACGACCGCGCTCGACGTGACGGTGCAGGCCGAGATCCTCGAACTGCTCCGCGGGCTCGCCGCCGACACCGGTACCGGGGTGCTGCTCGTGACGCACAACATGGGCGTCGTCGCGGACTTCGCCGACCGGGTCGCGGTCATGCTGCAGGGCGAGGTCGTCGAGACCGGAGGCGTCGAGGACGTCCTGCTCCGCCCGCAGCACGACTACACGAAGCGGCTGCTCGCCGCGGTGCCGCGGCTGGAGGTCGCGTCGTCCGCGCCGGTTGCGTCGTCCGTGTCGTCCGTCTCGTCCGCGTCGACCGGGAGGCACGACTCGCCCCCGGTGGTCGACCTGCGGGACGTCACGGTGACCTTCGGGCGCGGGGCGCGCGCGGTTCACGCCCTCCGGGGGATCGACATCGCCGTCCACGCAGGCGAGACCGTCGGGCTCGTCGGGGAGTCCGGCTCGGGCAAGTCCACGGCCGCACGCGTCGCACTCGGCCTGCAGAGGCCGACCTCGGGCAGTGTGCACCTCTTCGGCACCGACCTCGCACGGGCGCGCGGACGCGACCGCCGCACGCTCCGGTCGGGCATCGGCGTGGTGCTGCAGGACCCCGTGGCCTCGCTCGACGCTCGGATGTCCGTCGCCGAGTGCATCGCCGAGCCGCTCGCCGTGCACCGTCGCGGCATGTCCTCCGCCGACAGGCGTCGGCGCATCGACGAGGTCCTCGACGCCGTGCGCCTCCCGCGCGGTCTGGCCTCGCGAGCACCCCGTGAGCTCTCCGGTGGGCAGCGCCAGCGGGTGTCGCTCGCCCGGGCGCTCGTGCTCTCGCCACGGCTCCTCGTCGCCGACGAACCGACGAGTGCCCTCGACGTCAGCGTGCAGGAGACCGTGCTCGACGTGCTTCGGGAGTTGCAGGGCGACCTCGGGTTCGCGTGCCTGTTCGTCTCGCACGACCTCGCCGTCGTCCAGCAGTTCGCCGAGCGCGTCGTCGTCATGCGCCAGGGCGTCGTCGAGGAGCAGGGCGCGACCGGTGCCACCCTCGTGCACCCGGAGACCGACTACACCCGGCGGCTCCTCGCGGCGGTCCCCGTGCCCGACCCCGTGGTGCAACGGCGTCGTCGAGCCGAGCGGCTCGTCGCTGCCGGGACGGTGACCGCATGAGCGCCGAGGTCATCGCCGGCATCGACGTCGGGGGGACGAACACGAAGGTGCTCCTCACCACGCCGGACCTGCAGGTCGTCGACCGCGTCGACCTGCCGACACCGGCGCACGCCGGCGGCACGGCCATCGTCGCGACCGGCGTGCGCGCGGTGACGGACCTGCTCGACCGGCACCGGGCCTCCCTGGCGGGTGTCGGGGTCGGTGCAGCCGGCGTCGTCGACGCCGGGACGGGCACGGTCCTCGTGACCGGCAACTCGTTCACCGGCTGGGCCGGGTACGGCGTGACCGCGGCCGTGACCGAGGCACTCGGTGTGCCCGCGTCCCTCGACAACGACGTGAACGCGTTCCTCCTCGGCGAGGTCGCGACCGGCGCCGTCGCGGGGGAGCCCGACGTGCTCGGCATGACGCTCGGCACCGGGGTCGGCGGCGCGCTCGTGCTCGGCGGGACCCTCTTCGCCGGACCGCGAGGCGCCGCGGGCGAGATCGGCCACGTGCCGGGGTTCGGCGACGCGCTGTGCACGTGCGGGCAGGTCGGACACCTCGAGACGCTCGCCGGGGCCCGGGGGATCGCGGACCGGTACGCCGAACGTTCCGGACGCCGGGTCTCCGCCCGCGAGGTCGCCGACGCTGCACGGACGGGTGACGCCGACGCCGCCGCCGTGTTCGAGCGAGCCGGATGGGGTCTCGCGCGCGCCGCCCTGCTCACGGCGGGGATCCTCGACGTGACGACCGTCGTGATCGGCGGGGGGATCGCCCGCTCGTGGGACCTCCTCGAACCGGCCGTCACCGCCGCCATCGCTGCCGAGCCGCCCGTCAGCGGTGCACCGATCCGGCTCACGCTGTCCACGCTGGGGTCCGACGCCGTGGCGCTCGGGGCGGCGGCGCAGGTGCGGGACGTCGTGTTCGGGGCCGCACCCGTCGCGTGACCCGGGCGGCGATCACGGGCCGCCGACACCGACCTGGGGCGGGTGCTCGACCACCTCGGCGGCGCCCGCCTTGTCGAGCGAGCCGGGGAAGTTGAACCGGGCGAACCGGCCGGTCGGGTCGTGGACGCTCGACGGGCGGGTGATCGACGACCCGGCGAGCGCCGCGAGGAGCGCATCGCGATGCGCCCCGGTCACGGTGGCCTCGCGACCCTCCCTGATGACGATCACCGCCGTCCGCCGCTTGCGGATCCCCAAACGGAGCGAGAGCAGGTCCGGATCCACGTTCGTGAACGGCTCCAGTTCCGCGAAGTCCACCGCGGTAAACGGCACGACCCTGCCGCGGATCCGCACGAGCTCGCGTTCGCGGTCGATCGCGAAGGGCCGTGACACGAGGTGGAGCACACCCCATGCCGCGAGCAGGACGAGTCCCCATCCCGCGAACCAGATCGGAATCGCGATCCACCCGAACGACTGGAACGGACTCGGACCGCCCTTGCTCACGAACGCCGAAGCCGTCCCGAACGCCAGGACGAACGGCCACAACCGGCCGAGTCGACGGCGGATCACCCGCCGCTTCGGTTCGTCGTCGAACTCGACCCAGTCGCCCGCCATGGGCCGGACGGTACCCGCGCGCACCCTCCGCCGACCGGCCGGGTGCGTCCGCAACAGCCTTGCCGACATTCGCCGAGGCCGTGGAAGTTGTCACGGCGTGTGCGTGGTCCGTGCCCCTGGGCCGGCGTGGAGCGACCCGCGGGCATCGTGGGCGCATGAGCCAGTACGACAAGCGCGACCCGAACAGCCTCTACCCCGCACCGCCGTACCCCGAGCAGGAGCAGTCGCTGCCGGGCGCCGCCTGGAAGATGGACCCCGAGCCGGACCACGGCGAGCAGAGCTACGTCGGCAAGGAGCGCCTGACCGGCTACCGCGGCATCGTCACCGGTGCCGACTCGGGCATCGGCCGCGCCGCCGCGATCGCGCTCTCCCGCGAGGGCGCCGACCTCGTGCTCTCCTACCTGCCCGACGAGCAGGAGGACGCCGAGCACGTCCGCGACCTCCTCGAGGGAGAGGGGCGCCGTGCGGTCCTCTTCCCCGGGGACATCTCCGACGAGCAGTACTGCCAGGACCTCGTGCAGAAGGCCGTCGACGAGTTCGGCGGCCTCGACACCCTCGTCATGGTCGCCGGGCGCATGGACAGCAACGACGACATCCTGACGCTCAGCACCGAGCACTTCGACTCGACCTTCAAGACGAACATCTACTCGCTGTTCTGGCTCACGAAGGCAGCGGTCCCGCACCTCGAGCCGGGATCGACGATCGTCACCACCGGGTCGATCCAGGCGAGCACCCCGTCGCCCGACAAGATCGACTACGCCATCTCGAAGAGTGCCGTGAAGACCTTCACCGAGGCGGTCGCGCAGCAGCTCGCGCCGAAGGGCATCCGGGTCAACTCCGTCGCTCCCGGCCCGGTCTGGACGCCGCTGCAGCCGGGTTCGGACGACGCCCAGACGGTCGCGCACTTCGGCGAGTCGTCGCCGTTCGGGCGTCCGGGGCAGCCCGCCGAGCTCGGCGCCGCCTACGTGCACCTCGTCAGCCCGGAGTCGAGCTACCAGTCGGGTTCGACGATCACGATCGCGGGCGGGACGCCCGCCTTCTAGACGTACCGACGAGACGGACGGGCGCGCCCCGCACAGCAGGAACGCGAAGCGTTGCGCGGAGCGCGCCGACCGAGCCTGCGAGGGAGGACGGTGCCAGCTGGCACCGTCCTCCCGTCCGTCACCCAGCCGCCCTCGCGACCGGCGGCCGTCAGCCCTGCGGGGGTGCGTACAGCTGCAGGTCGTTGCCCTCGCTGTCCGTGAACGGGACGATCCGTCCCCACGGGTGCTCGCTGATGTCGCCCGGGACCTCGACGCGCTTCGACCGGAGGTCGTCGACCTCGTCCTCGAGGCTCCCGTCCGGCTGGAAGGTGATCACCGCACCGCCGCCGCTCGACGGGCTCGCCGGTTCCCGCGCGTTCAGGCCGAGGCGCAACCCTCCGGCGTCGATCTCGCTCCAGTCGTCGGACTCGCTCGTCACCGTCAGGCCCAGCGCGTCCCGGTAGAACCCGATCGCCCGTTGCATGTCGCTGACCGGTACCCAGACCGCTGCCACTCCACTCGCCATGGTGTCTCCCTCTCGTCGTGGATGTCGTACCCGGCCGACGGTAGGTCGCTTGGATGCGCACGCGCACAGGCGTGGAGGTGTCCCAGCCGGGCGCGGGCAGCATGGGACGTGACGACGGGAGCAGCGATGGCAGGCGTGACACACGTGGTACTGGTGACGTGGAACGGGACCGACGGGCTGGCCGCACAGGCGGATGCCCTCGCTCGGGAGCACCTGCCCCGCATCGACGGCGTGGAGTCGGTGCGCTCGGGCCCGAGTGTCAGCACCGAGGGCCACGAGGGTGGCTTCGACTGGATGCTCGTCGTGCGGTTCCGTGACCGGGCAGCGCTCGACGGCTACCTGCCGCACCCCGAGCACCAGCCCGTGTCCGCGCACATCCGGGCGGGCAGTGAGCGCGTGGTGGTCTTCGACGTCGAGGACTGACCGTTGCGGTGGGGGTCACCCCGTCACCGCTCCCGAGCCGGCTCCCGCGGACGGCTGACCGGTCCGGAGGAGTCGGCGTGCACGCTCCGCGTCAGTCGACCAACGACTGGTTCCCGAGCACGATCGCCAGTGCGAGCCGTTCGGCGTCCTCGGACCCCGGCTCCGCCGTGTACACGAGCACCGTGAGGTCGTCCGAGGCGATCTGCAGGGTGTCGCAGTCGAGCGCGATGCGCCCGACCGACGGGTGGTCCACGACCTTCCGCCGATCGCCCTCGCGCACGGGGGCGGGATCACCGGTGTCCCACAGCGACACGAACCGCGGACTCGCCGCTCGGAGGTCCCGCACCAGGTCGCGCAGGGCGTGGTCGAGTGGGAATCGTGCGACGGTCATCCGGAGGGCGGCCACGAGCGACGCCTCGAACGCTTGCTGCTCCTCGACGGTGTGCACGGCGCGACTCCCCGGACCGACGAGGTGGCGCCATGCGGTGTTCCGTTCGTGACCCCGGAGGCCGTCGACCGGACCCATCAGTGCGTCGTACGGGGCGTTCGCGGTGAGGATCGTGCCCGCGGCGTCGAGCACCGCCACGGGCGTGTCCGCGAGTCGATCGAGCAGGCGCTGGACACTCGACGGGATGCGTGTCGGCACGACCTCGGCCCCGGGGACGGCGTGCCCGGCCAACCGGAACAGCAGCTCCCGCTCGGCGTCGGCGACCCGGAGCGACCGTGCCAGCGCTTCGACGACCTGCGCCGACGGCGTCGTCGCACGCCCCTGCTCGAGCCGGGTCAGGTAGTCGGCGGAGATCCCGGCGAGGGCGGCGAGCTCCTCCCGGCGGAGCCCTGCGGCTCGTCGCCGGCTGCCCGGAACGGCGCCCACCGTCTCCGGCGCGACGTGGTCGCGAAGCCGCCGCAACGTGCGGCCGAACTCGGTTGCCATGCGCCCAGTCTGTGGCGCGGACGGCGTGTTGTCCTGGGTCCGCTGGTCCCAGGACGACCGGACGACTGCCCGAGAGGACCGCGACGTCACAGGCTGACGGCATGACAACCACACTCGTCACCGGCGCCTCGCGAGGCCTCGGCAAGGAGACCGCCCGCCAGCTCGTCGCCGCCGGACACACCGTCTGGGTCGGCGCCCGCGACCTCGCAACGGGGGAGGCCGTCGCTCGAGAGATCAGCACGTCTGCGAACCCCGCTCGCGCCGTGCGGCTCGACGTGATCGACGACGCCTCGGTCGCCGACGCCTTCGCGCACATCGACGCCGAGGGCGGCCTCGACGTCCTCGTGAACAACGCCGGCATCGGCAAGGTCGCACTGAACGGGCCCGAGGCACTCGAGGTCTTCGACACGAACGCCGTCAGCGTCGTCCGCACGACCGAGGCGGCCCTCCCGCTGCTCCGCCGTTCGACCACACCGATCGTCGTGAACATCTCGAGCGCGCTCGGGTCGTTCGCCGCGAACCACGACCCGGAGAAGCCGGCGTCGCAGTACCAGGCGATCGTCTACGGCGCGTCGAAGGCGGCGGTGTCGATGCTCACGGTGCAGTACGCCCGCGCCGTGCCCGAGGTCCGGTTCGTCGCGGTCGAACCGGGCTACACGGCCACCGAGTTCGGCGGCGTGGAGAACCCGCTCGGTCGCCCGGTCGAGGTGAGCGCCGCCACCGTCGCGGCAGTCGCCGACGCCGGGGCCGACGCACCCAGCGGTGTCTTCCTGGAGGACGGTGCACCGCTCGGGTGGTGACCGGGCGACGGCCGGGAGGCGCGGGTCGGGCCCGCACCGCGCCTCCCGTCCGCCGTCACGAGGGTCGTCCGCGAACGGCGCTCCGCGCCCCCTCGCCTCGCCGGCTGTTGCTCCCTAGGCTGGTGGCGTGGCCGACACGACCGGAACGACCGTCCTGCTCACCGCCTTCGAGCCCTTCGGGGGCGCCGCGACGAACCCGTCGTGGGACGCCGTGACGGCGCTCGCCGATCGGTGGGACGGCCCGGGTCGGCTCGTGACCGAACAGCTGCCGGTGGTGTTCGCCGAGGTGCGGCAGCGCCTGGCCGCGGCGATCCTCGAGCACCGGCCCACCGTCGTCATCGCGACCGGGCTCGCGGAGGGGCGGTCGGCCGTCACGCCGGAGCGCGTCGCGATCAACGTCCAGGACGCCCGGATCCCCGACAACGCCGGCGCGCAGCCCGTCGACGAGCCGATCGATCCGAACGGACAGCCGGCGTACTTCACGACCCTCCCGATCAAGCGGATCGTCTCCGAGATCCGCGCCCTCGGTGTCCCGGCCGCGGTGTCGAACACGGCGGGTACCTTCACGTGCAACCAGGCGTTCTACGAGCTGATGTCGTTCGCGGACCGTGACGGACTCCGCGCCGGGTTCGTGCACGTGCCGGCCGTCCCGGGGTTCGGCGACGGCACAGTGCCGACACTTCCGCTCGAGGACGTCGTGGGTGCGCTCGAGGTCGTCGTCCGCGAATCCCTCCGCGGTGGCCCGGACCTGGTCGAGCAGGGCGGCGCCGAGCACTGACCCCCGGCCGCCGGTGTCCCGGACGCTGAACGGTCTCTGATGGATCGTCACGGGAATCCGGGCCCGCGCTCCCGCTGACCTGGGACGATGGTCGGATGACCGCCGACGCCCCACTCCTGCGCCCCCGGGGCCGCTCCTCCGCCGACCGCGACGTGGTGGGCATCCTCGAACCCGCCCGGTACCCGCTCGCATCGGTGGTGCTCGCCGTGGTGGCGGTCCTCGTGATCACGGGCGTCGGGTTCACGCTCGGGACCGTCGACCTCGGGCTGTCGAAGGCCCTCAACGCCCTGCACACCGGAGCGCTCGGGGCGTTCACCGACGGGGTCTACCACGTGATCAGTCCGGCCCCGGCGATCGCGATCACGTTCGTCGTCGTCGGGGTGATCTGGTGGCGGACGCGCGACCTCCGACCGGCGCTGGCGTTCGGCGGGACCATCGCGATCACCTGGATCCCCTCGGCGGTCGTGAAGGAGATCGTGCACCGCGCCCGGCCCGACGTCGCCGTGCTGCCGCACCCGTTCCCGGTGCAGCCCGACCCGGGCTACCCGAGCGGCCACACGGTGTACATCACGGCGTTCGTGATCGCCCTCATCTGGCTCCTCCGCGAGAACCGCTGGCACCGGGTCGTGCTCGTCGCCGGGACGGTGGCGATCGTCGTGGTGTTCTTCGCGGTGTCCATCGACGCCGTGCACTACCCGACGGACGCGGCGGCCTCGATCCTCTGGTCGCTCGCGGTGGCGCCGGGCGTCCGGGTCGTCTGGGTCGACTGGCTCATGCCGCGCGTCCCGTTCCTCCGAGGGCCGCGTCGGGCCTGAGCGCGCGCGTTTCGTGACTCCACCCCGCGTGGGTCAGTTCTCGATGGGGAGCAAACGACGCGCGCCGGTGCCGTCCGCGCCCATCGCGTCGCCCGGGTTCATCACGAGGCAGGCGTTCAGTGAGACGCAGCCGCACCCGATGCACTGCGTCATCTCCTCCTGCAGCCGCTCGAGTTCGAGCTGGCGGGCACGGAGCCGAGCGCGCCACCGCTCGTTGAGCCGAGCCCAGTCGCGCAGGGAGGGCATCCGGTCGGTCGGCAGCGTCTCGAACTGCTCGGCCACCTCGCTGAGCGGGATGCCGAGTCGTTTCGCCACCTGGATGATCGCGATCCGTCGTTCGACGTGCCGCGGGTAGAGGCGGGTCCCTCCGGTGGTGCGCTCCGGGTGGATGAGGCCCTTGCGCTCGTAGAAGTGCAGTGCCGACGCCGCGACTCCGGTCCGCCGGACGACCTCGCCGATCGAGAGCAGGTCGGTCGGTCTCGGTACCGGGATCTCCACCATGGTCGAGATCGTACGCGCGGAGGTCGTTCCCATCGCACTTGACATGCAATGAGGACGGCAATATGTTGTACATCATAAGCCGACGCAGGGTCGGCTGGAACCCCGAAGGACACGACCATGACCGTTCTCTCGCAGCAGGACATCGCCCGCCCCGTCTCCTCGAACTGGCCCGCGCCGACGGACAACCCCGTCCTCGACGCCGTGCTCTCCGGGCTCGAGCGCCTCGGAGCAGCGCTGCCCCACGCCCTCGCGGTGCCCGTGATGCTCGCTCACGAAGCGCTCTGCACGCTCGCCGAGCGCCGCTGAGCGCACGCGGCTGACCGCGAGCCGGCCCTCGCCGAGCCGGGCCTCGCCGAGCCGGGCCTCGCCGAGCCGGGCCCCGCCGAGC
>NZ_JBPUGH010000110.1:0-11406 GCF_051548005.1 Curtobacterium flaccumfaciens | reverse complement strand
TCTCGCCGCGGTTCTTCCGGGACACGCTCGTCAGCCCTCCAGCGCGGCGGACATGTTCTTCTGGACACCCTCGAGCAGCGTCTTCACGTCGGTGCTCTTCAACGTGCCGAGCTTCGAGTCCATGTCCGCGATGACGTCGGCCGTCCCGCTCTTGGTCGGCAGACCCACCGCGTCGCCGGCCTGGTCGAGGAACGGCGCGTACTGCGGGTACTCCTGCTTCCAGGTGCTCGCGGCCGACTCGACGGAGGGCATGACGCCGAACGCCTTCGCGAACGCGAGCTGCTGGTCCTTGCTGACCATCTTCTCGACGAAGGACAGCGCGGCCTTCTGGTTCGGGGAGTCCTTCGCGATGCCCCAGCAGTTGGTGAACTGCAGCGTGCCGGCGCCCTTCGGCCCCGCGGGCAGCTTCGCGACCTCGTAGCCGACGCTCGGGTAGCTGGACGACATCGCGCCGGTGAGCCAGTTGCCCTCGATCGTCATCGCGGCCTTGTTCTTGCCGAACGCGTCACCGCCCCAGCTCTCCCCGAGGTCGCTCGAGAACTTCATCGAGCCGTCGTCGAGCAGGCCCTTGACGTAGTCGAGCGCCTCGACGTTCGCGGCGGAGTCGACCGTGGCCTTCGTCTGGGCGCTGTTGGTCAGCGCGCCACCGGCCTGCGCCATGAACGCCCCGAGTCGCTCGACCTGCGGGCTCACGGCGAGCCCGACACGGCCGTCCTGGGTGAGCTTCTCGGACACGGTCTTCAGCTGGGCCCAGGTCGTGGGGACGTCGCCGTCGGTCAGCCCGGCGGCCTTCCAGTCGGCCTTGTTGATGAAGAGTGCGAGGGTCGAGAAGTCCTTCGGCGCGCAGTACAGCGTGCCGTCGAGGGTGAACGACTTCGTGAGGGTCGGGTAGAAGTCGCCCTTGTCCGTGAGCTGGTCGCCGTACGCCAGGAGCGAGCCGTTCGAGGCGTACCCGGCGAGCGAGGAGGTGCTGACGTAGAAGACGTCGGCGGGCTTGCCGGACGCGAAGCCCTGGGCGAGTTGCTGGTCGAGGTTGTTGGCGGCCTGCACCGTGGCCTTCGTACCGGACGACTTCGCCCACGATGCGGCTGCGCTCTTCACCGCGGCGGTCTCGGCGTCCCCCGACGAGCCGATCAGGACACTGATGGGGTCGTTGCTCGAGGTGAGCTTCCCGGACGCGGATCCACCGGAGCCGCCCGAGCCACCCGAGCCACCCGAACCGGAGAACCCGGACCCGCAGGCCGAGAGGGTGAGCGCCGCGGTGAGGGCGATCGCGCCCGCGGTCAGCTTGCGTGCTGTGCTTCGTCGCACTGGTCGTTGCATCGTGGACTCCTCGTCGAGTTCAGGCCCTCGCGGGCTTCGATCGTTCAAATTTGATCGATCAAACGATGCAAAGGTACACCCTGGACCCGCTACCGTGAACCCTGTGTCCCAGCCCGCCACTGTCGCCGACGTCGCAGCGGCTGCCGGGGTCTCCCGGCAGACCGTCTCGAACGCACTGAACCGCCCGGAGATCGTCCGCGCGGCGACGCTCGACCGCGTGCGAGCCGCGATCGACGAACTCGGGTACCGACCACACGCGTCCGCTCGACGACTCCGCACCAGGCAGAGCAGCACGCTCGGCGTCCGGCTCCCGCCGGTGCACGGCATCTCGGGCGCGGTCCTCGACCGGTTCCTGCACGCCCTCGTCGAACGGGCGGACGAGCGCGGCATGCGGATCCTGCTCTTCACCGCGACCGACCTCGACGACGAGCTCGCGCACATGGAGCGCCTCGTCGAGGGCTCGGACGTCGACGGGTTCGTCCTGACCTCGACGGCCCACGGCGACCCGCGTGCGGCCTGGCTCGGTGCACGCGACGTGCCCTTCGTGACCTTCGGACGGCCCTGGGGCGTGCTGGACATGGACGACGCCGCGCACCCCTGGGTCGACGTCGACGGGCGGGCTGGACTCCGCGACGCCACCGCCGGGCTCGTCGCGCGCGGGCACCGGCGGATCGGGTTCCTCGGGTGGCCGAGTCCCTCCGGCCAGGGAGACGAACGGCGCCTCGGCTGGCGGGACGCCCTGGCGACAGCGGGGCTCGACGACGACCCCGCGCCACTCACGTGCGAGGACGACGTCGCTGCGGCCACGGCCGCTGTGTCGCGCGCGGTGGACGACGGGGCCGCGTTCGACGCCGTGGTCTGCGCGTCGGACACCCTCGCACTCGGCGCCCGCTTCGCCCTGGGTGCCGACGTGCCCGTGGTCGGGTACGACGACACCCCGGTCGCCGAGGCCGTCGGCATCTCGAGCGTCGAGCAACCCCTGGACGCGGCGGCCTCGGCGGCGGTCGAACTCCTGATGGGGTCCGGCCGTTCGGTCCTGCCGGCCACGACCGGGCACCGCCTGCTCGCGCCGCGGGTGGTCTGGCGCGGCTGACGCCCTCCAGCCCGCCCGCGACTGACGGACTCCCCGATCCGCGCTGACGGTCCTCGTGCAACCCGCGACCGACGCCCGCAGCCCGACCCGCGGCCGCCATCCGTCGTCCGTGGTCCGCCTGCGAGTCGGTCGGACACGGTTCGGTGACGACTTCGCGACCGACGAACCGGACGACGGATCGCGGGGCTACCGTCGCCCACGAGGACCATCGGGTGCTCGGACGACCAGGGGGCAGGCATGGCTGGCAAGCAGTACCGCACCACGAGGCGGGCGGCGATCGGGACGGCGTCCGGCGTCGCGATCCTCGCGGTCCTCACGCTCTCCGGCTGCGCGCCGACGACGGCGTCGGATCCGACGACCACGCCCGTCGCCGAGAGCGCGACCTCCGCCTCCGAGGCCGTTCCGGCGTCCCCGTCACCGACGTCGACCCCGCGCCCGACCGCGACGATCACCCCGGTGCCCGGCGTCGACGACGACCGCGGCACGATCCCCGACTCCTGCGCCGGACTCATCACGCCGGGCAGGTGGGACGACGCGTTCGCCTCGGCGCCGTTGAACGACCCGGACGTCGTCGGGGACCCGGTCGAGGTGCCGAAGGACGCCCTGACGCCGGTGCTGCAGCCCGACGGGAAGTCCCTGTACTGCGTCTGGCGCGATCCACGGGCGGACACCACGTTCCTGTCGATCCGGGTCGCCGTCGTCGACTCGTCGAACGCCTACCCCCACCTGCAGAGCGCGCTCGCGGGCTACGACTGCTCGCTCGACGGGTACGGCTACCGCTGTCAGAAGGTCTCGCAGAACAGCCAGTACCCGGTCACCGACGGCGACACCTACTCCACCCGCGGCGACGTCGGCATCCACATCCAGCAGTCGAACGTGTCGACGTCCGGCCTGCTGGACGACGTCATCACGCACGTGTTCTAGCGGACGTCCGGGTCCGCCCGCGGCGCGGGACTCGACCGGACGTGCGCCCGCTCCCCCTGCGGTCCGTACAGGCAGAGCACCTCGGTGACCTCGTCCGTCGTGTTGCCCACCCAGTGCGGCGTGTGGGTGTCGAACTCGACGACCTCCCCCGGCCCGAGGTCGAAGTCCCGGTCGCCGAGCAGCAGCCGGAGGCGCCCGGACAGCACGTACAGCCACTCGTAGCCCTCGTGCGTCCGGAGCGTCCGGTCGGTGTTCGCGGGTCCCGGTGGGATGAGCTGCTTGAACGACCGCACGCCGCCGGTGCGCCGGGTGAGCGGCACGACCACGCGCCCGCCGTGCACCTCGGGCTTGAGGTGCACCCGCGGGTCCCCCGTCGGCGGCGCCCCGACGAGGTCGTCGAGCGGCACCTGGTAGGCCCGCGCGAGCGGCAGGAGCAGCTCGAGTGTCGGCTTGCGCTGCCCGGACTCGAGGCGCGAGAGCGTCGACACCGAGATGCCGGTCTCGGCGGCGAGCGCCGCCAACGTGACGTCGCGGTGCCCACGGAGCGCGCGGAGTCGTGGGCCGACCGCCTCGACGACGTCGGCGGTCGTGCGCGGGGTGATCCGTGCCTCCCGGTCGTGTGCCATGGCACCACTTTGCCAGAGCGGCAACGTTGTTTGCTGGATCCTCACACCCGCGCGCATGCTGCCGTCATGCGAGATCAGTTCGACGTCATCGTCGTCGGCGGCGCGGCCGCCGGCCTGTCAGCAGCCCTCATCCTCGGCCGGTCCCGGCGCTCGGTCCTGGTCGTCGACGCGGGCGAACCGCGCAACGCGCCGGCCGAGGGCGTCCACAACTACCTCGGGCGCGAGGGCGTGTCCCCCTCCGAGCTCGGTCGCGTCGGTCGCGAGGAAGTCGCCGCCTACGGCGTCCAGGTGACGGCCGGGAGGATCGTGGCGACGTCCGCCACGGACGGAGACGGCGCCGACGCGGTCGGCTTCTCGGTCACGTTCGACTCGGGCGCGGTCGTGACGGCACGCAGGCTGGTCGTCGCCTCCGGCGCCGTCGACGTCCTGCCCGAGGTCCCGGGGCTCGCCGAGCAGTGGGGGCGCGGGGTCGTGCACTGCCCGTTCTGCCACGGGTGGGAGATCCGCGACCGTCGCATCGGCGTGCTCGTGACAACGCCGAACGGAGCGCACCACGCCCTCATGTTCCGTGCTCTGAGTGACGACGTGACGGCGTTCGTCACCGATCCTGCGCTGGTCGACGACACCGCTCTGGCAGGTCTCCGGGCGCGCGGGATCGCGGTCGTGCGCCAGTCGGTCGCGGCGGTGGAGTCCGAGGGCGACCGACTGACCGGCGTGACCCTCGGTTCCGGGGACTTCGTCGCGCTCGACGCCCTCGCCGCCGCGAGCACGGCCGAGGCCCGGGTCGACTTCCTCGCCGGGGTCGGTCTGGCGGCCACCGACTTCGTCGTCGGGGGTCACCGGTTCGGGAGCGCGTTGGCGGTCGACGGTGTCGGTCAGACCCCGGTCCGGGGCGTGTACGCGGCCGGGAACGTGACGGCGCCGATGGCGACCGTGATCGCGTCGGCGGCGGCCGGGACGGCGGTCGGTGCGGCGGTGCACGGGGACCTCGTGCAGGCGGACCTCGCGGCTGCGGTGGCTGCTGCGGCGTCGGTCGGGTGAGCGCGGACGCCGCTCGGTGCGAGGTTCCCTACACGGTGGCAGCCGGAAGTCCTCGCACCGTGCGCACGACCTCGCACCGTTCGACGGCGGCCTCGCACGGTGCGAGGTCAGTGTCAGTCGACCCGGTAGCCCGCCTGGGCCGCCAGGAGCGGGGCCAGCGTGAAGAGCTGGTCGCTGCCGATCGTCGCCCCACGGAGCCCGTCGAGCCGCTCCACCCGGTCGAGGTCGGTCTCGCGCAGGTCGACGTGCTCGATCCGGGTGTTCGTCCCCTCGACCACCCGGATCCGCGTGCCCGGGAACGCCACCCGGACGAGCTTCGCGTCGGCGAGGTCGAGCTCCTCGACCACGCAGTCGCGGAACACGACGTCCGTGAGGGTCGCGCCGCGGAGGTTCACGAACCCGAGCTTCATGCCGACGAACTCGACGCCGTTCAGCCCGGAGTCGTAGAGCTCGGCGGACCCGATGCGTCCGCCGGTGACCTGCACGTCGCGCCAGGTGCTGCTCGAGACGCGGAGCACGGGCGCGTCCAGTTCCTCGACCACGGTGTCCCGGATCCGCAGGCCCCGGAGGTCGGCGTCGCCCGCGCGCAGTGACTCGACGACGGACTCCTCGAGCTCGAGGTCGGGCACGCGCTCACCGGCGAGGTCGAGCACGACGATGCGCTTGCCCTCGATCCGGTCGCCGGACAGCACGTCGCCGGGGCCGGGCGTCCACGGTTCGAGGTCGGACGGGGACGGGACGGTGGTGCGCGGGGCGTCGGTGCCGTCGGTTCTGCGGGCCATGCGCTCAGTCTGCCGCGCGGGTCCGACGCCGGAGCTCGCTCGTGAGGGTGTAGTCCTTCGCCGGGCCGCGGGCGTCCCAGCGGACGGTCCACCGCTCGGTGTCGCCGCCGAGCACGCCCGTGTAGTCGTCGGGCGCGCACGCGTGGGCGACGGACGTGTCCCAGACCCACGGGTGGAAGACGCGGCCGTCGGAGAAGTGCACCACCCAGACGCCGTCGCTGCCCCGCTGGACGGACAGCGTCCGCGAGACCGGCACCGCGCGGCCGTCGAGGGTCATCGTGCCGGACTCGTCCCAGCGCACCTCGTCCGGGTCGATCAGGGACAGCGTCGTGCTCCCCGTGACGGTGCCCTCGACGCCGGCGAGCCGGTCGACCACGCTCCGTCGGAGTTCCCACTCCCCGAGGAGGTCCGTCGGCTGCAGCACGCGTCCACCCTACGGCCGCGGGTCTGCGCCGTCCTGCCCACGCCGACGGCGCCGGACCGCGAGCCAAACGGCGGCGCCCACCATGGCCAGAGCGGCTGCGGCGAGCAGGCCACCGGCGATGTCGGCCGTCGAGCCGACACCGTAGTTCGACCAGGGCAGGCCGAGGGCCCACTGTGTCGCCGGACCGGCCACCAGCAACGTGCCGGCCGGCACGACGACCAGCGCCGTCCGCCGCCCGTCCGGCCACGTCGGGTGCAGGAGCACGGCGACACCGGACAGCGCGGCCACCGCTGCCGCACCGAACACCCAGGACGACCCGGAGACCCGCCAGCCGTCGTGCGCGAGCCAGGCCTGGACGTCGTGGACGGTGCGGGCCCAGGCCGCTTCGTGGAAGCCGTACCGCGATGCACCGACCGGCAGCGGCGCGCCGATGACCGCCAGCACCCCGACGACCGCCCCGAGCACCCCGAGGAGCACCGCCCAGAACCGCGGCCCGGCGGCTTGTTCGACGTCGAAGTCGGGGATGCTCACCCGCCGAGGGCGTCCGCGCGGGCCACCCGGTGCTCCTCGTCGGAGATGACGCCGCGGGCGTGGAGGTCGTCGAGCTCGGCGAGCCGCTGTTCGAGCGTCTTCGCGGGCGCGAGGGTCTGGCTCTGCATCGCCCGGTACGCCAGGTCCTCCTGCAGCGTGAACGGGTTCTGCCCGCGCTTCGCCATCCGGCTGCTCCGGACGACGATCGACACGATGATCGCCACGAACCCGAGACCGATGATCGCCGCGACGATCCCGAACAGCACGCCGAACGCGCCGAACCCGTCGCCCATCTCGTTCCCGAACAGCTCTCCGAACACGTCGTCCCCCTTCGTCGGACTGCTCCGACCGTAGTGGACGTCCTGTCGGCAGCGCTGCCCCGCGAACGAGGCCCCGACCTCATCCCGGCAGCGGCCCCGACCTCATCCCCGCAGCGGCCCTGACGCGGGCACGCTCGCCTCGTCCGCGAACCCGCCGACGAGCTCGCGCAGCGCCTCCTCGGCGGTGTGCCGCGGCTCCCACCCGAGCTCGGACCGGGCACGGTCGGTGCGCATGACGGGCACGCCCGCGGCGATGTCGATCCACCCGGCGTCCGTCGGCTGCAGTCGGAGCCGCCACGTGAGCGTCACGAGCCCGCGGAGCAGCCGGAGCGGGATCCGGACGGCCCCACGCATCCCGAGCGCCCGGGCGATGCGGGGTGGGTTGAGCACCGGAGCGGCGGCGATGTTGAACGCGCCCGCCGCCCGCCGGTCCACGACCCGCCAGTACGCGTCGGCGAGGTCGTCGGCGTGCACGGCCTGGAACACGAACGGGTACGGCAGCGGCAGCACCGCCCACCGCACCCAGCGCACGATGCGCATCGGCACGAGGTGTCCGAGGAACAGCCCGTGCAGCTCCGCGGCGGCGGAACGCTGGAAGACGAGCCCTGGTCGGAGCCGCGTCACGGTGATCGTCGGGTGGGCGGCCTCGAACGCGTCGAGGGCCGCCTCGTTCTCCGCCTTGTGCTTCGAGTACGTCGCGGTCGGGATGCCCGTCGCGGGCCAGGACTCGTCGACGGGCGTGCGCTTCCCCGCCGCGTCGACCCCGCGGTACGCGCCCACGGAGGACGCGACCACGACGTGCCCGACGCCGGCACGCACCGCTGCTTCGAGGACGTGTGCCTGCCCGTCGACGTCGGTGCGCCGCTGCGCCGGGATGTCGTGCGTCGGCTGGAGCGCCCAGGCGAGGTGCACCACGGCGTCCGCGCCCTGCAGCACGGCGGTGAGCCGGGGCACGACGCCGGGGTCGCCGACGTCGAGCGCGTGCCAGACGGCGACGTCGTACGGGGCGACCCGGGCGTCGGGCAGCCGGCGCGCGACCCCGACGACCTGCAGGCCACCGTCACCACCACCGGAGCCCCCGTCGGCCCCCTCCCCCGCGAGCCGTGCGGCGGCGAGCCGGCGGAGCAGGGCGGTCCCCACGTTGCCGGTCGCCCCGACGACCACGACCCGCATCAGCGCGACCCGCGCGACGACGCCCCGCGCGACACCCGCGGCGACATCCCACGCGTCATCGCCGCGGGAGCCACCCGCGACCGGGTCGTCATGCCGCGGCCAGGGACGGGTCGAGCACGACCTTCACGCAGTCGTCCTCCTTCTTCTGGAAGACCGAGTACATGCGCGGCGCGTCCTCGAGCGACACCCGGTGCGACGTGAGGTCGAGGGTGCCGAGCGGGTCCGACGAGTCCTGCACGAGCGGCATGATGTCGTCGATCCACCGCTTGACGTTGCACTGCCCCTCGCGGATGGTGATCTGCTTGTCGAAGAGCGTCATCATCGGCATCGGGTCGGCCATCCCGCCGTAGACGCCGCTGAGCGACACGGTGCCGCCGCGGCGGACGAGGTCGATGGCGGTGTGCACGGCTGCCAGCCGGTCCACGCCCGCGGTCTCGATCGCCTTCTGCGCGAGCTTGTCGGGCAGGAGGCCGGCCGCACGCTGCGCGAAGCCCGCGACGGGGTTGCCGTGCGCTTCCATGCCGACCGCGTCGACGACGCCGTCGGGTCCGCGTCCGTCGGTGAGGTCGACCAGCTGCGGCACGAGGTCCTTCGTCAGGTCGAACACCTCGGCGCCGTGCTTCGCTCCGAGGTCGCGACGGACCTGCTCGGGGTCGACGGCGAGCACCCGGTAGCCGAGGTGCTTGCCGATCCGGGCGGCGAACTGTCCGACGGGGCCGAGTCCGAGCACCGCGAGCGTGCCACCCTCGGGGACGTCCGCGTACTGCACGGCCTGCCACGCGGTCGGGAGGATGTCGCTCAGGAAGAGCCACTGGTCGTCCGGTCCGGAGTCGGGGACCTTGATCGGACCGTAGTCCGCGTGCGGGACCCGGAGGTACTCGGCCTGTCCACCGGGGACCTGGCCGTACATCTTCGTGTACCCGAACAGGGACGCTCCGGTGCCGTACTCGGTCACCTGGGTCGTCTCGCACTGCGACTGGAGGCCGTGCCGGCACATCCAGCAGTGTCCGCAGGAGATGTTGAACGGGATGACGACGCGATCGCCGACCGTGAGGTTCGTGACCGCGGAACCGACCTCCTCGACGATCCCCATCGGCTCGTGCCCGAGCACGTCGCCCTTGTCGATGTAGGGGCCGAGCACGCGGTACAGGTGCAGGTCGGAGCCGCAGATCGCGGTGGACGTGATCCGCACGATCGCGTCGGTCGGCTCCTGGATGGTCGGGTCGGGGACGGTCTCGACGGACACCTTCTCGGTGCCCTGCCAGGTCAGTGCGCGCACGTCGCGTTCCTCTCGTGGTCGCTTCCGGGCCGGCCGGGAGGCACGGCTCGTCTCCCCTACGTCGGTACCCGTCCGCCCCGGGGTGCGCTCCCAGCCGCGGCTGCGACGCGGGGTGTGCGACCGGACGCGCGCCGTGCCTCCAGTCCGGTCCGGCGCGCCGACCGCCGGGCGAGGCGACGGTGGCCGACCGGCCACCGGATGATCGTTCCGCGAGGCGATGTGCGGGACCCGACCACGACGGATGGTGGTGGGGATGGACCACCGCACCACCCGCCGCACCCTGCTCGCCGGAGCCGGTGCCCTGCTCGCCACCTCGGCCCTGTCGGCGTGCTCGCCGGCCACGCCCCGTCGCGTCACCGCCCCGTCCCGCTCCGCGACGCCCGTCGCCGTGCCGACGCCGATGCCGACGCCGACGGCCTCACCGACCTGGACGGCGCCGTCGATCACGAAGCGGCCGCTCCCGGCCGGCACGGTGACCGGGCTCCCCGCGGGGACATCGGGGATCGCGTGGACGGTCGACGACGGTGCCTCCTCGGACGTCGTCGGGGCCTACGTCCGGTTCGCCCGGGAGACCGGCACGCGGCTGACGTTCTTCGTCAACGGGGTGCGACCGTCGTGGACGGAGCACGCCGACGCCCTCCGACCACTCATCGAGTCGGGGCAGGTGCAGATCGGGAACCACACGTGGGACCACCCGGCGCTGACCGGGCTCTCCGACCAGGCCATCGAGGACGAGCTCACCCGGAACCACGAGTTCATCGAGCACACGTTCGGTGTCGACGCGCGGCCGTACTTCCGGCCGCCGTACGGGTACCACGACGCCCGGGTGGACGCCGCGGCCGCGCGGGTCGGGTACACGACGCCGCTGCTCTGGTACGGCACGCTCGCGGACTCCGGTGACATCGGCGCCGGTCAGATCGTCGGGTTCGCCGACCAGTGGTTCACCGCGGGGCGGATCGTGATCGGGCACGCGAACCACCCCGGGACGATCGGCGCGCTCCCCCGGCTCGGTCGACTCCTCCGGCAGCGGCGGCTGGCGACCTACACGCTCGACGACGTGTTCTCGCGCTGACCCGGATCGGCACGGTCCAACGAGCGGCCGAAGCAGACCGAGACGTCCGAACCGAAGTAGGCCCCGAAGAGTGGGATCGGCTCGTACCCCTCGCGCTGGTAGAACCGGATCGCATCGGGCTGCGCGGGCCCGGTCTCGAGCACCAGCCGCGGCGCTCCGAGCCGACGGGCCTCGTCCTCGAGCGCCCGCAGCACGGCCGTGGCCACCCCGGTCCCGCGCGCCTCGGGAGCGGTGTACATCCGCTTCACCTCGACCACGCCGGGGCCGAGGACGTCGGCGGCGAGGGGTCGGAGCCCACCGCAGGCGATCGGCGTGCCGTCGGCGTCCCGTGCGACGAGGAACACGGGGACGTCCGCCGCGGACGGCGGCACGCCGGGCTCGTGGTCGCTCGAGCCGTAGCGGGCGTCGAGCTCCCGGCGCTGCGCTCGGCGGAGCCGGTCCGCGTCGGGGTCGTCGAAGGGTGTCGTCGTGATGGTCCAGGGCGTGGCGTCGGGCATGGCCGTCCTTTCGTGACGATCGTTACCGTAACACCTGTTACGCTTCCGGTGTGCCACGGATCCGAGATGACGCCGCGCACCGCGCACGCCTGTCCGACGCGGTGTTCACCACCCTCGCCGAACTCGGCCCGACCGGCCTGACCCTGCGCGCGGTGGCCGAGCGCGCCGGGTGCACGACGGGGCTCGTCCTGCACACGTTCCCCGACAAGCGCGCACTGCTCCTGCACGCCCGCGAGGTCCTGCACGAGCGCACACGGGCACGAGCCGAGGCGTCCGAGGCGTCCGCCCCCGACCCCGCCGCCGCGGTCCGCGCGGTGGCCC
>NZ_JBPUGH010000109.1:0-11408 GCF_051548005.1 Curtobacterium flaccumfaciens | reverse complement strand
GTCGTGCACGGCGCGGGCCACCCCGGCGGCGGCGTTCGCGGCCACCTTCGCGAGGTAGGCGCTGCGGCGGGCGGCGGTGGTCCGGGACGCCGGCTCAGGCGTGGTCCCGCCGTCCCCGTAGTGCGTGGCGAGTCCGTCGCGGAGCAGGCGCATCGCCTCGGAGCGCTGCTGCGACACCGCGGAGTGCGTGATCCCGAGCTCGGCGGCGACGTCCGTGACGGACCGGTCGCCGAAGTAGACCTGCTCGACGATGAAGCGCATCCGCTCGGGCAGCGCTTCGACGGCGGCGCGGAGGTACCGGCGCTTCTCGGTCTCGAGGAGGTCGTCGCCCGGCAGCGCGATGTCCGCGGCGACGACGTCGTGGACGGTCTCGTCGATCGCGGTGACGGTGCGGCCGGCGTCGCTCATGGCGTCGGCGGCGGTCTGCCGGTCGACGCCCATCGCGTCGGCGATCTCCTGCACGCCGACGGAGCGGCCGAGCCGGGCGGACAGCGCCTCCTGCGTGGCGAGGGTCTCGCGGATGCGCTTGCGGGTACCGCGGGAGGCCCAGTCGGCCGAACGCATGTCGTCGGCGATCGCGCCGGTGATGCGGGTGCGGGCGTACGCACCGAACGGCACGCCGAGGGTCGGGTCGAACGCGTCGGCGGCGGCGACGAGCGCGAGGGACCCGACGGCGGCGAGGTCGTCCCGGTCGAGGTGGGTCGCACGTGCTCGGACGTCGGCGACGATGTAGCCGACGAGCGGGAGGTGCTCGACGATCATCGTGTTGCGTTCGGTGCGGTCCATGCTGCTGATCCCCTGATCGACCTGAAGCCCGTCCGTGGGTCGCCCGTCGGTGGGCACGACGGACACCGGCCTCGGCAGGCCGGAACGTACGTCGAAGACCGCCCGGGTCCCTCCGGGCGGGCACCTCCGCGTCCCTGCGACGCGTACCGGGTCTGTCCCCCGGGGTGCGTTCTGAATGTATCGGCTGGGAGGGCTCTGAACAGGCCCTCATCCGTACCCAGTGCGGGGGTGACCCCCGGTGGAACGGGTCGGCATTTGGGAGGACACAGCCCCGGGAACAGCCGGTTCTGTCCCCCGATCACGGCCCGGACGGGAGGCCCGGGGTACGCCCGCCCCGCCCGTCGCGTCGCCTCGCAACGCGGCGCGTCTGCGCTCACGTCGGTGCGGAGCGCTTACGTCCGCACGCCGCGGACCGATAGCTCCCGGTGTCCGCAGGATGACGGACCGAACCACCACCCGGGAGGAGCTGATGAGCGTGAACGACCTGTCCGCCGTACTGTGGCGCGAACGCGAACTGCTCGAGCTGCTCACGTTCAAGCTCGAGGAGGAGCAGCTGCTCCTCGCCGCCGGGCGCTCCCGCTGGGTGTCGCACGCCAGCCGTGAGGTCGAGCAGGTGCTCGAACGGCTCCGCAGCACCGGACTCGAGCGCGCCGCGTCGAGCGCCGAGGTCGCCGAGGAGTGGGGCGTCGCGACCGACGCTCCCCTGCGTGACGTCGTCGCCGCAGCGCCGAACGGCCCCTGGGGCGAGATCCTCGGCGCGCACCTCACCGCCATGGTGGAGCTGACGACGCAGATCGGTGCGCTCCGCGACGAGAACGACCGCTTCCTCCGCGCCGCGGCGCACGCGACCGAGGAGACCCTCGCCGGTACGGTCGGGACCCCGTCGACGTACGACGCCAGCGGCACGAGCGGCTCCGGCACCGACGGCGCACGTCTCTTCGAGGGGAACCTGTAGTCGTGGTCAGCACCTTCGGCTCCCTCGCCACCGCGTACTCCGGACTGGCCGCTGCCCGCGCGGGCATCGACGTCACCGGACAGAACATCGCGAACGCCGGCACGACCGGCTACACCCGGCAGCGGGTCACGCAGTCGTCGATCCCCGCCGTCCAGACCGGGTTCATGCGGGGCACGGCAGCACTCGCCGGACAGGGTGTCTCGGTCGACGGCATCGCCCGGCTCGGCTCCCTGACGCTCGACGCCGGGGTGCGTGTCGCCGCAGGATCCTCTGCGTACGCCGACGCCCGCGCCACCGCACTGAGCGCACTCGAGACCGGCCTGCAGGAACCCGGCAAGGACGGACTCTCCACCAAGCTCGACGCGTTCTGGTCGGCCTGGGGCCAGGTCGCGGCGCACCCGGACGACCCCGGGGCGGCGAGCACGCTCCTCGGCGCCGCGAACACCGTCGCGTCGACACTGTCGAGCGGCTCGAAGGCCCTCGACCAGCAGTGGTCGCAGGTCCGGTCGACCGTCGCTGCCCAGGTCACGCAGCTCAACGACGCCGCGGAGCAGGTGGCCGACCTCAACGGCCAGATCCGGTCGGCGCTCGCTGCGGGCGGGAACGCGAACGAACTCCTCGACCAGCGCGACCAGCTCACCGAGCAGATCGCGTCCCTCGCGGGCGGCACGGTCCGGACGAACGCCGACGGCACGGCGGACGTCCTCATCGGCGGCAACCCGATCGTGCAGGGCACCGACGCACGTTCCCTCGCCCTCGGCGGTGCGACCGCCCTGCGCGACGGCGCGCCCGTGACCCTCACCTGGACCTCGGGGCAGGCCGGCGCGGTCACGCTCTCCGGCGGATCGATCGGCGGTGCGCTCTCGCTCCTGGCCCCGGCGGACGCCGCGGGCACCGGCGGTGCACTCGCACAGGCCTCGGCCTCGTACGACGCCGTCGCGACGAAGCTCGCGGCCGTCGTGAACGCCGTGCACGAGGCCGGCTCGACGGCCGACGCCACCACCGGCCACGCCTTCTTCGCCGTCGCGACCGGGATGCCGGCCGCGCAGGGACTGTCGGTCGTGCCGACGGACGCGAGCGGCCTGGCGACGCGGAACGCGGCGGGGGAACTCGACGACTCCTTCGCCGACGCGCTCTCGCGACTCGGCGCGGCCTCCGACGGTCCGGACGCCGCATGGGCGACCTTCGTGACGGGGGTGGGCAGTGCCTCCCGGTCGGCCGCGTCGGAATCGACGCTCACCGGACTCGCCCTGACCAGCGCACGCACGCAGCAGCAGTCGGGTGCCGGGGTCGACCTCGACGAGGAGAACGTCAACCTGCTGAGCTACCAGCACGCGTACCAGGGCGCCGCGCGCGTCCTGACCGCCGTCGACGAGATGCTCGACACCCTCATCAACCGCGTCGGCCTCGTCGGCAGGAGCTGAACATGATCACCCGGGTGACCACCCAGATGTCGATGGCCGCGGCCAGCGCGCGCCTGCAGGCGGGTGCCGCGAAGGTCGCGCAGCTGACGGACCAGGCGACCACGCTCAAGAACATCTCGCGGCCGTCCGACGACCCGGTCGGCACCGGCACGTCGATGCAGGTCCGCAAGGAGCAGGCCGCGAACGCGCAGTACGCCCGGAACGCGGACGACGCCGTCGGCTGGCTCGCGACGACCGACAGCACGCTGACGTCGGTGTACTCGGTCCTCACGAACGTCCGCGACCTCACCGTGCGGGCCGCGAACTCCGGCACCATGAGCGACACCGACCGCGACGCGTTCATCACCGAGTTCCGGGCGCTGAAGTCGGACCTCGAGGCCCGCGCGAACACGACGTACGGCACGAGGAACGTGTTCGCTGGCTCGTCGACCGCTTCGGCGGCGTACGACGCGGCGGCTGGATGGGCGGCATCGGGCACGGCGGTCTCGCGGCGCGTCGGCGACGCCGAGTCCGTCCGCGTGGACACCCCCGGAGCCGCGGTGTTCGGGTCCGGCGCGACGTCCGTGTTCTCGGTGATCGACTCGATCGTGTCCGACCTGCAGAACGGCGTGAACGTGAACCCGAGACTGAACGAGGTGGACGGCGCGATCGACACCGTGCGGAGTGCGCAGGCCGACGTCGGCGTGCGTCACGCGGCTGCGCTGACCGCGCAGGACACGCTGAAGACCGCGTCCGTCGCGCTCGAGGGGCGCCGGTCGGACGTCGAGGACAAGGACCTCGCGAAGGCCGTCCTCGACCTCCAGGTGCAGCAGACCAACTACCAGGCAGCCCTCGCCGTGACCGCGAAGGTGCTGCAGCCGACCCTGATGGACTACCTCCGATGAGCATCGACCTGACGTTCCCCGTGCCCCCGTTCGGCCTGACCGGGTCGACCTTCGCGCTGACCCCGGTCGACGGCTCCGACGGGTTGTTCACGCTGGTCGGGGACGGCTCGCGGCTGTTCCTGCTCGACGCCGCGGTGCACCTGCCCGACTACTCCCCCGTGCTGTCGACCACGCAGGTCGACGTGCTCGGGCTGACCGCGCCCGAGGACGCGATGCTCCTCGTCGTCGCGAACCCGGCAGCGGAGGGCACCACGGTCAACCTGCTCGCTCCCGTCGTGGTCAACGCCCGGACGTCCGTCGGCGCCCAGCTCATCCTCGAGGACCAGGACTTCCCCCTGCGCGCGGAGCTCGCCCGCCGGTAGGGGCGGCGCGGCAGCGGGGCGGGGTCCACGAAACGCGCGCGTTTCGACGTTCCACGCGTCGATCGTCGCGCGCGACGTCGAAACATGCGCCCGCATCCGATGCACGAGCACAGGACGACAAAACACGTGTCGATCGACGAGCGTGTTGTCGCGTCCTGCCCCGGCGAACGCGGTACATCCCCTGCACAAGACCGCACAGAACGACGCTCGTGCACAGTTTTCGTCGCTGGTCTGCGAGCGAGCGGCGGTCCTTGACATCGTCGGGGCATGCAACGAGCACTGGACGTCGAGCTGATCCGCACACGGGGTCTGCCGAGCGCTGAGCGGCGTGCAGTCGAACGAGCGGCGACGCGCGGGCTCCTGCAACGAGTACGCCCCGGCGTCCTGGTCCGAGCTGGCTCACTCGACGGTCTGTGGCCGGAGGAGCGGCACCTCGTCACACTCCGGGCGAACGCACCGTTCATCGACGAGCGGGCCGTGGTGTCGCACGAGTCGGCGTGTGCGCTCCTCGGCATCCCCGTCGTCGGAGACTGGCCGGACCGCGTGCACATCGCCGACGCCACGACCGGCACGACCCGTGTCTCGGCGCACTTCATCCGTCACGGTGTCCGCCGACGTCCGGTCGCAACCGTGCTGGACGCCTTGGGACTCTGGACGAGCGATGGCGCACGGACCGCGGTCGACATCGCCGCCCGCCGGCCGGCCGTCACGGCTCTCCCGATCGTCGACCACGTGCTCCGCGTCGGCCTGGCGACACCGGAGACACTCGGTCGCGAGGTCGCGCGACTCGAGATCGGAGCCACCAAGGCACAGAGCGTCGTCGAGATGGGGTCGACGCTGTCCGGATCGCCCGCAGAGTCGCTCTGTCGCGTCCGGTTCCGGCAACTGGGAACGCCGGAGCCCGTGCAGCAGCACGAGTTCCGGCGTCCGGGGGAACCACCCGCCATCGTCGACTTCTGGTTCCCCGACCAGGGCGTGGTCGTCGAGGTCGACGGGCGCGGGAAGTACGAAGACCCGGCGATGCTCGACGGGCGAACGACGGCCGAGGCGCACTGGCGGGAGAAGCGCCGCGAGGACTTCGTGCGGTCCTTCCCGGAGGTCCGCTTCGTCCTCCGGCTCTCCTGGCAGGACCTCATGCGCCCTGAGCAGGTCCGGGACGCACTCCGCCGAGCGGGTGTGCCGTGCCGGTGAGCGTGGGGACCGCTCCCACCCCCGCGGCGTACGGTCTGCTCCATGGCCCGACAGCAGAAGGACCAGGCGATCATCCCGATGCCGGTCGCCCCGGTCGACACCCCCGCACACGATGCCGACGGCAAACGTCTGGAAACCGGTACCGGCTGGGTGAAGTGGCTGGATCGGGTGCTCAGCGTGCAGCGCCCCATCGTCGTCTCGCACGTCAACCGGCTCCGTCGCCGACACCGAGACGCGACTCCCGCGGAGATCATCCAGATCCTGGAGCGGCAGTACCTCACTGCGGTGACGTCCGGCGGTGCGGCGGTCGGAGCGAGCGCGGTCATCCCGGGCGTCGGTATGGCTGCTGCGCTCGGCTTGAGCGGCGCGGAGACGGTGGGCTTCCTCGAGACCACGGCCCTGTTCGCGCAGTCGGTGACCGAGGTGCACGGGATCGCGCTGGACGACCCGGAGCGAGCCCGGACGCTCGTGATGGCGTTGATCCTCGGTACGCCGGGAACACAGCTGATCAAGCAGCTGGCCGGTCAAGCCGCGGGTGGGCAGGCCCGGACGGCGTTCTGGGGCGAGATGGTGACGGCCTCGCTCCCGAAGCAGGTCGTCTCGGGCATCGGCGGACAGGTCCGCGACCAGTTCGTGCGGCGGTTCGCGGCGAGGCAGGGCTCGACGATCGTCGGCCGAGCGCTCCCGTTCGGGATCGGCGCTGCGGTGGGCGGGCTCGGGAACCACGCGCTCGGCCGGAAGGTCATCCAGGCGTCGCGGACCGGGTTCGGGACGCCGCCGGCGCAGTTCCCGATCGTGCTCGATGCGAAGCCGACCCGCGCGGGGAAGGAGCGTCGCGAGCCGGTGTCCGAGGGTCGCAAGGCGCTGCCATGGCGACGTCGCAAGGCGGACGAGGACCTCTGGGCCGAGACGCCCGACCCGGGCCCCGCCGACCAGCGCTGAGCCGGCCCGGCCCCGCCGACCAGCGCTCAGCTGCCCCTGCCCCGCGGACCAGCGCTGAGCCAACTCGGGCCCGCCGATCAGCGCTGAATCGTCGTGCGCGCCCGACCAGCGTTGAGCCGGCCCGGGCCCGCCCACCAGCGCTGAGCCGGCCAGCGCGGTCGGCCGGCCCGGATTACGTCGGCACCGATCCGTGGGACCGACATCGTGCGGTCCGCGCGGCCATCGCTCAGCGTCGGTGAACCGGCGTCGTCACGACCTGCCCCGCGTGCGCGAAGCCTCCGCCGAAGCCGAACAACAGCGCCGGCACCCCCTCCGGCAACTCGCCGCGCGACCACGCCTTCGACAGCCCGAGCGGCACGCTCGCCGCCGAGGTGTTGCCCGACTCGACGACGTCACGGACGACGTAGCTCGGGGACCCGCCGAGCGCCTCGACGAGGGGTTCGATGATCCGGAGGTTCGCCTGGTGGAACGCGAACACCTCGATGTCGTCCATGGTCATCCCGGCTGCGGCGACGACGGCTCGCGCGTGGTCGGCGGCCTCGGTGATGGCCCAGCGGTAGATCGAGCGACCCTCCTGGGAGAACCGCTCGGGGTCCCCCGACACCCGCACGGCCTGCTGCAGATGCGGCACGCTCCCCCACGACACCGGCCCGATCCGCGGTTCGTCGGAGACCCCGACGACCGCGGCACCGGCCCCGTCGCCGACGAGCACGCATGTCGAGCGGTCGGTCCAGTCGACGATCCCGGAGAGCTTCTCGGACCCGATGACGAGCGCGGTGTCGGCGGCGCCGGTCCGGACTGCCTGGTCGGCGATGCCCATCGCGTACTCGAAGCCGCTGCACGCGGTGTTGATGTCGATCGGCGCCGCTCGTCCGGACAGCCCGAGTTCCGCGGCGACCCGGCCGGCGGTGTACGGTGCGCGGTCCTGGTGCGTGGTGGAGGCGACCACGACGAGGCCGACCTCCGACGGGTCGACCCCGGCGTCCGCGAGGGCCGCGCGCCCGGCCTCGACCGCCATCGACGTGACGGTGTCGTCCGGGCCTGCGATGTGGCGGGTCTTGATGCCGGTCCGGGTGGTGATCCACTCGTCGTTCGTGTCGACCATCGTGGAGAGTTCGTCGTTGGTCAGGATGCGCGAGGGCTGGTGGTGGCCGAACCCGATGATCCGGCTGCCTCGGAGTGCGGGGATGTTCACTCGCGGCACGCTACTCCCACCGACGACCGTTCCATGCCCGCGAGCGCATGCACCGCGCACGGAGCGCGCACGCGCGACGAGGACCCGCAACCGGTACCGCCAGGGCCTGGCTCACCCAGCGCACCGCGCGTAGACCGGCTGCATGGACTACACACACCTCGGACGGACAGGGCTGTCGGTTTCGCGAGCGGTGCTCGGGACGATGAACTTCGGACCGGAGACCAGCGAGGACGACTCGCACGCCATCATGGACAGGGCCCACGAGCTCGGCGTGAACTTCTTCGACACGGCGAACGGCTACGGCGGCTCGGTGGGCAAGGGCGCGACGGAGGAGATCATCGGCCGCTGGTTCGCGAAGGGCGGCGGTCGGCGGGAGAAGACCGTGCTCGCGACGAAGGTCTACGGCGAGATGATCGACTGGCCGAACGGCGGCAAGCTCAGCGCGCTCAACATCCGCCAGTCGCTGGACGCCAGTCTCCGTCGACTGCAGACCGACCACGTCGACCTCTACCAGATGCACCACGTCGACCGGGACACGCCGTGGGACGAGATCTGGCAGGCGATGGACCTCGCCGTCCAGCAGGGCAAGGTGCTCTACGTCGGCTCGTCGAACTTCGCCGGTTGGCACATCGCCCAGGCGCAGGAGGCCGCGAAGCGCCGGAACTTCCTCGGCCTCGTCAGCGAGCAGGCGATCTACAACCTCGTGGTGCGCGACGTCGAGCGCGAGGTCCTGCCGTCCGCCCGGCACTACGGCTTGGGCCTGATCCCGTGGTCGCCGCTCCAGGGTGGTCTGCTCGGCGGCATCGTCGAGAAGACCGAGCAGGGATCGCGCCGACTGTCCGGTCGCAGCGCGGAGTACGTCGAGGGGCACCGCGACCAGCTCACCGCCTACGAGTCGTTCGCGAAGGAGCTCGGCCACACGCCGGGTGAGCTCGCGCTCGCGTGGCTGCTGCACCAGCCGGGTGTGACCGCGCCGATCACCGGGCCGCGCACGATGGAGCAGTGGGAGTCCGCGGTGCGGGCGGTCGACATCCGTCTCGACGACGCGGCGCTCGCGCGCCTCGACGAGATCTTCCCGGGGCACAAGACCTCACCGGAGGACTACGCCTGGTGACCCGACCCGCCTGACCGGCGGTCGCCGGACCGGACTGGAGGCACGTGGCGCGCCCGCCTCGACAGCGCGCCCCGTGCCTCCAGGCCGTCCGCGCCGGCGGCGCCCCGGCGGCACCGCCCTTCCCGACAGCGCCCCGTCGGCGCCACCCGACTGGACAGCCCCACCCTGCCAGCGCCGCGCGGGCGTCCCGACGGTGCGCCGGTCCCGAGTCCTCAGAGCGCCGCGATCTCCTCCTCGCTCAGCCCGAGCCAGTGCAGGTACCCGTCGACGCTCCCCCATCGCGCCTCGATCCGCTCCAGCACGGTGCGCATGATCTCCGGCACGCACCGCTGTGCCACCGCGGTCGCCTCCGGGTCGTCACTGGCCGCCCGCTCGGCGGCGAACCGTTCGACGAGCCCGGCCGCGCTGGCCGCGTAGTCCTCCGCGGCCGAGGCGATCGACGCCCCCCAGTGCCGCGCGAGCAGCGCACTGACGATGCCGGTGCGGTCCTTGCCGGCTGAGCAGCACACGAGCACGTCGCCGTCCGATCCCGCGACCGCGCGCAGTGCGGCGGCGATGCCGGCGGCGTGCCGCTCGGTCCAGTCGGTGTACTGGTCCTCGAGCCGGACCGCGGCGGCGCCGGACTCGGGCACGGACGGATCGAACATCGGCACCTGCCGGTAGCCGGTCGACTCCTGGAGGGGGTGCGGGACGCGCGCGACCTCGTCCTCGCGGCGGAGGTCCAGCACGAGCGCGAGGTCCGCCGGGTAGGCCGCCGGCGACACGGGCTCGGTGTTCGCCCGGTGGACGGTGCGGGAGCGGTCGGCCTGCAGGTCCGGACCGCCGACCGGCCGGAGGTTGGTGAGCGTGGACGTCGTCGTCATGCCCCCACCCTGCCAGCGGCGGAGAACCGAGAGGCGCCCGAACGCCCCGCACACGACGACGGGCCCCACGCCTGCTGTGTGCGTGGGGCCCGTCGTACGGAACCGGGGACCGGCTGGACTACCGGACGGAGACCGGGGTCTCGTCGCGCTCCTCGTAGAGGACGTAGCCCTCTTCACCGTGGACCGCGGTGTCGATGCCGGCGACCTCGTCCTCGGTCTTCACGCGGAAGCCGATGGTCTTCTCGATGATCCAACCGATCGCGAAGGCCAGGACGAAGGAGTACGCGCCGACCGCACCGGCGGCGGCCGCCTGCTTGCCGAGCTGGACGAACGAGCCGGAGTAGATCAGGCCGGTCTCGTTGGCGAAGAAGCCGAGGTACAGCGTGCCGAAGATGCCGCCGACGAGGTGGACGCCCACGACGTCGAGCGAGTCGTCGAAGCCGAGCTTGTACTTGAGGTCGATCGCGAAGCAGCAGACGATGCCGGCGAGGAACCCGAGGAGGATGCCCCAGCCAGGGGTGAGGTTCGCGCAGGCCGGGGTGATCGCGACGAGGCCGGCGACGGCACCCGAGGCGGCACCGACGGAGGTCGCCTTGCCGTCCTTGAGCTTCTCGACGAGCAGCCAGCCGAGGACCGCTGCGGCGGGCGCGGCGAGGGTGTTGATCCAGGCGAGCGACGCGACGCCGTTCGCGGCGCCTGCGGAACCGGCGTTGAAGCCGAACCAGCCGAACCAGAGGATCGCGGCACCGAGGAGGACGAAGGGCGGGTTGTGCGGCTTGTGCGCGCCCTTGGCGAAGCCGACGCGCTTCCCGAGGACCAGAGCGAGCGCGAGGCCCGCCGCACCGGCGTTGATGTGCACCGCGGTGCCACCGGCGAAGTCGATGACGCCCCAGGTCGCGGCCCAACCCGAGGTGAGGTTGAACACCCACGAGGCGACCGGGAAGTACACGACCGTGACCCAGATGCCCGCGAAGACCATCCACGCGCCGAACTTGGCGCGGTCGGCGATCGCGCCGGAGATCAGCGCGACCGTGATGATCGCGAACGTGGCCTGGAAGCCGACGAACGCGAGGTCGGGGTACGTCGCCGCGAGCTTCGTCGCCTGGGACTGCTCGAACGCCTGGCCGAGCCCGATCTGGTTCCAGTCGATGCTGAAGAACCCGACGATGCCGCTGACCGCGGTGTGGGGTCCGGTGTTCGCGAACGAGATCGCGTAGCCGTACAGCACCCAGAGGACGCCGACGAGCGCGATCGCGCCGAACGACATCATCATCATGCTGATGACGGACTTGGCCTTCACCAGCCCGCCGTAGAAGAAGGCCAGGCCCGGTGTCATGAACAACACCAGCGCAGCCATGATCATGATGAAGCCTGTCTGGCCCTGATCAAGCATCTGTTCACCTCTCGATTGCACGAACGGCTCTTGGACCGCCTCGGGTGTTGTCGAGTTTGGCGAGGTGCTGTTTCACCGATGAGCACGATCTGTTTCGCGGATGTAACGCGATGACGCGGCGTGTAAACGTCGTGTTTCGTCCGTCGGTGCAGCCCCTGGGCGGAGGCCCCGACTCTCCTGCGACCGTCTGGACGGTTGCGCGGACCGCGTCCACGACCGCCTGGAGGCAGGGCTCAGCCCCGCCACGCGCCTCCCGGCCGTCGTCGGGGCGCGCCCGACCCGCCGGCCCGCGCCCGCCC
>NZ_JBPUGH010000108.1:0-11746 GCF_051548005.1 Curtobacterium flaccumfaciens | reverse complement strand
ACGTGGTGCTGACGGGAGGCGCGGACGACGTCGTCCGCGCGCGTGCGGTCGCGCACGCGGCCGGGCTGGCGCCGGAGGCGGTCCTCGCGGGCGTCCTCGACCTGCAGCCGTTCGCGGCCGTCGTCGCGGACGCCGCGGTCGTCGTCACCGTCGACACCGGTGCGGCGCACCTCGCGTCCGCGTACGGGGTGCCGTCCGTCGTCCTGTTCGGACCGGCCCCGCCCGAGGCGTGGGGGCCGCCGGCGTCAGGGCCGCACGTCGTGCTCACCGACGCCGCGAAGCGCCGCGGCGACGTGTTCTCGGACGAGCCCGACCCCGCGTTGCTGGCCGTGGGTCCGGACGACGTGCTCGCGGCGGTGGACGGACTCGGGGTCGTGCCGGGGCGGTCGGGTTCAGCCGTCCGTCAGTAGGTTCGGGAGCGGGCAGTCGGAAGGTCCGGCCGCCGGGAGGGAACGACCGTGTTCGAAGCCGGGAACATCCGGGACTGGATCGGCCTGCCGGTCGTGGACCAGTCCGAGGAGAAGATCGGGACGCTCGAGAGCATCTACTACGACACCGCGACCTCCGATCCGGCCTTCGGTGCCGTGACGACGGGACTCGTCGGGTTCCAGAAGCTCGTCTTCGTGCCGCTCACCGGTGCGCTCGTCGCCCCGAAGCACCTGGTCGTCGCGTTCCCGAAGAAGCTCGTCAAGGACGCGCCGTCCATCGCCACCGACGGTGAGCTCGACGCCGCGATCGAGCCGGGCCTGTACGAGCACTTCGGGTTGACGTACCAGACCGGCAGCAACGGCGAGCGACGACTCGGGCGGCGCTGAGCCCGAGCGGCTAGCCTGGCTCCTCCGTCCGTCCGTCCCCGCCCGCCGGAGGTCCCCCTGTCCCGTTCGGTCCGTCCGGTGTCCGTCGCCGCCCTGGCCCTGGTGGCTGCGATCTCCGTCCTCGTGACCGCCGGAGTGATCCCGGGAGCGCCGCACCGGTCGGACGCGGTGGCCGCACCGTCCTGGCCGCAGCCGCAGCCGTTCCCGGTGTCGTCCGACCCGCCCGAGCGGCTCGCCGACGTCCCACCGGGCAGCGAGTACGTGGCGCTGGGGGACTCCTACTCGGCCGGGTACGGGCTCGACGACCCGAGCCACCTGCCGACGAACGCGTGCGGGCAGTCCGCCCGCGACTACCCGCACCGGATCGCGCAGCGCTTCGGCCTGCAGCTGACCGACGTCACCTGCGGTGGCGCCACGAGCGACGACGTGACCTCGGGCTTCCAGTTCAAAGGGGTCCCGCCGCAGATCCGCTCGCTGTCGGACTCGACGCGGCTCGTGACGCTGACGATCGGCGGCAACGACGCGGACCTCTTCGGCACGGCCGCGTCGTGCCTGGCGCTCAGCGCGAAGGGGCCGGTGTTCTCCGGACGCGACGCCCCGTCGTGCGAGAGCACCCTCGTCCGCGACGGGGAGGACCAGCTCGGCACGAAGATCGCTTCCCGGGTCGCGCTCGGCATCGCCGACACGCTCGCCCGGGTCCAGGAGGCAGCACCGAACGCCGTCGTCGTGTTCCTGGGGTACCCGGCGATCTTCCCCGACGCCGAGCACACCCCGGCGAAGGGCTGCTTCCGCGCCGCGGTCGACCTCGGGACGCTCGCGGGGTCCTTCCCGACCGACACGTACCCGTTCACGGACACCGACGTCGTGTACCTGCACGGCGTCCAGGAGCAGCTCGACGACGTCTCGGCCGAGGCCGCGCGTGCCGCCGGGGTCCGCTTCGTCGACGTGTTCTCGAGCACGCAGGCACGTTCGGCGTGCGCGACGAAGCGGCCGTACGTGGCGGGGGTCTCGCTCGACGGAGCGAGCAACCTGCAGCGCATCGACCTCGAGCCCGGAGCGCTGCACCCGAACGAGCGGGGTGTGGCCTACCTGACGGATCGGGTGGCCTCGGCCGTGCGGGACCTCGCGGGCTGAGTGCGCAGCGCGGCCTCGTCAGGCGGTCGCTTCGCGTTCCTCGACGTCGGTGTGCGCGGTCGGGGGCACGACGCACACCGGGGAGACCGCCTCCCGCAGGACGTCGTGCAGCACCGACCCGGACAGCACGTGCACGTGTCCCTGGCCGAGCACCACGAGCGACGCCGTCCGCGTGTGCACCGCGATCGCGTGCCCCGGGTGTCCCTCGACCAGCAGCGGGTGGATGCGGAGTGACGGGTACCGTCGCCGCAGTTCGGCCGTCACCCGTCCCAGGAGTTCGGCGTTCCGTCCCCGCCAGCGCATCGGGTCCTCCGCGAAGTCCGTCAGACCGGTCCGGGTGAGCACCGGCATCTCCCACGCGCGGAGCACGGTCAGCCGCCGGTGCCGACGCTCCGCCTCCCGCACGGCGATGGCGACCGCCCGCTCGTCGAGGGGTTCGTCGACCGCGAGGACCACGTCGCCGTCGATCGGGTGCGGCACGTCCGGGACCACCACGGTGGGGACGGGCGCGCGCTCGGCGATCCGCGCGGGTCCGGACCCGACCGTCGTCCCGCGCCGACTCCGCCACGAGCCGACGACCAGGAGATCGCAGTCGTCCGACGCCGCGGCGACGGCGTTCGCGGACGAGCCGGGACCGTGCTCCACCACCTCGACGTGCACGCCGGGCACCGTCCCGCGCGCGGAGCCTGCGAGGGCCTCGGCCGCAGCCGACCCCGCGGGCCCGACCACCCGGATGCGTTCCATGCCGGTCCCACCGTGGTCGGCGACCCAGCGGAGCGCCTGCTCGTGGGGCTTCGTCGCGTCCGCCGCCAACGTCACCGTCGTCCACCGTTCGTCCATCCCGATCGACCTCCTCGTGCTGGTCTCGGGGGCGTCTGTCGGCGCTCCTCGCGGCGGAGCGTACGCCCGCTCCCGATCGGGTGACTGCACGGTCCCTGCGGTTCCGTGCAGCGATCCGACCGTGGTCTGACAGCGCCCGCACGACCAACGTCACCCCGAACCACGTGTCCGCGTGGTTCGGGGCGATCGTGGTGGTGCAGACGACCTCGTCACCAGGCCGCACCGACGGGGCGGAGCCGCACCGCGCCTCCCGTCCGACCGTCCGCCTGTGTGCTCGCGCGCCGCGCGCGGTGGCTGCGTAGCCTCGGAGCGTGCGCACCAGTTCCGGACTCCTCCTCCACCGCGCCGGATCGACGGGGCCGGAGGTCTTCGTCGCGCACATGGGCGGCCCGTTCTGGCAGCGCCGTCCGCGATCGTGGTCGATCCCGAAGGGCGAGGTCGAACCGGGGGAGGACCCCCTCGCCACCGCCCGGCGGGAGTTCGCCGAGGAGATCGGGACCGCAGCGCCCGACGGCGTCGTGGTCGACCTGGGGGAGCACCGACAGTCCGCGAAGGTCGTGCGGGTGTTCGCCGTGCACGCGCCGCACTTCGACGTCACCGAGGTCGTGAGCAACACCGTGCGACTCGAGCTGCCGCGCGGATCCGGTCGGTTCGTCGAGGTACCGGAGGTCGACGACGCACGGTGGATGGCCGCCGACGAGGCGCGCGCCCTCCTCGTCGCCGGGCAGGTGTCGGCTCTGGACGCCCTGGCCCGAGTCGTGCTCGATCGCCAGGCGTGACGACGACGTCTCGATCCGGACACACCTCGCGCTCCGCAGATAGCCTGAGCGAACGTCGAGAATCCGGCGTCTGGCTCAGGGACCAGGTCAGCACGAGCAGGGGAGCACGATGCGGCTACGCACCGTCACGGCGGCACTGACCGCCCTCGCACTCGGAGGGGGACTCGCGCTCGTCGGCGCGACCTCTGCCTCCGCCACACCGGCCGGACACTGGGGGACCTTCACCCTCGCCGGTCAGAGTAGGGACTACACGGGCACCATGACCTTGCCGGGCTTCCCGGCGACCACGTTCGAGTCGGACTCGCGCCAGTCGACCGTGATCAGCGGGAACTCGACGTGGCAGGGACCGAGCACCGGCCCGGGCGCCGCGTACGGCAGCAGCCGCGGCAACACCTACCTCAACCAGCGACCGCTCGCCGACTCCGTTGGCCAGCCGTCCGTCACGACGTACACCTTCGCGGAGCCGACGCCCGGCGCGAGCAGCTGGTCCTTCGTGCTCGGGGACGTCGACGCCGACCGGGTGACGATCGCGGCGACGACCCAGGGCGGAGCGGCGGCGACCGCAGCCGACCTCGGCTTCCAGAGCGTCTACAACTCGTGTTCGACCGTGTCGCCCGGCGGGTGGTCCTGCCCGGCCGACCCGGACGGCACCACCGGGCGGGACGTCCCGTCGTGGGACGCCGCCTCGCTGACCCTCACCGGCAACGCCGGCTCCGTCGACACCTCGGGCGCGACGGCGTGGTTCTCGCCGACGGTACCGCTCACGAGCCTCACGCTCACGTTCGAGCGTCGGAGCGGCTTCCCCGTCTACCAGACCTGGTTCGCCAACCGCACCGCGGCGATCACCGGCACCGCCACGCTCGACGGCACGCCGATCCCCGGCGCGACCGTCACGGTGACCGCGCCGCGTGGCACGGTGTACACGACGACGACGACCGCGGCGGACGGCACGTACGCGTTCCCGGAGCTGCCGGTCATCAACGACTACGAGGTGTCGATCACGCCGCCGCCCGGAGCCACCGGAACCGCGACGCAGACCGGTGTCTCGCTGAACGGCGTCCCGGGCGGCGAGGACCAGGTCGCCGACTTCGCGTTCACGTCACCGGCGAACACGACCTCGATCATCGGTCAGGTCGTGGACCCGGACGGTGAACCCGCAGCCGACGTCCCCGTGGTCATCACCGACCCGAACGCCGCCACGCCGATCACGACCGTCACGAACGACGAGGGCTACTACAGCGCGTCCGGCCTGACCCCGAACACCGCCGTCACCATCGCGGTCGACGGCGCCGACCCCGTGACGGTCACCACCGGAGCGGCTGCCCCGGGAGCGCCGACGCGGGCGGACCCGATCGAGACCGACGCGGTGAGCACGGTCGGCGGCGTGGTCAGACTCGACGGCACTGCCCGTGCCGGCGTCACCGTCGACCTCCTCGACGGTGCCGGTACGGTCGTCGCCACGACGGTCACCGATGCCGACGGCGGGTACTCGTTCACGACCGTGGACGGCACGTACACGGTGCGCTCGGCGCTGCCGGCCCCGGGAGCGACCGGCACGACGACCAGTACCGCGGTGACGCTGGTGGGCGGTGGTCCGACCCAGACCCGCGACTTCGCGTTCGTCACGCCGCCGGCTCCGCAGGCAGTCGTGACCAGCGCGACCGGCCGGGTGGTCGACACCAACGACGCGCCGGTCAGCGGACGCACCGTGACGGCCACGCCCATCGAGGCCGACTCCGGTGCGCCCGTGAGCACGACCACGGGCACCGATGGCCGGTACACCCTCTCCGGGCTGAACCCCGCGACCGACTACACGGTCACGGTGTCCGGCAGCACCGCGACGGTGGCGTTCACCTCCGGTGCCGACGCAGGGGACGTGGTCACCGTGGATGACCTCGTCGTCGCTGCCGCAGCAGCCCCGAGCTCCACCCCGACGGCGACCCCGACGCCCACCGCGAGCGCCGCACCGACGACCGCCCCGGTCGCCGCGACGGGCTCCGGACCGGCGACGGGCGCGCTCGCCTACACGGGCGCGGACATCGGTCCCGGACTGGTCGCGGCTGGCGTCCTCGTCCTGCTCGGTGCCGGTCTGCTGACGTACCGCTCCGTGCGGCACCGTCGCCGGACGCACCTGCACGACTGACACCTGTTGCACAACGGGGTGGGGCCGATCGGTCCCACCCCGTTCCTCGTTCCGGGAACAAAGCCCGGAACGACGCCGTTGGAGCGGTCCGAGGAACTTCTCAGCGGCACCCCCTCGCGCATGTCGGATCTGCGTGCGACACTGGAGGGGCGCACTCGCCGTGGAGTCGTACCCACAACCCATCCACAGCTCGAGCGCGCTGCTCCTCGTCGTCCCTGACGTCGTCGTCGTGCGCCCGGACGTCCCCAGCGAGGAGGTCAGCCCCGTGACGACCACAACCACCCGAACCTCGGCCGTGCCCGCGCACACGCGGCCGATCACCGTGACGACGGGTTCGATCGTCGGCATCGCCGTGCTCGGGCTCGCGACGTTCTTCGCGATCACGACCGAGCTCATGCCGGTCGGCCTGCTCGGGACCATGAGCCGCGACCTCGGGGTCTCCGAGTCGTCGATGGGCGTCGTCGTCACGGTGTACGCAGCGGCCGTCGCCCTGCTCGCGCTCCCGTTGACGTCCTTCACCGCGCGCCTGCCGCGCAAGACCGTGCTCGTCGCGACCCTGGTCGGGTACGCGGTGTCGAACCTCATGGTGGCGCTCGCGCCGTCGTTCGCCGTGGTGTGCGCCGGCCGGGTCGTCGGCGGCGTCGCCCACGCGCTCTTCTTCTCGGTGGCGTCCGCGTACGCCACGCGCATCGTCCCGCCACGCCTCGCCGGCCGCGCGATCGCGTTCGTCTACTCGGGCAGTTCGCTCGGCTTCGTGCTCGGCGTGCCGATCGCCACGTGGGTCGCGCAGACCATCGGGTGGCGTGCGGCCGTCGGTTCCGTCGCGGTGGCGTCGGCCGTGCTCGCGGGCGTCGCGCTCGCGTTCCTCCCGGCCGTCCGTGGTGCGTCGTCCCCGCACATCGGCTCGCCGCGTGCCTGGGCTCGCACCGGGCTGCTCTCGGTGGTGGTGGCCGACATGCTCCTGTTCGCCGGTCACTACGTCGTCTACACCTACATCGGCCCGTACGCGATCGACGCCGGGCTGGACCCGCACCTCGTCTCCGGGGCCCTGCTCGTCCTCGGAGCCACCGGCGTCGTCGGCCTGTGGCTCGCCGGGCTCTTCGTCGACCGGGCGCCGCGCCAGACCCTCATCGTCGCGGTCGCCGTGATGGCCGCCGCGTTCGCCGTGCTGCCGTTCGTGCACGGTTCGCTCGTCGGCACCATGGCCGTGGCCGGTGTCTGGATGGCCGCGAACGGCACCACCGGCACGCTCTTCATGGCGGCGGCGATCCGCACCGGGGGCGTCTCGCCCGACATCGCCGGGGCGCTCGTCAACGGCGCGTCGAACATCGGCATCGCCGGAGGAGCGGCGCTCGGCGGCCAGGCACTCGGCGTGGTCGGGCTGCAGTGGATGCCGCTCGCGGGCGGTGCGGTCCTGCTCGCCTCGCTGGGCGTCGTCGTCGCGGCGCGGAAGGGCTTCCCGGTGCACTCGCACGTGCAGGAGCACCTGTCGACCTCCTCGATCGAGGCCATCACGTCCTCGCTCGCGGTGGTCACCACGTCGGTCCCGACGATCAGCCGGGCGATCCAAACCCTCACCGGCTCGGTGGCCGTCGTCACCGGGACCGTCCGCACCCACCGTTCCGGCGGACGGACCAGCCCAGACGCGCAGTAGCCGCAGCGCGCCGTGGCCGCAGCACGCAGGAACCGCAGCGCTCAGTAGCCGTCGGTCACGGTGCCCTGCACCCCGCCGCCGCGCAGCCAGAGCGTGAGGGTTCCGCTCGCCGACTGCGCCGACAGGGACACCGAGCCGTGCAGGGCGTCCTCCCGCGGGTAGCACGCCGTGGAGGACTCGATCCGGTCCGCCGTCGCCACCAGGCAGATGGTCGACCGGTCGGTCCCCACGCCGGCCCAGACGTTCCAGGGCGTCTGCAGGTCCCCGCCATCGAGGGCCCGGTTCGTGAAGATCAACCGGGTGCTGTGCAGGCTGACCGGCGCGTCGACGGGCCCGGGCAGCTGGTCCGCGTAGGTCTGCGGGACGTCGAGCAGCTGCTCCAGCGTCACCGTCCCGGCGGTCGGCGTGATGCTCGGGGCGGCGGGTACCGACGGCCGTGCGGTGCCGACGACCGTCCCGGCCGCGAAGGCGACACCGACGGCGGCGGCCGCGCCCAGCGCGATCCAGACGCGTGGTCGTCGGGTCCACAGCAGGGTGCGGACGCGTCGCCGCCACGCAGCCTGGAGGCCCGACCCGCCTCCGTCACCGGTCGTCCCCTCCGACGTGTGGTCGGCCTGGGCCGGGCCGGCCGTCGCGGGGTCCCCGGCCATCCTGGGCGCAGGTCTGTCCGCTCGGTCGGCGAGCGGTGGCGTCCCGGCTCCACCTCGACGGTGCGCGTCGTGACGGTGCTCGTCTCGAGGGCGCTGGTCTCGATGGTGCTCGTCCCGAGCGCGCCTGGCCGACGTGCCGAGCAGCGGCGCGTCGACGAGCGGCCCGTCGGCCACCCGGTCGTCGGTCGCGGGCCGCGCGGCGTCCACGGAGTGCGCGGCCGGCCCGGGCGGGCGATCGCCCTGCCGTTCCGCCTCAGTGACCCGGTCGCGCCCCCGGAGGTCGTCGGTCGTGGCGGACGCGGTGGAGCGCCGCGGACGCCGACCAGCCGCGAGGTCCTCGAGTGCGATCCGTGCCCGCGCTGCCTCGGCGGGTGTCGAATCGGCACCCCACGCCACGGCCTCGAGTCGCGCTCGCTCCGTCGCCAGGTCGTCGTCGGCCATGCCGTGCTCCCGTTCCGGCTCCCTGCTGCCCGCACCATGTTCGCACTCGGACGTCGACCGTGTTCACCCAGTGCGCGAGGAGTACCCAGGAGCGATGAGCACCTCTGCGAACGACCCGGAACGACCGGCCGACGGCGAGACCCTCAAGCCGCTCAGCCACGACACCCAGTCGGGCGAGGCCGACTACGTCGCGACGAGCCCGGGCGGGACCGGCACCGAACGACACGTGCCGACCGCCGACGAGGAACAGGGCCGCGGCACCGAGTACGACCCCGTCGACCAGGGCCCGCAGCAGGAGGGTCAGGGCGGCTAGTCCGCGGCACGCTCCAGTGCACGCCGGAGCACCGCGCGCTCACCGAGGGTCCACACGGCGCTCGTGACGACGTACAGCGCCGCGGCGAGGGGCGCTACGCCAGCGAACACGACCGTGACGAACGGCGCCACACGCCCGAGCGACGCGGCGGTCGAGGCACCGGGGACACCCGGGTCAGTCGGTGCCGCGGGGTTCCACCGGAGGTTCGACCGCCGTGTCGCCTCGATGACCACGGCGAGCACGGCGAGCAGCACCAGCACCACCCAGGCGTGCGCCCAGAGCGGTGACGCGAGCGTGACCACCAGCGAGTGGGCGAGCGGCACGCCGACGAGCGTCGCCTCGAGCAGCGTGTTCGTCACGCCCCCGATCGATGCGTGCGTGAAGAGCGTGTACAGGAGCGACACGACCGGGGCCTGCGCGAGCACCGGGAGACAGCCGGCGAGTGGCGACACCCGTTCCGACGTGTACAGCTCCTGCACGGCGCGCTGCAGTCGCTCGCGATCCTGCCCGTACCGGCGACGGAGTGCGGCGAGCTGCGGCGCGAGTCGCCGTCGATCGCGTTCGGCGCGGACCTGCAGGACGGACAGCGGAACGAGCAGCACCCGGACAGCGAGCGTGAGGGCGATCACCGCCGACGCAGCGGAGAACGGCCCGGCGAACGGTTCGAAGCAGCCGGTGAGGGTGGTGAGGAGGTCGGCTCCGGCGTGCAGCAGCGTGCTGACGACGGGCAGGGTGGTGGGGTCCATGGTGGTCCGATCGGTCGGGGTGGAGGGGTCGCGGAGCGGTCCGACCACCGACGCGGTCAGACCGGGGCGGCGACTCCCGGTGCCCGCGGTCGCGCATGGCCGTCGGCGTCCGGGTGCGAGGACGCGATGTCCGTCCGGAGCACCGCCCAGGCGGTCCCGTCGACCGCCCTGCGGGGCGGGGGCGTACCGAGGACCCCGGTGACGACCGCGGTGAGGACCACGAGCGCGACCACCGCAGCGCTGCCGAGCGCTGTGACGACGACCGCGGGGAGCAGGTCACCGGCGCCGGTGGCCACGGGTGCACCCGCGCCGAGCACCGCGACGATCCGCAGGAGGAACTCGACGACGACCATGGTGCGATCAGCGTAGCGTCCGCGCGCCGTCCCGGCCCGGCGGCTGCGGAACGGCATGATCACCGCATGACCGCTGCATCGCCGAGCACCCCCGCGACGGTCGCCCTCGACCGCGCGGGTGTGCCGTACACGCCCCACGTGTACGAGCACCACGAGACCGCGACGAACTTCGGGGAAGAGGCCGCTTCCGCCCTCGGACTCCGCGAGGAGCAGGTCTTCAAGACCCTCGTGGTCTCGGTGGACGGCGCCCTCGCCGTGGCCATCGTCCCCGTCGCGAACCGGCTCGACCTCAAGGCGATCGCCGCGGCCGTCGGCGGCAAGAAGGCGACCCTCGCCGACCCGGCCCTCGCGGAGAAGCGCACCGGGTACGTCGTCGGCGGCATCAGCCCGGTCGGCCAGAAGACCGCGCTTCGGACGGTGCTCGACGAATCCGCCCTGGCGTACGACAGCATCTTCGTGTCCGGCGGCCGTCGCGGCTTCGACATCGAGCTCACCCCGGCGGACCTCGTGCGGGTCACGGACGCGATCACGGAGCCCATCGCCCGGACCTGAGCCGGTTCGCCGCAACTTTTCTCGCGAAGCGGGAATGACCCGCCTGCCCCTGCGTTGCATTGAGTCGAAGGCACTCAAGTTCCCAGGAGGTCCCGTTGCCAGAGACGTTCGGCCCGACCAACGGCAGTGACTCGTTCGACGAGTTCCTCGCCCGCCTGCTCGCGGCGCAGAACACCGGTGCCCAGCGTTCCGTACCGCTGGGTCGACCGGTGGACATCACGCGACTGCTCAGCCGTCGCACCCACCAGCTGCTCCAGCGGACCGCCGAGTACGCGGCCGAGCAGGGCCAGCACGAGATCGACGCGCTGCACCTGCTGCACGTCCTCGTCCGCACCGACCCGTTCACCGCGGTCGTCCGTCGTGCCGGCGCCGACCCGGAGCGTCTCGCCGACGAGATCGAGCAGCGCCTGCCCGCCCCGTCCGTCGACGGCGTGGAGCGCGAGGGCCGACCGGCCCTGACCGGGACCGCCCAGCGCATCCTGCTCGAGGCGACCCAGGCCGCGAGGGGGTTCGGCAGCACCTACACCGACCCTGAACACGTCTTCTTCGCGCTCGTCACGGCCCAGGACACCGTCACCGGGCAGCTGCTCGCGAGCGCCGGCGTCACCCCGCAGGTGATGCAGGAGTACGCCGCAGAGGCATCTGCCGCGGCACGGGCGGGGCGCCCGATGCCCGGAACGGCTGCCGACACCTCCGAGCAGAGCACCACGCCGACGCTCGACCAGTACGGCACCGACCTCACGGCCCGCGCTCGCGACGGGAAGATCGACCCCGTGATCGGCCGTGCGGACGAGATCGAGCAGACCGTCGAGATCCTGCTCCGCCGCACGAAGAACAACCCGGTCCTGATCGGCGAGCCCGGCGTCGGCAAGACCGCCATCGTCGAGGGACTCGCGCAGCGCATCGTCGACGGCGACGTCCCGGTGCTCCTGCAGGGCAAGCGCGTCGTCGCGATCGACCTGCCCGGCATGCTCGCCGGTGCCCGCTACCGCGGCGACTTCGAGGAACGCCTGACGAAGGCCGTGGACGAGATCGCCGAGCACGCGGACGAGCTCATCGTGTTCGTCGACGAGCTGCACACGCTCGTCGGTGCCGGCGGTGGCGGCGAGGGCGGTTCGATGGACGCCGGCAACATCCTCAAGCCCCGCCTGGCCCGCGGCGACCTGCACATGGTCGGTGCGACGACCCTGAACGAGTACCGCCGCATCGAGAAGGACGCCGCTCTCGAGCGCCGCTTCCAGCCGGTCACGGTGGGGGAGCCCAGCGTCGAGGACGCCGTGGCGATCCTCACGGGGCTCGCGCCCCGGTACGAGGAGCACCACGACG
>NZ_JBPUGH010000107.1:0-11892 GCF_051548005.1 Curtobacterium flaccumfaciens | reverse complement strand
CGCCTCCAGGCGGTTGCGTCAGCGCGGAGCGCCCCGCGGGGTGCGTCGGCGCGGAGCGCTACGCGCGATGCGTCGGCGTGTGACCCTCGTGCGGGTTCGCGTCCGGCTCCGCCGCCGCGGCGTGTGCGCCGTGGTGCTCGGTGTCGCCGGCCCGCTGGGCGAAGCCGACATCGGACGACTGCTCGCCGTGGTCGCCGCTCGGGTGCGCCCGTTCGAGCTTCGCACCTTCGACGTCCACGTCCGGCAGGATGCGGTCGAGCCACTTCGGGATCCACCACGCGCTGCGTCCGAGCAGGTGCATCACCGCGGGGATGAGCAGCATCCGGACCACGAACGCGTCGAGCAGCACACCGAACGCGAGGCCGAAGCCGATCGGCTTGATCGTGGACGAGTCCGAGAAGATGAAGCCCGCGAACACCGAGATCATGATGATCGCCGCCGCCGTGACCACCGCTCGGCCGGCGTGCAGGCCCCGCTGGACCGCCACCTTCGCCGACGCGCCGTGGGCGTACGCCTCGCGCATGCCCGACACGAGGAACAGCTGGTAGTCCATCGCGAGCCCGAACAGGATGCCGATCTCGATGATCGGCAGGAAGCTCAGGATCGGTGCGGGGTCGTGCACGCCGAACACCGAGCCGAGCCAGCCGAACTGGTAGATCGCGGTCAGGCCACCGAACGAGGCGAGCACGGACAGGATGAACCCGGCGGTCGCCGTGATCGGCACGAGGAACGACCGGAACACGATGATCAGGATGATGAGCGACAGCCCGACCACGACCGCGAGGTAGAGCGGCAGCACGTTCGAGAGCTTCTCGGAGACGTCGATGTTCGCGGACGCGTTGCCGGCGACACCGAGCGTGGCCTTCCCGTCGTCGACGCTCACCTGTTGCGAGCGCAGGTCCTTCACGAGGGTCTCGGTCGAGACGCTGTCCGGGCCCCCGGCGGGCTTCACCTGGAACGCGATGATGTCGCGGTCCTTCGACGCCCCGATCGGCAGGACCGCCTTGACGTCGTCGTTCTTCGCGAGGGCCTCACCGATGGTGACCTCGGTCGCCGTGACGTCGTCCTTGCTGACCGCCTTCGGCAGGTTCGCCACGACGAGCAGCGGGCCGTTCTGGCCGGCACCGAACTCGTCCGACAGGGTCTTGTAGGCGAGGTACTGCGACGACTCGACGTCCTCGGATGCGCCGGTGGGCAGGCCGAGTCGCATCTGCGTCGCGGGGAGCGCGATGGTGCCGAGCACGGCGACACCGGCGACGAGGGTGATCACTGCACGCCAGGTCGACATCGGCTTGTTCGGCACGCGGATCGAGTCCGTGTTGCCGATGCGCTCGCGCTCCTTGCGGCGCAGGATGCGCATGCCGAGCAGCGACAGCAGCGCCGGTGTGAACGACGTCGCGATGAGGATCGCGAACAGCACCGCGACGGCACCGACCGTGCCCATCAGCCCGAGGAACGGGATGCCCGTGATGTTCAGCGCGAGCAGGGCCACGATGACCGTCGTGCCGGCGAACACGACCGCGTTGCCGGAGGTGCCGTTCGCGAGGCCGATCGACTCGTGCACGCCCATGCCGGCCTTCAGCTGCGTGCGGTGTCGGTTGAGGATGAACAGCGAGTAGTCGATGCCGACCGCCAGGCCCAGCATCACGCCCAGCACCGGCGTGACCGAGATGAACTCGACGAGGCTCGAGAACGACAGGGCGGCGAGGGACGCGACGCCGACGCCGAGCACGGCGGAGACGAGCGGGATCGCGGCGCCGATGACGGTGCGGAGCATGAGGAACAGCACGAGGGCGGCGATGATGACGCCGATGACCTCGCCCGGACCGAGGATCGAGGGCACGCCCTGCGCGATGTCGTTCGAGACGTACACGTGGACGCCGCTGATCTTCGCGGCCGCGGCCTTGTCCGAGATGGCCTGCTTCGTGCTCTGCGGCACCTCGTAGGTCGACTTCGTGAACTGCACGGAGCCGATCGCGGCCGAGTCGTTCGACGACACGAAGCGGATGTCCTTCGACAGGTCGAGGAGCTTCGACCCCTGCTCGAGCTCCTGCTCGCTGTCGTCGAGCTTCTGCTCGTTCTCGTCGAGCTTCTTCGTGTTCGCGTCGATCGTCTGCTGTGCTGCCGTGATCTGCTGCTCGCCGGCCGTGATCTGCTGCTGCTGCGCGTCGATCTGCGCCTGGGCCTGCTGCAGCTGCGCCTGCGCGGCGGCGGCGGCACCGGCGGCCTCGGCCTGGGCCTTCTGCGCGTCGAGCTGCTGCTGCGCCTGCTCGATCTTCGTCTTGCCGGACTCGAGCTGCGACTTCTGCGCGTCGAGCTGGTCCTGGCCGTCGGAGATCTGCTTCCGGCCGTCCTCAATCTGCTTCCGGCCGTCGGAGATCTGCTCGCGGCCGTCGACGATCTTCTGCCGCTGGTCGTCGAGCTGCTGCTGCGTCGTGAAGCCGTCGGTGACGTCCTTGACGCCGTCCTCGCTCTTCAGGCCGTCGAGGAAGTCCTTGACCTCGGTCTTCTGGTCGTCCGTGAACGCCTTGCCGTTCGTCGTCGTGAAGACGAGCGTGCCCGTGCCGCCGTTCGCCGACGGGAACTTGTCCGCGAGCTCGTCCTGCACCTGGCTGGTCTTGGTGTTCGGGATCGAGATGGAGGACGAGATCGAGCCGGCGAACAGGCTGTAGGTGAGCCCGGCGACGCCCATGATCACGATCCACGCGATGATCACGAGCCAGTGCCTGCGGGCGGAGAAGCGCCCGAGTCGGTAGAGGAGACCGGCCATGCGGTGAGCCCCGTTCCTTTCGTAGTGCGTGCTGTGTGGTGACGGGGTGCGCCGGTGGACCCCTGGGGGTGACGATCAGTCGGTGGGCATGTAGCCGCTGCGGACGCTGTGGACGAGTCTGCTCAGCAGCGCGTCCCACGCGTCCAGGGATGCGCGGTCGAGCGACGGGCCCGTGTGCGTGAGCCAGTGGTCCGCGATCACGACGATGCCGCTCATGAGCGACTCGACCAGCAGTGCGGCGTCGAGCTCGTCCGCGGCCGGGTGGCGGCGGGTGACCTCGTCGCGGAGCCGCTCGGTGACCCGGGAGAACGCGGTCTGGGTGAGCACCGCGGCCTTCGGGTCGGACTTGCCGGGTTCGCCGAGGATCCGGTACATGCTCGCGATCGCCGGCGCGAGGTCGGCTCCGCGGGCTGCGGACTCGAGCTCGTCGAACATGGACGATCGGGTGCCGTCGCCGACCGGGGTCCGCGCCATGTCGGCGAGGAAACGGTCGATGATCACCGACAGCTCTTCTTCGCAGACGGTGAGCAGGACCTCGTCGAGGGACGCGAAGTGGTTGAAGACCGTGCGCCGGGCGACGTCGGCCCGCGCCGCGAGGTCGTCGACGCCGAACTCGCGCCCGCCCCGCTCCGCGATGAGGTCGCGGGCGGCCTGCAGGATCGCTGCTCGGTGCTTCGCCTTGAGGGCGGCACGGCGGTCGGGTGCGAGGGTCACGTCTGTAGACACTAGGTGCATCGATGCACTCAGTGCATCGACTCCGAGCGCATGCCCAGATTCGTCCCCCAGGACGCTGAGGCGACCGAGAGGCGGACGGGAGGCACGTGGCGGCGCCGCCACGGGCCTCCCGTCCGGGGTCTGGTCACCAAGCACCCGCTGTCGGCCGCCCTCGATCGCTGGGACGCGCGACACCCCTGGTCCCATGACGCGGCGTCCTCGTGGTTCGTCATCGCCCGTGCCCGCGCGGTCCGACGGCGCGGCGGGAGCAGCGTTGTCGACGTGAGCTGCGGCGCGGGGCGGATGCCTGACCGGCCGCCCGACGGGCCAGGCCAGCTCGTCGACCCGGTGGGTCAGGCCGGCTCGTCGTCCCACGGGACCGGGGTCGTCGTGCCGGACTCCCAGTCGCGCCGCAGCACGCCGTAGGCCACCGACGCCAGCGGCTCCCCGCCGGGCACGGGCCACCCCTCGCGGTAGTGCGCCTCCTTCACCCACCCGGCGCGGCGGAACACCCGACGCATGGCCGTGTTGTCCTCGCGGGTCTGCCCCTCGAACCGGGTGACCTCGGGCAGCGTCCCGAACACGTGGTCGGTCGCCGCGCGCAACGCCTCCACGCCGAGGCCCTTCCCACGGTGCTCGCCGGCGATCCGCAGGTCGAACAGGGGGACGGGATCCTCGAGGTCCTCCAGCCGCAGGACCCCGACGTGGCCGTGCTCGTCGGAGTCGACCCAGAACGAGTCGTGCTCGTCGTCGCGCCACGCGCCCTCGTCGACCCCGCGCTCGGCGTCGGCCCGCTCGATGCGGCGTCGCACGTGGAAGGGGAACTCCTCCGTCGTCAGGAAGGCGACCAGGGCCTCCCGGTCGGCGCCGGTGGAGTCGAGACGCGTGAGTCGGACGGCCATGGCGGTCACGCTACCGGTGCGCGGGTCGGTGCTCGGTTTCCCGCACGCCCCTGCGGGATGCCGCCGTCCGGCCCGCCCTGGGCAGCGCTGGATCGTTCCGTGCGCGAACCTGATCGTGACAGGGGAGTACGGAGCACATCGTGACACGGCAACGCACCTCGCGACGGCGCGAGCGGACCACCTCGCGGCGCGGGGCCCTCCTCCGGGGAACCGTCGTGCTGGTCGTCGGCGGGGTGACCGTCTCCGTGATGCTCGCCTTCCTCACGCCTCCGGTCCAGGGCAGCGAGCTCCTGCCGTCGCTCGCTCCGTCGCCGAGCAGTGCGACGCCGACGCAGGAAGCGCGCGGTGCTGCGAGCCAGGGCACGTCGGCCACCGGTGAGGCGACCGGCGGTACCGGGTCCGGGAAGCAGTCGAGTTCGTCCGGCTCGACGGGCTCGTCCAGTTCGTCGGCCTCGGCCGGTTCGACCCAGGAGGGCGCCGTGCAGCCACGCACCCCGGACCCCGCCGCGAGCAACCCGATCGCCGGACCGCGGGCCGCGTTCTTCGAAGGGTTCGACACCGCGGCCGCGAGTGGGGGGCAGTTCGCGTCGACCTACGCGGGCGCCTGGCAGGCCTACGACGAGGGCACGAGCGGGAAGTACTACTCCGGCGCCCTGATCAGCGCGCACGACGGCGTCATGGACGTCGCGATGAACGGCACGCAGGGCGCTGCCGGCGTCTTCGGTCCGCCGTCGACCGCCTGGGCGCAGACCGGAGGCACCTTCAGCATCCGGATGAAGGTCGAGGGCGGCCGCGGGAACGGGACCGCCGTGATGCTCTGGCCGACGTCGAACGACGCGTCCGAGGGGGAGCTCGACTACCCCGAGGGCGGCTTCGGCGGCAAGCCGGACGTCTACCACCACTCGAACGTCCCGGGGCACGCCGAGAAGGCGCAGCGCATCCCGACCGACGCGTCGTGGGGCGACTGGCACACCTACACGACCGTGTGGCTTCCGGGGAAGTCGGTGAGCTACTACCTCGACGGCACGCTCGTCGGCACGATCGACACCTGGGTCCCGACCACCCCGCACCGGTACACGTTCCAGATCGGGAACTCCGGGAAGCCCGGGCACGTGCTCATCGACTGGGTGTCGATCCAGCCCTGACGGTCGAGGCCGTGCAGGCTGGGAGCGTGCGTGCTCCCCGTTTGACGGCCGTGGTGGTCGGTGCCACCCTCACCGCAGCCCTCGTCGGCTGCTCCGGGCCGAGCGGGCCGAGCGGGCCGAGCGCGCCGAGCGAGCCGGGCGCGCTGGCGTCGAGTAGGACGGCCACCGCGACCACGGACACCACGGCGACACCGCTCGCCGTGCCGACGGTGTCCGCGGACGGAGCCCTCGCCGCACTCGAGGACCGCGCCGACGCCCGGCTCGGCGTGGTCGCGGTCGACACCGAGGACGGGACGACGCTCGCGTACCGCGGCTCCGAACGCTTCCCGTTCGCGTCGACGAACAAGGTGTTCGTGGCCGCGGCCGTCCTCGACCGGTCGACGGCGGCGGACCTCGACTCGGTCGTCCGCTACGACCAGAGCGACCTGCTCGCGTACGCGCCGGTGACGTCCCGGAACGTCGAGACCGGGATGACCGTCCGGGAACTCGTCGACGCCGCCGTCAGCGTGAGCGACAACACCGCAGCGAACCTCCTCGTGGAGCGGCTCGGCGGACCCGGAGCCGTCGAGGCCTGGCTCCGCGGCATCGGCGACCGGGTGACCCGGGTGGACCGCACCGAACCCGAGCTGAACGCCGCGACCCCCGGGGACGACCGCGACACGAGCACGCCTGAGCAGTTCGGCGCCGACCTGCGTGCGGTGCTCGTCGGGGACGTCCTCGATGCGGATGACCGCCGGCTGCTCCTGCGCGCCATGCAGGCGACGACGACGGGGGACGGGACGATCCGCGCGGGGGTACCGTCCGGGTGGCGGGTCGCCGACAAGACCGGAACCGGGTCGTACGGCGTCCGGAACGACATCGGGATGGTGACGCCCCCGGGGCGTCGGCCGATCGTGCTCGTCGTGATGAGCCGGACCGACCGCGCGGACGCCGAGCCGTCGGACGCGCTCGTCGCCGCGGCCACCCGGACCGCGGTCGGCGCACTCCGCCGCTGATGCCGAGCCGACGGCACGACGTCGGGCTCCGGCCCTCCGCGACGACGATGCCTGCCGCTCACCGGGGCAGCGCGTGCGCCCAGCGTGCCACGGCGTCGTACGCCCGCTCGCGCACCGCGGGCTCCGACAGCACGACGTCGTGCAGCGCTCCCCGCAGCCGCCGCACGGTGACCTCGTCGCCGAGCGACAGCGCCCGGTGCGCCACGACGTCGACGTTGAGCGCCACGTCGGCGTGCGCCATGCCCTCGTCCCACCGCGGCTGCAGCATGCTCTTGTCGCTGAGCATGACGAGCACCGGCACCGTGATCCCGAGCCCTGCCTCGACCCGCGCCTGCCCGTCGAACACCGCCGACAGCCACCCGGGGTGCAGCGGGAACCCCCGCTCCGGTCGCCACCGCTGGTCGTAGGTCCACGACCCCTCGCCGCTGGCGGACACGGTGCGCGTGTAGAAGCCGGGGTCGACGGCCGGCATCGGGGCGAGCGGGTTCCGCCGCGCGCCGAGCTTGAGCACCGGCGCCACGAGCGCCCGTCCGATCGCCGCGCCCTGGAACTCGAGCCACGGGCTGTTGAGCACGAGGCCGTCGACGAGTTCGGGGTGGCGGGCCGCCCACAGCGAGAGCGTCAACCCGCCCGTCGAGTGCCCCATCGGCACCAGGCGTCGACGCGGTCCGCCACGGTGTTCCGTCGAGATCGCGTCGAGTGCGGCCGCGATGTCCTCGTCGTACGTGGCCAGGTCCCCGACGTCGCCCGGCGTCTGGTGCGGGCGGAGACTCCGGCCGTACTTGCGCAGGTCGAGCGCGTGGAAGCGCGCGCCGAGCCGTTCGAGCCGATCTGCGAGCTCCACCTGGAAGAAGTAGTCGGACCACCCGTGGACGTAGAGCACGTCCACACCGTGCAGTGGCCCGCGTGGCTGCAGGAGCGTGTCCGTCGGGCTGTGTCGGCGACGGACGAGCGTGGCGACGACCGGTCCCTCGCCGTCCTCCCCGAGTGGCAGTTCGAGCTGCTCGAACGGTGCCCCCAGGACGTCCTCGCGCCACCCGTTCCCCACCATCCGTCGAGGCTACTCGCGGCGCCCCGGCCGCTCCGCGCCGGGGCCGTCGGCAGTGCGGTCCGGACCGGTCGTTGCCGGAACGTGACCAGACGACGGCCTGGAGGCGCGTGGCGGCGCCGCCACGGGCCTCCAGGCCGTCACGGGGTAACGATCCGTACCGACTCGGCGCTCTCCCAGTCCACGTGCCGGGGTTCCCCCGCGAGATCTCGGGGACCGTCCGGTTCCGCCCGGCACGGTCCGACACGGAACGCACCGACGGGCGGTGCACGAGGGGGACACATGGGGTTCGGACGAGCGATCGCGGCCGTGAGCGGCTTCGTCGGCGGGAGCGTGCTCGCCGGTCTGGTCGTCGGGGTCGGCGTCACGCCGGCCGTGGCGCTGGCGGGGTTCGGGACCTCGTCGGCGATCGACGCGTTCTCGTCGCTGCCGGAGTACCTCGAGGTCGGCGAGCTGCCGAGCCGCAACGAGGTGTGGGCGTACCGGGGCGGCAAGCCCGTGCACCTGGTGGACGTGTTCGACCGGAACCGGGAGCAGCTGCCGTACGACCGGATCAGCGAGACCCTCAAGCAGGCCGCGGTCGACGGCGAGGACCGGCGGTTCTGGGAGCACGGGGGTGTCGACGCGACCTCGCTCGTCCGCAGTCTCGTGAGCGTCGCGGCGAAGCAGGGGAAGGGTGGTTCCGGTGGGTCGACGCTCACGATGCAGCTCGTCCGGAACATCAAGATCGAGCAGGCGTCGCAGCTGCCCGCCGACGAGGCGCAGGCGGCGGTCGCGGAGGCCACGGCCCGCACCCCGCAGCGGAAGCTCGAGGAGATCAAGCTCGCGATCGGTCTGGCGAAGCGGTACTCGAAGCAGGAGATCCTCACCGCGTACCTGAACATCGCCTACTTCGGCGACCAGACCTACGGTGTGCAGGCCGCGGCGCAGCGCTACCACGGCAAGGACGCGACCGACCTCAGTCCGGCCGAGGCGGCGTCGCTCGTGGCGATCGTGCAGTGGCCGGAGCGCCGGGACCTCTCGACCCCGGCGCACCACCGGGACAACCAGGCCCGGCGTGACGTCATCCTCCGCGCGATGCACGAGCAGGGGCACCTCTCCGCGGCGGACCTTCGGACTGCGCTCGCGTCGCAGCCGGGGGAGTACGTGCACCTCACGGCACCGCAGCAGGGGTGCGCCTCGGTCGTCGCAGGCGCGGAGTACTTCTGCGAACACGCCGTGCAGGTCGCCCGGACCCTGCCCCAGCTCGGTGCGACGCAGGCCGAGCGCGACTCGGCCTGGCGGACGGGCGGGTACCGGGTCCAGACGACGCTCGACCTCGACCGGAACGGCCAGCAGAAGGCGCTGCTGGACCGGTACGACCCGGCGACCGAACCGGCACTCGCGCTCGGGGCGACGTTCGATTCGGTCGAGGCGTCGACCGGCCGGGTCCTGACGATGGCGCAGAACACCGCGTACGACCGTTCGGCGGCCGCGGCCCGCGGGTCGAGTTCGCTGAACTACGCCGTCGACGAGGCGTCCGGCGACTCCACGGGGTTCCAGCCCGGTTCGACCTACAAGGTGTTCACGCTGCTCGCGTGGCTCGAGGCCGGGAGGAGCCCGGACACGGTGGTGGACGGCACCCGGCACGAGCAGCGACGGTGGACGCAGTGTGGGCAGACGATCGACGCGCCGTGGAACCCGCGGAACGACTCGCCCGGCCAGACCGGCCCGTACTCGGTGCGCGACGCCACGGCCCAGTCGGTCAACGGTGCGTACGTGTCGATGGCGGCGCGGCTCGACCTGTGCGACATCCGTGACGTGGCCGAGCGACTCGGCGTCCACCTGGCGACGGGTGGACGGGTCGGTGCGAACCCGGCGGCGATCCTCGGCACCGAGAACATCGCCCCGCTCACCATGGCGTCCGCGTACACGGCGATCGCGAACGGCGGCGTCCGGTGCGACCCCGTCGTGGTGGACCAGGTCGTTGACCGGACGGGGAAGGACCTCGGCGGACAGCCGGAGACCTGTCGGCAGGTGCTCGCGCCGGCCGTCGCTGCCACCGCGTTCGAGGTCATGCAGGGCGCGTTCCACGGAGGGACGGCGACCGGCGGGCAGACCGCCGACCGCGCGACCCTGTTCGGCAAGACGGGCACGACCGACGTCGCGGACCAGGTGTGGCTCGTCGGCGGGACCTCCCGTGTCGTCACGGCGTACTGGCAGGGGAACACCGACGGCGGGAAGACGAACCTCCGGTACGTGAACAACGGGCAGGGCGGGACGTACGCCGGGGCCCGTGCCTCGGTGTGGAAGCAGGCGCAGGAGACGGTCAACGCGGCGTACCCGGCGGGGTGACCGCTGCCAGGACGGGCGGGTGCGCGAGCGCGGGCGCGCGGGCCGCTAGCGGTCCAGGCGCTTGCTCTCGGTGATCCACGCGGTCAGCTGGCGCATCGCGGCCGCCTGCGAGGCGTAGTCGAGCACGGGCGACGTCCACGGGTACACCTGCCCGGCGACGAGCGCCGGCTGGTCGGCGAAGGTCGGCTGCTGCACGAGGTCGTCCACCTGGTAGCCCTGGTCCGAGAGCAGCAGCACGTCGCCCCGGACCTTCCCGGCGTTCGGCCAGGAGTACACGCCCCAGGCGTAGCCCGTCGGCCCGGGGACGGTGAGGTCGGCACCGTGCGAGGCCCAGAGCTGCAGTGCGGGGACGTCGTCGGGCCGGGCGACGTACACGCCGTCGTGGTCGGCGTACACCGCGGTCAGCCGGACGTCGTGGTCACGGGTCGCTGCCTCCAGCGCCTTCGAGGCGTCGTCGAACTCCGCCTCCGCGGCGTCGACGACGGACTGCTCCGCCCCGAGCGAGCGCGCGAGGTCGGTCACGTCCCGGACGACGTCCGCACCGTCACCTCCCCATCGGACCTCGGCGACGGGCGCGATCTCCGCCAGTTCCCGCTGCTGCTCCGCATCGGCGATGCCCGTCCCGACGTGCCCGGACGGGAGCGCGCCCGAGGAGTCCACCGGCGCGATCGTGGTCACGATGAGGTCGGGGTGCAGCGCGGCGACCCGGTCGACGTCGATGCCGTCCGACCCGTCGCCGGCGCCGTCGGTCGCGTTCGCTGACCCGACGTCCGCGATGCCGTCGGCGTCGAGGCCGTCCCACCGGTCGTCCTGGGCCACGCGCAGCCGTCCGAACGTCCCGACGGGGTGCAGGCCGTAGCGGACCATGGACAGCGCGAGGTCGTCGAGGGCGACCACCCGCTCGGGACGGTGGTCGAGCCGGATCGTGGTCCCGGTGGCGTCCCGGAGACTCCACGCAGCCGACCCCCTGCCGCCGCCACCACCGCCACCGTCCGGCGCGGTGTCCTGGCCAGCAGTCCCGCTGCAGCCGGCGAGGGCCAGCGCGCACGCCACCACCGCGGCGAGCACGAGGGCGCGCGGGGACCGGCGGGGGAGCGTCACGACGAGCAAGGCTAGCCCGCCGGGATCCGGGACGCCCCCGTGCACGCCCGGTACCGTGGCGGGCATGGGGAACGGTGGGGGACGGACGATCCGACGAAGCGTCGTCGCACTCGTGGCGGGGCTGGTGTGCGTGTCGGCGCTCGCGGCGTGTGTCGGCGGGACGACCGGAGGGGACGCCACGGCTCGCTCTGCGCCCACCTCGACGAGCAGTCCGGTGCCGGAGCGGACCCCCACCCGGACGCCGACGCCGACGAGCACGACGCCTGCCGTGACGCAGCCGGAGTCGCGCACGGTCGACGCCGGAGCCGTCGCCGAGGGCGCGACCGGAAGCGCGACCGGTTCGGGATCGGCCAACGTGCACTACCGCCGCGACGGGGACTTCGCCGTCGTGGTGACCCTCGACTGCTCGGCGTGCACGGGCACCGCGACCGTCACCGCCGCCGGACGCATGTCGCCGTTCGGCCGGGCCTCCGCGCCCCTCACCGGGTCGTTCCTCATGGACGTGTTCAAGGACGGCGCCCCCGACCAGACGTTCATCGTGCAGGCGACCGGCTCGTGGACGGTCACCCTCCGCAGCTGGAACGACCTGACGCCGGTCACCGGCCCGCAGTCCGGGACGGGACCGGCGGTGCTGTACATCGCCGACGACGTGGCGAGGGTGCACGTCGACTACACGCCGGCCGGCTCCGGGGACGCGTTCTCGGCCCGGGTCTTCACGGTGTCGAAGGCGACGCGGGCGTTCGGCGACTCCGAGGCGTTCTCCGACGACTTCGAGGCCGACCTGCCCGGGGTGATCGCGATCCAGACGAACGGCACGTGGAAGGTCACGCCCCTGGGCTGACGCTGCGCGACCACGAGACGGACGGGAGGCGCGGTGCCAGCC
>NZ_JBPUGH010000106.1:0-11957 GCF_051548005.1 Curtobacterium flaccumfaciens | reverse complement strand
CCCCCCCGCGAGGTCACTCGGCGGAGGTGGCGTCCGCGTTCTTGGAGGCCTCGGCGATCGGCTCGCCGATCTCCTTCTCGGCGACCTGCGCGTCGGCGTCGTTCTCCTCGACCGGCACCTCTGCGGCGGGGGCCTCAGCAGCAGCCGGGGCGGCCTGCTCGCCACCGAGGAGCTCCTGCTCCCACTCGGCGAGCGGCTCGGCCTCTTCCTCGTCGCCACCGTTGTGGCGGGTCTTGAGGCCCTCGGCGGCGGCGTCGGCGACGATGCGCGTCAGGAGACCGACGGAGCGGATCGCGTCGTCGTTGCCCGGGATCGGGTAGGTGATCTCGTCCGGGTCGCAGTTGGTGTCGAGGATGCCGATGATCGGGATACCGAGCTTCTGCGCCTCGTCGACCGCGAGGTGCTCCTTCTTGGTGTCGACGATCCAGAGCGCGCTCGGGGTCCGCGTGAGGTTGCGGATACCACCGAGGGTCTTGTGGAGCTTGTCCAGCTCGCGCTTCTTGATGAGGAGCTCCTTCTTGGTGAAGCCCTTCGTCGTGTCGTCGAAGTCGATCTCCTCGAGCTCCTTCATGCGCGCGAGGCGCTTGGAGACCGTCTGGAAGTTCGTGAGCAGACCGCCGAGCCAACGCTGGTTGACGTACGGCTGGCCGACGCGGGTCGCCTGCTCGGCGATGGAGCCCTGCGCCTGCTTCTTGGTGCCCACGAAGAGGATCGTGCCGCCGTGCGCGACCGTCTCCTTGACGAAGTCGTACGCACGGTCGATGAAGGCCAGCGACTGCTGCAGGTCGATGATGTGGATGCCCGAGCGCTCGGCGAGGATGAATCGCTTCACCTTCGGGTTCCACCGACGGGTCTGGTGTCCGAAGTGGACGCCGCTGTCGAGCAGCTGGCGGATGGTGACGACGGCCATGCCGTCCCTCCTTGTTCTCGGCGCGCGGCTGTTCGAGCCGCGTGCACGGTTGCGGTTGTGTCGGTCACGACCGGTGGTCGTGGCCCCTGGTGCCCCACCCGGACGGCCGCCCGCTCGCGAGAGCGGGACCGGTGGCCGTGGGGTGCGTGTGGACACGCGAAGTCAGCGCGCTCAGCGCGCTGCTGGATAGATGCTAACAGACGGGAGGCCCGGATCACGCACGCCGGTCGGCGCAGGTGATCCGGGCCTCCAGGCCGGCGACCAGACGGTCAGGACTTGGCGTCCACCGTCTCGCCCTCGGCCGTGATGCCCATCTCCTCGAGCGAGCGGCCCTTCGTCTCCGGGATCTTCTTGATGACGAAGAAGAGGGACAGGAGCGCGAACAGCGCGTAGATGCCGTAGGTCACCGTGAGGTTGAAGCCGGAGAGCACCGGGAACGAGATCGTGACCACGAAGTTCGCGATCCAGTTCGCCGCCGAGCCCACGCCGAGCGCCGTCGCACGGATCCGGTTCGGGAACATCTCACCGAGCAGCACCCACATGAGCGGACCCCACGTCGCACCGAAGGACACGACGAACAGGTTGGCGAAGATGAGCGCGATGAGGCCCCAGGCACCGGGCAGCTGCGGTGCGCCGTTGACGATCGTCGCCTGCGAGAACGCGATCGCGACCATCGCCAGCGACACGAACATGCCTGTCGAACCGGCCACGAGGAGCGGCTTCCGGCCGAGCTTGTCGACCGTGAAGATCGCGATGAAGGTGACGGCGACGTTCACCACCGAGGTGATGGTCGAGATCAGGAAGGACTGGTCCTCCTTGAACCCGACGGCCTGCCAGAGCGTCGTCGAGTAGTAGAAGATCACGTTGATGCCGACGAACTGCTGCAGGACGGCGAGGATGATGCCGACCCAGACGATCGGCTGGAGGCCGAAGCGGTTGCCCCGGATGGAGCCCTTCTTCTCGTTCGCCTCCTTCTCGATGCCGTCCTGGATCTCCTCCAGGCTGGTGTTCACGGTGTCGCGGGGGACGATCTTCTCCATGACCCCGCGCGCGTCGTCCTTCCGGCCCTTCGCGAGGAGGAAGCGCGGCGACTCCGGCAGCGTGATCGCGAGCACGCCGTAGACGACCGACGGCACGACGCCGACGAGGAACATCCAGCGCCACGCGGCCAGCCCGAGCACCTGCTCCGAGGCACCTCCGGCGGTCACCGCGAAGATCTGGTCGGAGAGGAGCGCGGCGAAGATACCGAGCGTGATCGCGAGCTGCTGGAACGAGGCCAGGCGCCCGCGGATGGCCTTCGGCGAGACCTCGGAGATGTACGCCGGCGCGATGACCGACGCGGTACCGATGCCGAGGCCGCCGACGAGGCGCCAGATCACGAGGTCCCACGTCGCGAACGCGAACGCGCTCCCGATCGAGCTCACGAAGAACAGGACCGCGGCCCAGAACATGACGCGCGTGCGGCCCCAGCGGTCGGCGAGCCGGCCGGCGAAGTAGGCACCGAAGGCGCAGCCGATCAGGGCGGAGGCGACGGCGAAGCCGCTGGCGGCCTCGGACAGGCCGAACTCGCCCTTGATCGCGTCGACGGCTCCGTTGATGACGGAGGAGTCGAATCCGAAGAGGAAGCCGCCGACCGCCGCCGCGATGGCGAACAGGGTGACCTTCCCCTTGAACGCACGGTCCTCACCGTGCTGGGTGGACGTGTTCGACACGGTGCTCCAGGTTCTTGCCGCCGTGCTGGGTGGCGCACGGTGCCCCGGCGGTCGGCTGGTTCGCCGTCCGAGCGGCGTTGCGTGTTCCGGAGCGGCCCCGACTGTACTCCTCGCGCGCCGTGTGGTCATAACCGGTTGGTCTCGGTGTGGGGTTGGCGGGGTCGGGTCGGGTCGGGTCGGGTCGGGTCGGGTCGGGTCGGGTCGGGTCGGGTCGGGTCGGGTCGGGTCGGGTTCACGAAACGCGCGCGTTTCGACGACGCGCGCGTCGATCGACTCGTGGGAGGTCGGAACGCGCGCGTTTCGCGGTCTTCGCGGCTCCTGCACCGGCAGGGAGGCACGACTCGCCCTCCACACCTCGGCTGCGGTCCGGCGCGTGGCCGGGTCCGGATCGCGACGATCGTGCGCATGGAGGTCCGGATGAGGAGTGTGGTCGGGTGGGCTGCGGGGTTCCTCGTGGTGGCGGCCGTCGGGGTCGGGTGGCAGGCGGCCGGGGTCGGGCACGCGGAGGCCGGCGGGGGCGAGGCTCCCGTCAGCGGGCTCGCGCGCGTCGGACTCACGGGAGGCGGCGGGGACGGGGCGTCCTCCGGCGGGGTCCTGGGGGCCGCAGGTGTCGGTGTGTCCCTCGGTGGGGCCGTGCAGGCGGACGACGAGCACGGCCGGCCGTGGGTGTGGCCGACCGGGTCGCGCGTGCTGGCGCGGCCGTGGGAGGCGCCGGCCGACGACTACGCGGCCGGACACCGGGGCATCGACGTCCCGGCACCGATCGGCACTCCGGCGGTCGCGGTGGCGGACGGGACCGTCTCGTTCGCGGGCGCGGTCGCCGGCCGGCCGGTCATGTCCGTCGACCACGGCGGAGGGCTCGTGAGCACGCTCGACTCGGTCAGCCCCGAGGTCGCGAAGGGTGACGCGGTCTCGCAGGGCGACGTGCTCGGACGGGTCGCGGTCGGCCACTGCCCCGCGACCGACCCGTGCGTGCACCTCGGAGCGCGGCTGGACGACCGGTACGTCGATCCGACGCCGTACCTGCCCGAGGCAGCGTGGCCCGTGCTGCTGCCGGAGTCGGAGTGGCCCGGGTGAACCGTGTGCGCTGACGCGGACGCGGACGCGGGTGCGGGTGCGGGTGCGGGCCGATCGGCCCTGCCTGCGAGGGGTCGTCGCCACCGTCTGGACGACGCCCGGTTCCAGCGTCCGGGCCGACGACCCGACGGCGGTGGTCGGGAGCCGGAGGCCTCGCGTCAGGCGCGCGGGTGCGCCGTGCGGTACACCTCGCGCAGCCGTGCCGAGGAGACGTGCGTGTAGATCTGCGTCGTGCCGAGGCTCGCGTGCCCGAGCAGCTCCTGCACCGCCCGGAGGTCGGCGCCGCCGTCCAGGAGGTGCGTCGCCGCGGTGTGCCGGAAGGTGTGCGGACCAGCCGGTCCCTCCCCCGGGAGGTCCTGCAGCAGCCGAGCGACGATGCGGTAGGCACTCCTCGTGCCGAGCCGGCCACCACGGTCGCCGAGGAAGAGGGCGCGATCAGCGCCCGCAGCCGCGCTGGTGCTCATGCTCGTGCTCGTGCTCGTCGACCGTGCCGAGCAGTCGCCGGCCGTTGCCGAGCGCCGTGCAGCGAGGACGGGGCGTCCCCGGTCGAGCCACGCCTCGAGTGCATCCCGCGCGGGCACCCCGAAGGGCACCACCCGCTCCTTGCCGCCCTTCCCGAGCACCCGGACGGTCAGTCGGCTCCGGTCCACGTCGACGACGTCGATGCCGACGAGCTCGCTGACCCGGATCGCTGCGGCGTACAACAGCTCGACGACCGCGAGGTCGCGCAGTGCACCGGGGTCATCGGTCGCCGCGCGGCCCGTGAGCCCGTCGAGCAGCGTCCGCACCTGGTCGCTCGTGACCACGCGAGGAAGGTGGGACGCGCCCTTGGGAGCCCGGAGCCGGACGCCCGGGTCCGACGCGAGCACCCCGGTCTCGCTCGCCCACCGGGTGAAGGCCCGGACCGACGACGACCGCCGAGCGATGGTCGAACGGGCGAGTGACCGCTGGTCGGCCTCCCACAGCCAGTCCCGGAGCAGCTCGAGTGAGACGCCGTCGACGGTCGGCACACCCCGTGCCAGGGCGAACTCGACGAACTGCTCGAGGTCGTTCGCGTACGCCCGGACGGTCTGCTCGCTGAGGCCGCGCGCGTGTCGGGCGTGGCCGAGGAACCCGTCGACCACCCGGTCGAGGTCGCGCACCCGGTCGAGGTGCCGCTCGTCGCTCGTGCCGTCCACCGCCCCAGGCTACGGCTCACCCGGTCACCGCTCGCGACCACCCGCCGACGCCGTGCTGGACGAGCCCCTGGACCTCTGCGAGCGCAAGGGCGTCGGTGGCGTCGGCGATCGAGAGCCCGCTGCGCCGCGCGACCTCGTCGACGGACAGCGATCGTCGCCCGAGGGCGTCGAGTGCGCGGAGCACGTCCGGGTCGTCGTGCACGTGCAACGGCGTACCCGACTGCGAGCCCGACGACAGCGGGACCACCCCGCCGCGGTGCTCGACCGCCGCAGCGGCCGCCTCGTCCGGGTGCACCATGAGCTGTGCACGTCCCTGTGCCACGAGCCGGTGGCAGCCGACGGACGCAGCGGAGGAGAACGCTCCCGGGACGGCGAACACCGTCCGCCCGAGCTGCCCCGCATGATGCGCGGTGTTCAGCGCCCCCGAGCGCGCCCCGGCCTCGACCACCACGGTCACGTCGCCCAGCGCGGCGATGAGCCGGTTCCTCGCGAGGAACCGCCACCGCGACGGGCGTGTACCCGGCGGCGACTCGGCGAGCACGGCGCCGCGTTGCGACGCGTTGCGGAGCAGCTCGACGTTGCCGGTCGGGTACAGCTGGTCGACTCCCCCGGCGAGCACCGCCACGGTGGGCGCGCCAGCGGCGATCGCCACCCGGTGTGCAGTCGCGTCGATGCCGTACGCTCCCCCGCTCACGACGACGCACCCTGCGTCGACCGCTCGTGAGGTCACGTCCGCCGCAGCCTCCGACCCCGCGACCGTGTTCGCCCTGGAGCCCACCACCGCGACGGCCGGCGGGTCGAACACCGACTGCGGACCGTCGAGCGTGGACCGTGCCCAGAGCACGAGGGGCGCGTGGTGCCCGAGGTCGTCGACGCGGTCCGGCCACCCCGGGATCCCGGGGACGAGCAGCCGAGCCCCGACGGACTCCGCGGCGGCGAGGACCGCGCCGACGTCCGCGGTCGCGAGACGTGGACGCCACCGCTCGACCGCCTTCGACACCGCGCCGCCGTAGGCGGGGAGGTCGTCGGTGCCGGCGACGCCGTACTCGGCACAGACACCGAGGAGACCGTCGATCCCGTCGTCCACCGCAGCCAGGACCGACTCGAACGCGAGTGCCGGACCGAGGGCGTCCACGAGCCCGCCCGCGATCGCGTCCCCGGGTTCGGCGACGACGGACCACGCGACCCGGGTGGCCACCTCGACCGCGTCGAGCGAGCCGAGACCGTCGGTGCTGTCGAGACCGTCAGCACTGCGGAAGCCCGTCGCGCCCACGACCGCGTCGAGGAGCTCCGCCCGACCGTGCCCCGTCACAGCGCACTCCGCAGCGCCAGGGCGCCCGCGACGTGGCCCTTGGACGGACGGTCGGCCTCGGCGAGGTCGGCGAGCGTCCACGCCAGACGCATGACGCGGTCCCAGCCGCGCATGGTGATCGTGCCGCGGTCGAGCGCCTGGTCGATGACCGTGGTCGAGCCGGGTGCTCCGCGACCGTCACGCCGGAGCCAGGTACCGGCCACCTCGGCGTTCCGGCTCCACCCGGTACCGGCCAGACGGGCGGCCGCCCGGGCACGCGCCGCTTCGACGACCGACCGGGCCTCAGCGGTGGTCGGCGCCCGGTCGGCGGCCCCGCGCACCGCGGCCGACGTGACCCGCGGGACCTGCACCCGGATGTCGATCCGGTCGAGGAGCGGACCGGACAACCTCGCGAGGTACCGGCGGACGGTGCTCGGCGAGCACTCGCACGGTGCGCCGTGCGCGACACCTGCGTGCCCGCACGGGCAGGGGTTCGCCGCCAGGACGACCTGGCAGCGCGCGGGGAACTCGACGGCTCCCGCAGACCGGTGGACGCTGATCCGTCCGGACTCGAGCGGTTGCCGCAGCGCGTCCAACACGGCCCGCGGGAACTCCGGCGCCTCGTCGAGGAACAGCACGCCGTGGGTCGCACGGGACACCGCCCCCGGCCGGATGACCCCGGACCCGCCACCGATCAGTGCGACGGCCGAGGCGGAGTGGTGCGGTGCCTCCCAGGGTGGCCGTCGGGTCCACGACCGCACACCGTGACCGGCGACGGACCGGACGGCGGCGACCTCGAGCGCTGCACCGTCGTCGAGGTCGGGCAGGATCCCGGGGAGCCGTTCGGCGAGCATGGTCTTGCCGGCACCGGGAGGCCCGAGCATGAGCACGTGGTGCCCGCCCGCAGCAGCCGCGAGGACCGCACGCACGCCGACCTCGTTGCCGACGACCTCGCTGAGTTCCGGGACCGGCCGGTCCAGCGGGTCGGGTCCGGGGGCGGCGGACCGCACCGGGTCGACCTCGACCGGCGGCAGGGCTGCTCCTGCGTCGATCGCCGCTGCACGGAGCGAGTCGACGCCGGTCACGGTCAGGCCGCCGACGATCTCGGCTTCGTACACGTTGCCGGTGGGGACGACCGCACGACGGATGCCCGAGTCCCGCGCGGCGAGCAGCATCGGGACGATCCCGACCACCGGACGCAGCCGACCGTCGAGGCCGAGCTCACCGAGGTGGACCGTCGACGGGGACACGCGTGGCGCCGTACCCGCGCCCGCCAGGACGGCCATGGCGATCGCGAGGTCGAACCCCGACCCACGCTTCGGGACCGCCGCCGGCGTGAGGTTCACCGTGATCCGCCTCGCCGGGAGCGGACACCCCGCGTTCGCCGCCGCGGAGCGCACCCGTTCGCGTGCTTCGCCGAGCGCGGTGTCGGGCAGCCCGATGATCCGGAACGCCGGCAACTGGCTGGTGAGGTGCGCTTCGACCTCGACCAGCCGACCCGTGACGCCGAGCAGCGCGACCGCAGCCGCCCGGCCGATGCCCGTCACTGGATCCCCGCGACGTGCTCGACGACGCTCCGCGGCCCGTCGATGTGCACGGCCACGGCGTCGATCCGGATGCTCCGCGCACCGACGTCGGGGTGTTCCGCGAACCATGCGGGTACGAGGCGGCGCAGACGCGCGACCTTCGCGTCGGTGATCGCCTCGAACGGATGTCCGGTCGAACAGCCCGCGCGCGTCTTCACCTCGATGAAGACGAGCGTGTCACCGTCCCACGCGATCACGTCGATCTCGCCCCGAGCGCATCGCCAGTTGCGTTCGAGTACGTCGTACCCGCGTTCCGTCAGCCATTCCGCCGCGATGGATTCGCCGTGCGTTCCGAGTGGTGTCGTCGTTCCGTTCGTCATGTTCCGCCTCCGACGCCAGGCTGCTGCAGCGACGGGGCTGCTCGAGACGGACGGCCGCGAATTGTGGACGGCGAACGAAGACGCGAATGGTGTGCAGGAATGACGAACGGGCCCGGGCGATCACTCGCTCGGGCCCGTTCGACGGGGATCAGTGCGCAGCTGCGTAGGCCTCTTGCACCTGGGTCGAGATGCGACCGCGGGACGAGACCTCGTACCCGTTGTCCTTCGCCCACTCGCGGATCTTCGCGAGTTCCTCCGAGTTGCCACGCTTGGGAGCAGACTTCGGGGCACTTCCGCCACCGCTGGAACGCCGGCCACTGACCTTGCGCGCCGCCGCCACGTAGTCCGAGATCGCCTCGCGGAACTTGTCGACGTTGTCGTTCGAGAGGTCGATCTCGTACGTCGACCCATCGAACGCGAACTCGACCGTGCGGCCTTCTCCGGCGGTGATCGGCGAATCGTCGAGGTCGTCGACGAGCTGGACGGTGACCTTCTGTGCCATTGCGACTCCTTGATCGGGGAAAGTCTTCTCCCGAACATTATCGCAATCAATTACCTTCGGTAACCGTGTCCCGGCGATTCCCGGGAATCACTCGTCGAGTGCGAGTTCCTTCGGCAATTCGAGTTCGCGCGCCGTCAGCTCTTCGACGTTCACGTCCTTGAACGTGAGCACTCGAACAGATTTCACGAATCGATCGGAACGGTACACGTCCCACACCCAGACGTCCTTCATGGACAATTCGAAGTAGAAATCGTGCTCGGTGTCCCGGCGGACGAGTTCGACCTCGTTCGCCAGGTAGAAACGTCGCTCGGTCTCGACCACGTACCGGAACTGCGACACGACGTCGCGGTACTCGCGGTACAGGGCCAGTTCGACCTCGCGGTCGTAGTCGTCGAATTCGTCGTCATCCATCGCGTCCCACAGTCTACGGCGATGCCGAACGCACGTCCCACACCGACGTCAGGACGTGCTCGGAACCGGCGCTCACCCGACGGCGTCGAGCTCCGCGAACCCGTCGAGCGTCACGCTGGACGCCTGGTGCAGCCACGACTTCCGGTGCAGCGCGTGCGCGCCGACGCTCCGGATGCCGTCGTAGTGCGCGGTGGACCCGTACCCCTTGTTCGACGCCCAGGCGTAGTGCGGCGCCTCGTCGTGCGCGGCCACCATCAGCGCGTCGCGGGCGACCTTCGCGACGACCGACGCCGCCGCGACGGAGGCGCAGTCCCGGTCGGCCTTGATCCGGACGACGACGTCGAGCGGGTCGACCCCGGCGAGCAACGCCGCCGGGACCGCGCGCGAGAGCCAGTCGAAGGACCCGTCGAGCACGACCACCGCACCCTTGAGCGACACCCCGTCCGCCACGAGTCGTGCGAGCGCGGCGGCCCCCGCCTGCCCGAGCGCCGGCACGATGCCCTGCCGGTCGACGACCTCGGCGGACGCCATGCCCACCGCCGTCGGAGCCCAGCGCCGGACGACGGGCACGAGGGCGTCACGGCGCGCGGCGCTGAGGAGCTTGGAATCGGCGAGCCCCTGCGGCACGCGGCCGACGTCGAGCGTCACCGCGGCGACACCGACCGCCACGGGGCCCGCGATCGCGCCCCGTCCGACCTCGTCCATGCCGATCACGGTGACCCGCCCGTCCCCGAGCAGGCGCTTCTCGACGCGCAGGGAGGGTCGGACGGCGGTCACTCGTCCCGCTCCTGGACCCCGGCGAACACCTCGGGGTAATCGTCGAGCCACGTCCAGCGACTGGTGGGCCAGGAGATCACGAAGGCGCGCCCCGTGACGTCGGACAGCGGCACGAAGCCCTTCGAGGGCGTGTCGCCGTTGTACCGCGAGTCCTTCGAGTCGTTGCGGTTGTCGCCCATCACCCAGATGGTGCCCTTCGGCACGGTGACGGAGAAGTTCGTCGCGGACGCCGGCGCCCCCGCCGGCAGCTTGAGGTACGGCTCCTTGATCGGTACGCCGTTGACGGACATCTGACCGAGGTCGTTGCAGCACGACACCGTGTCACCGGGCAGTCCGATCACCCGCTTGATGAGGTGGTCGTCGCTGTCCCCGGTCCCGAGCCCGATCTGGGTGAGGACCCAGTCCGCCGCCCTGCCGACCGGGGTCGTGGGCGTGACGTTCGGCACCTCGGAACCGGTGAGCCACCCGCCCGGGTCCTTGAACACGACGACGTCACCGCGCTTGAGCGACACCACGTCCGGCACGAGTTCGTTGACGATCACCCGGTCGTTGATCTGCAGGGTGTTCTCCATCGACGCCGACGGGATGTAGAACGAGCGGATGAGGAAGGTCTTCACGAGGAATGACACGAGGAGCGCCGCGATGAAGATGATGACGAGGTCGCGGATGAAGGTGAGGACGCCGTTCCGTTTCTTCCCCGAGCGTGGCCGAAGCGTCGGTTCCTTCGTCGTGTCGGTCATTTCCACTCTCGTTCGTGCACGGCTCCCCCGCGGACGACGACCCCGTCCGACGAAATGCGTCCGGGAACGGGAAGAGCCCCCGTCCACGCACAACCGTACATGGACGAGGGCTCGTCAGCGGCGTCCGGCTCGCGGCCGCCCACTGCGAAGGCGATCAGGCGTCGCGCTTCTCCTTGATCTTGCGGCGGGCCGCCTTGCCGCGGAGCTCGCGCAGGTAGTAGAGCTTCGCACGACGGACGTCACCGCGGGTGACGACCTCGATGTGGTCGATGATCGGCGAGTGCACCGGGAACCAGCGCTCGACGCCGACCTGGAAGCTCACCTTGCGGACCTTGAAGGTCTCGCCGAGGCCGTGACCCTGACGCGCGATGACGACGCCCTGGAAGACCTGGATACGCGAGCGCGTGCCCTCGATGATGTTGACGTGCACCTTGATGGTGTCGCCGGGGCGGAAGTCGGGGACGTCGGTACGCAGCGATGCTGCGTCGACGGAGTCGAGGAGCTGGCTCATGATGGGTCTACTCTCTGCGGACGCACACGGGTCGCCGCGGATCGGTTTCGGAAAGTGTGTGGTTCGTGCCCGGTGTCGGCGACTCCCCCGTGGCAGAGTCCAGCCAGGGCACAGCGGACAATCTTGCCACACGACGCGCCGGAGACAAAACGGGAGCAGGACCCCGGGCAGGATGGACCCATGATCGAACTCCGTACGCCCGCCGAACTCGACGGCCTCCGCGTCGCCGGGCGCTTCGTCGCCGACGTCCTCGACGAACTGCTCGAGACGGTCGACGTCGGGGTGAACCTGCTCGACCTCGACCGCGTGGCCGCGCGCATGATCGCCGACCGCGGAGCCGAGAGCTGCTACGTCGACTACCACCCGTCCTTCGGGAAGAGCCCGTTCGGCAAGAACCTCTGCACCTCGGTCAACGACGCAGCGCTGCACGGTCTGCCGGACGACCGCGTGCTCGTCGACGGCGACCTCGTGAGCCTCGACTTCGCCGCGAGCGTCGACGGGTGGGTGGCCGACTCGGCGGTCACGGTGCAGGTCGGGACGCCGCGGGAGGACGACCAGCGGCTGATCGACACGGTCGAGCGGGCGCTGGCCGCGGGCATCGCGCAGTTCCGTGTCGGGAACAAGCTGGGCGACGTCTCCTCCGCGATCGGGCACGTCGCGCACGAGGCCGGCTACGACGTCAACACGCAGTTCGGCGGTCACGGGGTCGGCCGGACGATGCACGGCGAACCGCACGTCCCGAACGACGGGCGCCCCGGACGCGGCCTGAAGCTCCGCCCGGGGCTGGTGGTCGCGATCGAGCCCTGGCTCATGCAGGGCACCGACGAACTGTTCCAGGACGACGACGGCTGGACGCTGAAGAGCGCCGACGGCTCGCGCGCGGCGCACGTGGAGCACACGGTCGCCGTCACGGAGGCGGGTCCCGAGGTCCTGACCCTGCGC
>NZ_JBPUGH010000105.1:0-11975 GCF_051548005.1 Curtobacterium flaccumfaciens | reverse complement strand
CCGCGCCTCCCGTCCGTCGTGTGGTGACGCGTCGTGGAACGGACACAGCACCACGGAACGGCCTGGTGCTGTGTCCAGAACCTGGTTCCGGCGGGCCGCCCGCTACACGAGGTCCGGCGAGTCGAGCATCTCCGTCACGAGCGCCGCGATCGCCGAACGCTCCGAGCGGGTCAGCGTCACGTGCGCGAACAGCGGGTGCCCCTTGAGCCGCTCGATCACCGACGCGATGCCGTCGTGCCGACCGACCCGCAGGTTGTCCCGCTGCGCCACGTCGTGGGTGAGCACCACCCGCGAGTTCTGCCCGATCCGCGACAGCATCGTGAGCAGGACGTTCCGTTCGAGCGACTGGGCCTCGTCCACGATCACGAACGCGTCGTGCAGGGAGCGTCCGCGGATGTGGGTGAGCGGCAGGACCTCGAGCATCCCGCGCTCGACCACCTCGTCGAGGACGTTGTCCGACACCACCGAGCCGAGGGTGTCGTACACCGCCTGTGCCCAGGGGTTCATCTTCTCGGACGCGTCACCCGGCAGGTACCCGAGCTCCTGGCCACCCACGGCGTAGAGCGGCCGGAAGACCATGATCTTCTTGTGCTGCTGCCGTTCGAGGACCGCCTCGAGGCCGGCGCAGAGCGCGAGGGCCGACTTGCCCGTCCCCGCTGCGCCGCCGAGGGAGACGATGCCGATCTCCGGGTCGAGGAGCGCGTCGATCGCGAGCCGCTGCTCGGCGGACCGGCCTCGGAGGCCGAAGACCTCGCGGTCGCCACGGACGAGCGCCACCGACCCGGCGGTGTGCACGCGGCCGAGGGCGGAGCCACGCTCGGAGTGGATGACGACGCCCGTGTTGACCGGTACGTCGGCGAGCGCGGCGGAGCGGATCTCCTCGTGCTCGTAGAGGTCGGCCATCTGCTCGCCGGACACCTGCAGGTCGGTGAGGCCCGTGTAGCCGCTGTCGACCGCGAGCTCGGCGCGGTACTCCTCGGCGGCCATGCCGATCGACGACGCCTTCACGCGCAGCGGGAGGTCCTTCGACACGACGACGACGTCGAGGCCGTCGTTCGCGAGGTTCATCGCGACCGCGAGGATCCGCGAGTCGTTGTCCCCGAGCTGCAGCCCGGACGGCAGCACCGCCTGGTTCGAGTGGTTCAGCTCGACGCGCAGGGAGCCCCCGTCGCCGATCGCGATCGGGAAGTCGAGTCGCTCGTGCTCGACCCGCAGATCGTCGAGGATCCGGAGCGCCTGTCGTGCGAAGTACCCGATCTCCGGGTCGTTGCGCTTCGACTCCAGCTCGCTGACGACGACCACGGGCAGGACGACCGCGTGCTCGGCGAAGCGGAACAGCGCCCGCGGATCGCTGAGGAGCACCGAGGTGTCGAGCACGTACGTGCGCTGGGCGACCGGTGTGGACGAGTCCGCGGTGTGTTGCTGCTGTGTTCCGCGAGAGACGTTCTGAGAGGTCACGACCACTCCATCCCCGGGCCGCGAAGGACCCGGTCCTTGTCCTCGACGCGGCCACTGGAGCGGGTCTCGAAGCACCTGCTGCGGCCGCTTCGATCGGGCGCGGTGCCCGATGCGCTCAAGCTACGACGCACCCCTGACAGCGGGCACGCGACACGCGGCGGGTCCGGTTACGGTCGCGTGAACGCGACCTGAGCGGTGCGCCCCGCGCCAGACGCGCGCACCCACCGGCCTGGAGGCTCGGTGCGGCCGCGCCACGGGCCTCCCGTCCGGCGCGGCGCAGCCGAGTCCCGTGCGCGCGCCGCCGAGTCTCGTGCGCGCGCCGCCGAGTCTCGTGACCAGCGACACGTCTCGTGGGAACGAGCACGAGACTTGTCGCGCAGCGCGAGTCTCGGCGCGAGGGCCGAGGGCCGAAAGCGCGCGCCGAGGGCCGAAAGCCGAAAGCCGCGCGCCGAGGGCCGAAAGCCGAGGGCCGAAAGCCGCGCGCCGCGCGCCGCGCGCTACGGCATCGTGGCGTAGGACAGGCAGGCGTCGCGGAACATGTCGAGCGTCTCGTCCGTCGTGGAGGCGAACGGCGACACCCGGGCGGTCCCGGACCGCGTCGTCACCGTGACGCCGTGGTTGTGCATCGCCGCCGAGAGCGCGGTCAGGCGCCCCTGCGGCGGCCGCAGCACGACGATGCCGGCACGCTCGCGGGGGTCGCGGCTCGACTCCACCACGAGGCCGAACTCGTCCGCGATGTCGAAGACCCGCTCGACCCGGTCCGAGACGCGCTCCTGCACGGCCGACACCCCGACCGATGCGAGCCGCTCGAGCGACACCGCGAGGCGAGCCTGCGCGACGGGGTCGATCCGCGTCGAGCGGAACCCGTCGGCGCCGGTTCGGACCGACGGCACCTCGTCCGGCCAGCCGGTGGTCCCCGCGGGGCCGGACAGCGCCGGACGCAGACGGTTCAGGGCTCGGTCGCTGAAGGCCACGAACCCGGTGCCCCACCCGGCGTGCAGCCACTTCTGACCACCGGTCGCGACGACGTCCGCGACCTCGTACGCCGCGTCCACGACACCGAACCCCTGGATGGCGTCGACGATCAGCAGGCGGTCGCCGATCACCTCGCGGATCGCGGCGAGGTCGACGAGGTAGCCGGTGCGCCAGTCCACGAGCGAGACCGCGACCGCGACGACGTCGTCGGTGAGTCGTTCGCTGATGAGCGACGGCGTGGTCCACCCGGCGCCGGACTCGATCACCACGGGCTGCACCCGACCACCGGTGGACGACGCGGCCGACGCGAGGGCCAGCGGCATCGACGGGTAGTCGTCGGCGGACACGAGCACGCCACCGGTCAGGCCGAACGCGGTGTGCACCAGGCCCGGGGTGGTCGCGGTCTGCGAGACGACCTGGTCCGGGCGGCGTCCGACGAGTCGAGCGGCCACGGTGCGGACTCGGGCGTCCTGCTCGTCGAGCGTCTCCATCGCCCCGAAGCGCATGTGCTCCTGGATCGTGCCGAGCACCCGCTGCTCCTCGAGCACCGCCGTCTGGACCGGGCCGAACGCGGCGTGGTCGAGGTAGCCGGGCTCCTCGGCGAAGCCCGCGGCGTACTCGTCGGTGTTCACAGGTGCAACCTTCCATGGGACGAAAACCCTGTGAGCCTACTGTGACGACCGGCGGCGGACCGAACCCGGTCCACTGTGCGCAACCGCGAGCGGCCACGGCACCGCCGACGCGCAGCCACGCCACCAGCGACGCGCAGCCACGGTGCCGCCGGCGCGCAGCCGCGCCACCGGCCACGAACGCAACCGCCGGACCGGCCCGGGCCGCTCGATCAGCCGCCGAACCGCCGCGACCGCAGCCCGAAGTCTCGGACCGCGCGGAGGAAGTCGACCTCGCGGAGGTCCGGGTAGAACGCCTCGACGAAGTAGAACTCGCTGTGCGCGCTCTGCCACAGCATGAAGTCCGACAATCGCTGCTCTCCCGAGGTCCGGATCACGAGGTCCGGGTCGGGCTGCCCCTGCGTGTAGAGGTGGTCGCCGATGAGCTCCGGCGTGAGGACCTCGGCCAGGGTGTCGAGCGTTCCGCCGCCCTCGCCGTGCGCCCGGACGATGCTGCGCATGGCGTCCGCGATCTCCCGCCGACCGCCGTACCCGACCGCGAGGTTCACGTGCAGCCCGGTGTGGTCTGCCGTGCGCTCCTCGGCGGCGGCGAGCGCGGCCACCAGCGACGACGGCAGCCCCTCGTTCGACCCGACGTGCTGGACGCGCCAGTCCCGGTGGTCCGCGAGCACCCCGGCGAGCTCGGCGATGATGCCGACGAGTTCCTCGAGTTCCTGGCCGCCGCGGCCCGTGAGGTTGTCCGACGACAGCAGGTAGAGCGTCACGACCTCGATCCCGAGGTCGTCGCACCAGTCGAGGAACTCGGGGATCTTCGCGGCGCCGGCGCGGTGTCCGTGCGCCGCGGTCTCGAGCCCGAGCTGCTTCGCCCAGCGACGGTTGCCGTCGACGATCATGGCGACGTGCTTCGGCATCGGGGCGCCGTCGATCTGCTTCCGGATGCGGCGCTGGTAGGCGCGGTAGAGGATGCCCCGCCCCGTCGGTCCCACCCTGCTCGCCACGGGACGACTGTAGTGCACCGCACCCCCGAACCCGCAGGACGGGAGCGTGTTCGGCAGACGTTCGAAGAGTCCCCTTACGATCGGCTCCATGCAGGCCTCGAACGACACCGGGACCCTCCCGCACGTCCCCTTCACCGAGGAGGCGTCGACCGCGACCGAACCGCCCCGCCCCGCCTGGCGCGGGTGGATCCACCTCGGCACGTTCCCGTTCGCGATCGCGATGGGCGTCGTGCTCGTGTGCCTCGCTGCGTCACCCGCGGCGAAGGCCGGCAGCGCCGTGTTCATGGCGAGCTCGTTGCTCATGTTCGGCGTCTCGGCGACGTACCACCGGTTTCCGTGGGGCCCGACGGTGAAGAAGGTCCTCAAGCGGATCGACCACACGAACATCCTGCTGCTCATCGCGGGCACGTACACGCCGATCGCGATCTGCGCCCTGCCGCACACGCTGATGGTCGTGGTGCTCTGGGTGATGTGGTCGGGCGCCGCGCTCGGCATCGCCTTCCGCGTGCTGTGGATCGGTGCGCCGCGTTGGCTCTACGTGCCGATCTACCTCGTCCTCGGGTGCGCTGCGCTGGGCCTCCTGCCGCAGTTCTTCGCCGCGAGCGTGCCGATGACCGTGCTGGTCCTGTCGGGCGGCCTGGCGTACGTCCTCGGCGCGCTCGTGTACGGCTTCAAGCGTCCCGACCCGTCGCCGACGGTCTTCGGGTTCCACGAGATCTTCCACGCCCTGACCGTGATCGCCTTCGCGGCGCAGTGGGTGGGCGTGCTCATCGTCGCGCTGGACCCGGTGCGCTGAGCCTGCGCGCGCCACGTACTGACGTGCGTGAAGGACGGCCTGGAGGCTGGTGGTCGGCCCGCCACCCCTCCCTCGCAGGCTCGGCCGGCGCGGCCCGCGTGACGCCGGCGCGTCACCGCTGAGCGGGGCGCGCCATGCCGTCGGTGGTCGCGTCTACCCGCGTTCGGTGTCGTCGCCGACGTCGGCGCGGCCGTCCTCGGCGGCACGCCGCTCCGGCTCGTCGGTCGCGGCATCCTCGGCACCCGCCTCGGCCTCGAGCCGCTCGCGGATCTCGGCGCGGTAGCGCGTCCGGCGGATGCGCCGCGTCATGTCGATGACCAGCAGGATCGTCACGACCGCGACGACCGCGATCGCGATGAACCCGGCGACTCCCGGGGTGACGTCGACGTCCGGGACGACCGAGGTCGGGCTCGGGCTGGGGGTGGCGGCGGCCAGTGCCGCCCAGGTGGTGCTCACGCAGTGGTGTCCTCGTCTGCCGGGATCCCCGCGAAGAGGTCGGACTCCGGCGTCGACGTCGGCACACGGGCCTCGACGAGCTGGTAGTCCTCGGTCGGCCACACCGTCGCGAGGAGGTCGTTCGGCCACGAGAAGAAGAAGCTGTCCGGCGGCACCTGGCTCGCGTGTGCGTGCAGGGCGGCGTCGCGGGCGTCGAAGTACCCGCGGACGTCGACGTGCGTCGTCGCGAGGTCCGGCCGGTCGGCGAACCGCTCGACCCACTCACGGAACTGCTCGACGGCGGGGCTGTCCGGCTCCCGCTCGCGCATCGCGTCGTGGATGGCGGTGAAGCGCCGCGGGTTCATGGTCCGCTCGTAGTAGAGCTTCGCGACCGCCCAGGGCTCGCCCGCCTCCGGGTACTTCGCCGGGTCGGCGGCGTCGCGCCACGCAGCCACCGAGACCTCGTGCGTGCGGATGTGGTCCGGGTGCGGGTAGCCGCCGTTCTCGTCGTACGTGACGAGCACGTGCGGACGGAAGCGGCGCACGACGCGCACGAGGGCCTCGGTCGAGTACTCCAGCGGAACGGTCGCGAACGTCCCGGGGCGGACGGTCTCGCCCTCTTCGGGGAGCCCGGAGTCGTGGTAGCCGAGCCAGACGTGGTCGATGCCGAGCGCCTGCTGCGCCGCGGCCATCTCGGTGCGGCGGTACCCGGCCATGTCGCGGTGCGCGCGCGTGGTCGCGGGCTCGCCGAGCTGGTCGTTGAGGATGTCGCCGGCCTCGCCACCCGTGCAGGACACGACGAGGACCTGGTTGCCCTCGGCGACGTACTTCGCCGCGGTCGCCGCTCCCTTGCTCGACTCGTCGTCGGGGTGGGCGTGGACGGCGAGCAGACGGTACGGCACGGGGGTTCCTCGCGGTCGGGGACGGTCGCGGACGCGGGCGGCGCACAGCCAGGCGTGAACTACCCTGGTCATCAGGATAATCACCCCGGGAGCCCCGAACTGTCCGATCAGCAGCACCCCGCCACACCGGCACCCGCAGCGGCCACCACCGCGGCGACGCTCGACGACCGGTACGGCCGCACCCCGTCGCGGAACCGCCGGGCGCGGGCCCTGGCGATCGTCGCGGCGATCGCGGTCGTGGTCGTCTTCGCGGTGTGGGCGATCTGGGCCGGGCCGGGGCAGACGAGCCACGGGCTCGACACCGACGACGTCGGGTACGAGGTGCTCTCCGACCACGCGACGGTGGTGCACTCGCAGGTGTCGCTCGACCCCGGCACCGAGGCCGAGTGCGCCGTGCAGGTGCTCGACAAGTCGTTCACGATCGTCGGGTGGAAGGTCGTGACGATCCCGGCGAGCGAGCAGCGGTCGCGCACGATCTCGACCGAGGTCCGCACGACGACGCGTGGCGTGACCGGCTTGATCCACGACTGCTGGGTTCCCTAGACTGCTGTGATCCGCAGAGCGAGACCGGCCACACCGGCCGGTCTCGCTCTTCGTCGAAGGGAACACGATGAGCAACGACACCCAGGCCACCTGGTTGACCCAGGAGGCACACGACCGCCTCCAGGCGGAGCTCGAACAGCTCTCCGGCCCGGCCCGCAAGGAGATCGCGGACCGCATCGAGGCGGCGCGTGAAGAGGGCGACCTCAAGGAGAACGGCGGTTACCACGCCGCGAAGGACGAACAGGGCAAGATCGAGGCGCGCATCCGCCAGCTCACCGAGCTGCTCAAGCACGCCACGGTGGGCGAGGCCGACTTCGACGGCACCGCTGAGCCCGGCACGGTCGTCACGGCCGTGATCGCGGGCGACGAGTCGACGTTCCTCGTCGGCAACCGCGAGATCGTCGCCGAGGGCTCGGACCTCACCGTCTACAGCCCGGTCAGCCCGGTGGGTGCCGCCATCCTCGGCCTCCGCGCCGGCGAGAAGACCACCTACACGGCCCCGAACGGCAAGGAGATCGCCGTCGAGGTCACGAAGGTCGAGCGCTACGAGCCGTAGTCGCTCGCCCCGCACACCACGCAACGGACACAGCACCGCGGAACCCCGCGGTGCTGTGTCCGTTCTGCGATGTGGGAGCGCGTGCGGTGGGGCCAAGCGCTCAGCGCTCAGCGCTCAGCGCTCAGCGCACGGTGACGTCTCGGTGCGAGACCGCCCGACGACACGGGAAGCACACGAGGTCGCCGACCTCGACGTCCGCGGGCAGCACCGCGTCGACCCCCGCGGTCCCGGCCGGGTTCGTGGTGAGCGTCACGGCGGCAGCCGGGGCGACCGAGGCCCGGCCGATCACCCGCGCCTCGCTCAGCACGGCGCAGTCCGGCAGCACGGCGTCGAGCTCGACGAGGAGCACACCCCACGGGCGCCGGACACGGGTGACGGCAGCGACGGTGACGCACAGCTCGCGGGGCCGCCAGTCGCGGGGGCGGTACCGCGGCGGGGCCTCCTCGGCGGTGTGCACGCAGGGCGTCCCCGCGACGGCGGCGAGTCGCTGCATCGAGACCGCCCGGACCGTGACGTCGTCCACGGTCGCCACGGTGACGGCGGGCCAGAGCGTCGGGTCGAGCGGATCGGGCAGCGAGGCGCGGAGGGACGGGATGATGGACGTGAGGGTCATGACGGCAGCCTCACGCGCCTCCAGGCCGGTGTCGCCGTCGCGAACGGAATGCTGACGCGCCGGGCCGGGACCCGTGCGGTCTGCTCACGCAGGCAGGCGGGCCTCTGCTGGCCCGTCGGTCAGCGCTCGATCATCTCCGGGCGGAAGCCCGCCTCCTGCAGGCGTCCGAGGACCTCCTGCGCGTGCTCGGGACCGCGGGCCTCGACCGACAGGTCGAGCGCGACCTCGTTGATCACCAGGCCCTGGCCGTGCCGCGTGTGGAGCACCTCGACCACGTTCGCACCGGCGTCGGAGATGACCTGCGCGACCCGCGCGAGTTGTCCCGGGCGGTCCGGGAGCATGATGCGGATGCCGATGTACCGCGAGGCCGCGACGAGACCGCGGGTGATGATGCGCTCCATCATGAGCGGGTCGATGTTTCCGCCGCTGAGGAGCACGACGGTCTTCCCGGTGTCGTGGACGGACCCGGCCATGATCGCCGCGACGCCGACCGCGCCCGCGGCCTCGACCACGAGCTTCGCGCGCTCGAGCAGCACGAGGAGGGCGCGGGCGACGTCGTCCTCGGTGACGGTGACGATCTCGTCGACGAGGTCGCGGATGATCGGGAAGTTCATGTCCCCGGGGCGGGCGACCGCGATGCCGTCGGCGATGGTCGGCGTGGTCTGCACCGTCACGGGCTCGCCGGCCCGGAGCGACGTCGGGTAGGCGGCGGCGTTCGCGGCCTGCACGCCGACGACCCGGATGGTGCGGCCCTGCTGCTCGGCGATGCCCTTGACCGCGAGGGCGATGCCGGCGATGACCCCGCCGCCGCCGATCGGGACGACGACGGTGTCGGCGTCCGGGACCTGGTCGAGGATCTCGAGGCCGAGGGTCCCCTGCCCGGCGATCACCGCGGGGTGGTCGAACGGCGGGATGAACACGGCACCCGTGCGGTGGGCGAAGTCCTTCGCGGCGCTCAGCGCCTCCTCCACGGAGTGGCCGCGCAGGACGACGTCGGCGCCGTAGTGCCGCGTGGCCTGCAGCTTCGGCAGGGCGACGCCGACCGGCGTGAAGATCGTCGCCGGGATGCCGAGCTCACGAGCGGCGAGCGCGACGCCCTGCGCGTGGTTGCCGGCGCTCGCGGCGACGACGCCCTTCGCTCGTTGCTCCGGTGTGAGGGCGGACAGGCGGTTGTAGGCGCCGCGGACCTTGTACGCCCCGGTGCGCTGCAGGTTCTCGCACTTGAGGTGCACGGGCGAGCCGAGGAGTTCCGCCAGGTACTGCGACGACTCCATCGGGGTGACGCGGGCGACCCCGGCGATGGTCGCGCGAGCGGCCTCGATGTCCGCGAGCGTGGGGATCGCTGCGGTCGGGATCTGGGGCGCGGTGGTGTCGGTCACCCGCTCATCATCGTCGCTCGCGGTCGTCGCCGCGAACTCGTGACGTCCGCTCGGGTCGCCGGGCGTCAGCCAGCCGTGCCCTTGGCCGCCGTCGGCTGCTCGTCGCTGCCGGGCTCCGGGACGTCGTTGCGGTGCCGCTTCCGCCACTTCCGCTCGCGCTTCTCCTTCGCGGTGGCGGCGTGGTCGCGCTGCTGCGCCTCGAGCACGTGGTCGGAGTCGAGCCCGCGCCACTTCCCGCTCGCGATGGTCGTGACCATGGAGTTGAGGGTGGCGATGAGCGGGACGGCGAAGAACGCGCCGGCGATGCCTGCCAGGCCCGAAGCCGCGGTGACGCCGAGGACGACGGCCAGCGGGTGGACCTTCACGGCGTTGCCCATGACGAGCGGCTGGAGGATGTGGCCCTCGATCTGCTGCACTGCGAGGACGACGCCCAGCATGATCAGGGCCGCGACCCACCCGTTGAAGAGGAGCGCCACGATGACGGCGAGGATGCCGGTCACGATCGCGCCGACCACGGGGATGAACGCGCCGAGGAAGACGAACACGGCGATCGGGACGACGAGCGGCAGCTGCAGGACGGCGGCACCGATGCCGATGCCGACGGCGTCGACGAACGCGACGAAGATCTGCACCTTCACGAAGCTCGTGAGTGTCGTCCACCCGGAGACACCCGCCCCGTCGATCGCCGAACGTGCCTTCTTCGGGAAGATCCGCACGACCCAGCGCCAGACGTTCTTGCCGTCGATGAGCAGGAAGATCACCGTGAAGATGACGACGAACAGGCCGGTCAGCACGTGGGTGAGCGACGACCCGACGCTCGCGGCGCCGGACAGGATCGACCCGGAGTTGTCCTGCAGCCAGTTCGTCCCCTGGTCGAGGTAGTTGTTGAAGTCCTTCTCGCTGATGTCGAGTCCGGAGTTCTGCAGGAGCTGCTGCACGGAGTCGTACTGCTGCAGCGCGCGATCACGGAGCGACGGCCAGGCCGCGGCGATCTGGTCGACCACGAGCCAGATGAGCCCACCGACGGCCGCGAGTCCGCCGACGAGGCTCACCACGACGGCGACCCACTTCGGGACGTGGTGCCGCTGCATCCAGTTCGAGAGCGGCACGAGCAGCGACGCCACCACGATGCCGATGAGGAACGGGATGAGCACCTCGCTGAACAGCGTGACGAGGTAGATGAACACCGCCACCACGCCGACCACGACGAGCACGCGCCACGACCACGCCCCCGCGATCCGCATGCCCGTGGGCACTGAATCCTCGACGACGGGGTCGGGATGAGTCTTCTTGCCCCAAGCCATGCCCGCCACTGTACCGATGTACAACCTGACAGGTTCCGGATCAGGCATACGGGTTCTCGCCCGGGCATGTCGGTGCGGATCGGTAGCGTCAGGGCATGGTCAGGACGACGCTCTCCGCCGCCGAAGCACGCCGGGTCGCGCTCGCGGCGCAGGGGTTCGGCGCCGCTCCCTCCCCCGCGGTGTCGACCCGCGCGCTGAACGCCGGGTTCGCCCGGCTCGGGCTGCTGCAGATCGACTCGGTGAACGTCTTCGAGCGGAGCCACTACCTCCCGCTGTTCGCCCGTCTCGGTGCCTACGACCGGGCGACGCTCGACCGGCTCACCACCACGCGGCGCGGTCCGTACCTCGAGTACTGGGCGCACGAGGCCGCCTTCGTCCCCCGCGATGACCTCCGCCTGTTCCGCTGGCGCATGGACGCGCTCCGGACGCGGGACGCCCGCCCGAACCGGATCGAGTCCGTCGTCCGGACCGAGGGCGTCCGGCGGGAGCTGCAAGCGCTCCTGCACGCGGAGGGGCCGATGCGGGCGAGCGCGGTCGAGCACGAGTCGAACGTCCGTCGCGGGCCGTGGTGGGGTTGGAGTGACGTCAAGATCGGGCTCGAGCAGATGTTCCGCTGGGGTGAGGTCGTCAGCGCGGGCCGGACGGGGTTCGAGCGCGTCTACGCCCTGCCCGAGCAGGTCCTGCCCGATCGCTTCCTCGACGAGGCCCCCGCCCGCGCCGACGCCGTCCGGGAGCTCGTCCGCCGGGCGTCACGGGCGCTCGGGGTCGGCAGCCGCGCCGACATCGCGGACTACTACCGGTTGCGGTCGGACGACACCGGTCGCGCCCTCGCCGAACTGACCGAGGCCGGCGAGCTCCTGCCCGTGCGCGTCGAGGGGTGGGCGGACCGTGCGTGGCTGCACCCGGACGCCCGGGTACCCCGGACGCTGACGGCGGACGCGGTGCTCAGCCCCTTCGACCCCGTCGTGTGGTTCCGGCGCCGGGCCGAGCGGATGTACGGCTTCCACTACCGGATCGAGATCTACACGCCCGCGCCCAAGCGGGTGTTCGGGTACTACGTGCTGCCCGTGCTGCAGGACGACCGGCTCACCGGACGGATCGACCTGAAGAGCGATCGGCAGCGCGGCGTGCTGCGGGTGCGGACGGCGTGGGAGGAGCCCGGGGAACACCTCGACGCCGAGCGGCTGGCCGAGGTGCTCCGGAGGACGGCGGCGTGGCAGGGGCTCGACGGCATCGAGGTCACCGACCGCGGGACCGCTGCGGCAGGCCTCGCGGGCGCCCTCGGCGTGGGACTGGTGCCGCACGAGTCGGCGGACGATGCCGACGTGGCGGAACCGGCGCCGGCACTGGACGACACCGCCTGACCGGCCGGGAGGCCCGTGGGGAC
>NZ_JBPUGH010000104.1:0-12166 GCF_051548005.1 Curtobacterium flaccumfaciens | reverse complement strand
GAGCCGGCTCGCGCGCCATCCGCCGAGCGCTCCGGCGAGGAGACCACCGAGGACGGCGAGGCCGATGGCGAGGAGGATCACCTCGACGGTCACGGGCGCGTGCAGCACGACGTCCGACGTGCTCGCTGTGGTCCCGCCGCCGCCGAAGCCGCCGGCCGGGGCACCGCCGGTGGTCCCGCCGCCTGCTGCCCGGGTCGCCGCGCCGCCGGGGAACCCGCCGCCGACACCGCTGCGCGTCGACGTCGAGGCGCTCGCCGAGACGGTCGGTGCGATGACGTTCACCACGAGGATGCCGACGAGTCCGGCCACGGCGCCGATCACGCCACCGATGAGCCCCTGGACGAGCGACTCGCCCGCCACCTGCCGGGTGATGCGGCCGTTCGACCAGCCGATCGCCTTGAGCGTGCCGAACTCCCGTGTGCGTCGTGTGACGCCGGAGATCGTGAAGAGGATCGCGATGAGGAACGCCGCCGCGAGGACGACCACCGACAGCCACGTGCCGAGGTTCGAGACGAGCGTGGACGCGGTGCTCAGCGAGCCGGAGACGCTCGACGCCAGGTCGGCCTCGGTCGAGACGGTCGCGCTCGACAGCTTCGACTGCAGCGCGGTCTTGATCGTGCTGACGTCGGACGAGGACTCCGCGGAGACGTAGATGGAGGTGACCTTGCCGTCGAGGTCGGCGAGGGACTGTGCGGTGTCGAGCGGCACGTACGTGTTCGACCCGGTGGTGCTCGACGAGCCGGTCGAGGCCACGATGCCGATGACGGTGAACTTCGTGCCGCCGATCTCGAGGGTGTCCCCGACGGTCTTGTCCTCGCTCTTCGCGTAGGAGCTGTCGAGCACGACGACGTCCTTGCCGGCGTCGGCCGACGTGAACGTCCGGCCCTTCGTGGTCTCGGTGCTCGTGAGGGGGCCGACCGTGTCGCCGGAGACCGGGATGCCCGTGACGGTGAAGGAGTCGACGGTGAACGAGCCGCCCCCGAAGCCGCCGCCCTCGCCGCCGCTCGGCGGACCCTGCTGCGTGCCGCTGTCGCCGGAGCCAGTGCTGCTGCTGCTGCTGGACGAGCTGCTCCCGCTGCTGTTCTGCTGCACCTGGCCGGAGAACGTCGTGTCCTCGAGCGTGAGGACGCCGGTGGCCGCCTTGACCCCGGCGGTCGACGTGACCGTGGAGAGGTTCGACGCGTTCAACGTGCTCGTCCCGCGGGCGACCGCGAGCCGGGACTGCGAGAGGTCCGTCGATCCGCTGTCGCTGCCCGAGCGGCTGCCGAAGTCGAACGACGGCCGTCCGGTGCTCGACGACGACGGCTGCTCGGTCTTGGTGACGGTGATGTCGGTGCCGACGCCGTACACGGACGACAGGACGCTCGACTGCGCGGTCTTCACCCCGCTCGCGATCGACGACACGATGACGACCAGGGCGATGGCGAGCGCCATGCCGACGGCGATGATGACCGTCTGCTTCCGACGGTTCGTGAGCTCGCGCCTGAGGTAGGTCAGGAACATGGTTCTCCTCGGTGTTGGGGACGAGGAGACCGTAGGGAGGCAGTCGATGAGCCGCGCTGCCGGATCCCAAGAAGATCCGATGAAGCCTCAGCCGGCGCTGCCGTACGTGACGCGGAGGTGCTCGGCGTAGCCCCCGGGCGTCCGACCGACGAACCGTCCGCTCGTCACGACCGGGAACGCCGTCGTCGCGCGGACGTCGAGACCGAGGGCCCGCGCCCGCTCCACGAGCCGCACGTCCTCGTGCTCGAGCACCGGGTCGAAGCCGCCGAGCGCGCGGTGGGCGTCGGCCCGCACGCCGAGGTTCGCGCCGTGCACGTGACCGAGCGTCGCACCGGGCGGGTGGGCGAGCCGCCACCTCGCGAGCACGGCCGGCTCGAGGTCCCCGGGCTCCGGGACGACCGCCCCGACGAGCACGTGCGCCCCTGCGGTGAGGGCGTCTGCCTGCTGGACGAGCCACGACGCGTGCACCCGTGAGTCCGCGTCCGTGTGCGCGAGCCAGTGCTCGGCGTCGGGCCCGCCACGGAGGAGGGCGTGCCGGACGCCGAGGCTGCGCGCCCGGCCGACCCCGACCGGTGCGGTCACGACGACGTCGAGCGAGGTCGTGCGCCAGGTCGCGTCCGCGACGACACGGGCGTCCACGACCTCCGCGGTCCGGTCCGTGCACCCGTCGAGGACCACCGTGACGCCGACCTCGACGGCGGGCCGCTCCCGGTGGAGCACACGCACGGCGGCCGCGAGCGCGTCGACACAGGCGGCGATGCTGTCCTCCTCGTCGTGTGCGGGGACGACCACGTCGAGGCGCGTCACCGGACGAGCCCCTCGGTCCTGGCGACCGAGGACACCGCGGGGCCGGCCAGGACGCTCAACACGAAGTCCTCCTCGACGTGCCGGACGAGCGCGGGGCGGGGCCACCGCTCCACCAGACGCGCGTCGACGGTGTCGCCGTCGCTCACCGCCTCGTCGTCCGGGTGCCGCCAGTGGCAGGCGACGAGGACCCCGTCGTCGTCGAGCGAGTCCAGGACGCGGTCGATCGTGCGGTCGAGGTCCGCAGGTGTCAGGTAGTAGCCGATCTCGGACAGCACGACGAGGTCGAAGCGTCCGCCGGGCCACTCGTCGGGGAGCGCCGCCCGGACGAACCGCGCCCTCGGCGCACGGACCCTGGCACGGGCGAGCGGCGCTTCGGAGATGTCCGTGCCGAGCACCTGGTCGGCCCGTTCCGTGAGCGCAGCGGTGAGCACCCCGGTGGCGCAGCCGAGCTCGAGGGCGGACCGGTACCGCTCGCGGGGGAGCGCGGCCACCGTCACCGCACGCTTCCGACGCTCGTACCACGAGCCGTCGAAGTCCCACCCCTCGGGCTTCCGGGCGTAGTGCGCGTCGAACGACTCCCGGGACCGGGACACCGGGGCAGTGTCCACCGCGAAGAACCACTCGGTCTGCCGGAGGTGGTGCGCGGCGTGCCGCTCGTCCACGATCGCCTCGTCACCCGGGGCCGACGAGAGCGGCCGGGTCTGCGACGGGTACGCGTCGAGCGCGGCGCGCTTCCGGTCGAGCACGTCCGACGACAGCGCCAGTGCGCGGGCACGGTCCCAGGGTGCGGCGGAGGCGTCCGGGTCGTCCCAGTGCCAGGTCCAGATCGGGTACTCCAGCACGGTCACGTCGTCCCGGTCGGCGGCGACGGCCTTGACCACCTCACCCGCGATCCGGTGGTCCCGGTGGCCGTCGCCGCGCCACGGAGCCACGAGCAGCACCCGACCGCCAGCGGCCACGAGGCGGTCCTCCAGTGCTGCACGGAGCACGTCCCGGTGCTCCCGGACCTCGCCGTCGGGCACGCCGAGCGAGGTCGTCTCGGCCGCCGGGTGGAGCAGGCGCAGCGCGTCCCGGAACTCCGCGTCACGTCGCTGGGCGAGTTCGTCGGGTCGCGCGGTCGGGGAGTCGGGGTGCGAGCGCTCGCCGCGGGTGACGAGCACGACCGTGACGGGCAGCCCCCGGCCCGCGGCCGTCGCGATGAGACCCCCGGCGCCGAGCGTCTCGTCGTCCGGGTGCGGGGAGACCACGAGCACGGTGCCGAACCCGCCGAGGTCGAGGGGCTCCGCGCGGACCGTGTCGAGGAAGGTCGTCCACCGTGCCGGGTCGGTCCCGGGCTCCCGGTGGTCGAAACTCACCACGCGACACCGCCGCGCTCGAGCACCGCACGGCCGACCCGGGCGAGATCGCGCGCGCCGTGGTCCTGCAGCACGTAGAGCTCGAGGTCCGCCACGCGCGCAGCGACCGCGGGGTCGGCGGTGAGCGGCGCCGGGCCGATCGCCCTGACGACCCGCTGTCGGACGGCGTCGACCGCGCGCCGCACCCGGGACCGCACGACCTGCGCCTCGAACGACCAGTCGACGCCGACCTCGCCCGAGCCCGTACCGGACGCGGCGTCGATCCGCGCGGCCGCGTCGGCGAGGGCGTCCTCCGCGTCCGCGAGGTCGGCGACCGTCGCACCCAGCGCCGCCTGCAGGAGCTCGGACCCCGGTCGGGACGCCGCGAGGGACCGGAGCACGCGGGCGAGCCCGACCGCACCGCCCCACCAGCACGCCGCGACGCCGATGCCGCCCCACGCGAACCCCGGACGGGTGAGGTACCAGCCCGGTGCCCCGACCGGCGTCGCCCGCACCGCGTCGAGGTCGACCGGTCCGCTCGGCACGTCCGGCATGCCACGCGCGACCCAGGCCTCGTCGTGCACCGTCACCCCGCTCTGCCGGAGGTCGACCGCGAACAGCTGCCGCTCCTCACCGACGTGGGCGGTGACGAGCGCGTGCGAGAGCGACGACGCGAGCGAGCACCACGGCTTGGTCCCGGACAGCTCGACGGAGCCGTCGTGGGACGGACGAGCGGTGAGCCGGACGCCCGGTGCCTCGGCGGCGAAGACACCCCACGTCGACCCCTCGGGTGCGTCGACGCCGGCCTGGGCCAGGATGCCGAGCGCGTCGAGGTGCGGCTCGACGGTGCGTGCCAGCGCGACGTCGACCGCTGCGAGCCCCGCGAGCGTGGCGAACACCGGGCCGGACGTCCCCGCCGAGAGCAGCGGGGTCGTGGTGGCGACCGCCTGCGCGACCGCCAGCCGCTCTGCCGGGGGTGCGTCGTGCCTCCAGGCCGGGGGGAGTGCGCCGGACACGTCGACGTCGCGGGCAGCCGCGGACCAGGCAGACGCGTGCAGCATGTGGTCACCGTACGGTTCGTCGCCGGGACGAGTACCAGGGACCGCGCAATCGGACTGATCCGTGATCCACAGACGCCGCATCGGTGGGTCTCAGAGCGCTCATAGGAAACTCTCGATACTCGAGTACGTGACCATCTCCCAGCCTGCCGCAGCCCCGCGCCTCTCGCGTGCCGACGGATCCCCGTTGCGCATCCTCGTCGTCGACGACGAGGCCAGCCTCACCGACCTGCTGTCCATGGCGCTCCGCTACGAGGGCTGGGACGTCAAGAGCGCGAACGGCGGCCAGGACGCGCTGAGCACGGCGCGCGAGTGGAAGCCGGACGCGATGGTGCTCGACGTGATGATGCCGGACCTCGACGGCCTGCAGGTCCTCAGTCGACTGCGGCAGAACAACGACGACACCCCGGTGCTGTTCCTCACCGCGAAGGACTCCGTCGAGGACCGCGTGACCGGCCTGACCGCCGGTGGCGACGACTACGTCACCAAGCCGTTCTCGCTGGAGGAGGTCGTCGCACGTCTCCGCGGACTCATCCGCCGCTCGCAGATCTCGATCGCCGAGGCCGGGGACTCGCGCATCGTCGTGGGCGACCTCGTGCTCGACGAGGAGTCGTACGAGGTGTCCCGCGCCGGTCGGCCGATCGAGCTGACCGCCACGGAGTTCGAGCTCCTCCGCTTCCTCATGCGCAACCCGCGCCGCGTGCTCTCGAAGGCGCAGATCCTCGACCGCGTGTGGTCGTACGACTTCGGGGGCAAGTCCTCGGTCGTCGAGATCTACATCTCCTACCTGCGCAAGAAGATCGACGCCGGCGAGACCCCGATGATCCACACGGTGCGCGGCGTCGGGTACGTCATCAAGCCGACGTCCTGAGGTCCGGCGCAGTGACCCTCCGCCGACGGCTGGTCCTCAGCATCGTCGCCCTCGTCGTGGCCGTCAGCGCGGTGATCGGCGCGGGTAGCATCATCGCGCTCGCGTCCATCCAGACCGGCACCATCGACTCCCAGCTGTCGAAGGCGACCGAGCGCGCGAGCACGAAGTTCGGGCAGGGGCAGCAGGGGCAGGACGGGCAGCGGCCGAACGACGACGCCCTGGCGCCGCTCGGGCAGGCGGCCGGTACGCTGACCGCCTACTACGGCACGGGCGGCGTGGCGGCCGGCATCGTCATCAACGAGGACAGCTCCCGCTCGCAGCTGACCGCCGACGAACTGCAGCGCCTCGGGCAGGTCAAGGTCGGGGTCGAGCCCGCGACGACGGACCTCGGTGGTGCGCTCGGGAAGTACCGGGTCGCGGCCGTGCAGGTCGACAACCCCGTCGTCGGGAACGCCGTCCTCGTGGTCGGGTTGCCGATGTCACCCGTGTACGAGAGCGTCTGGTCGCTGCTCCTCGTGGTCGTGGTCGTCGTGGGGCTCGCGCTCGTCGCCGGGTCCGTGGTCGCCGCCGTCGTGGTGCGGCGCTCGCTCCGGCCGCTCGAACGGGTCGCGGAGACCGCGTCCGCCGTCGCCCGCATGCCCCTCGAGCGCAGCGACGCCCTGCAGGACGTCCGGGTCCCCGACGCCGACCCCCGCACCGAGGTCGGTCGGGTCGGTGCCGCGTTCAACCGCATGCTCGGGCACATCGGCGGCGCGATGCAGGCACGCGAGCGCTCCGAGCAGAAGGTCCGGCAGTTCGTCGCGGACGCCTCGCACGAGCTGCGCACACCGCTCGCGTCGGTCCGCGGGTACGCCGAGCTGACCCGTCGCATGGGAGCCGACCTGCCCGAGGACGTCGTCTACGCGATGAGCCGCATCGAGTCGGAATCGAAGCGCATGACGAGCATGGTCGAGGACCTACTGCTCCTGGCTCGGCTCGACGAGGGCCGGGAGATCCAGTTCGACGACGTCGACCTCACCGGACTCGTCCTCGACGCCGTGAACGACGCGCACGCTGCCTCGCCCGGGCACGTCATCGAGGTCGACGTGCCGGACGAACCGGTCGAGGTGCTCGGCGACGCCGCACGGCTCCACCAGGTGATCGTCAACCTCGTCACGAACGCCAGGACCCACACCCCCGAAGGCACCCGCATCACGGTGGGCCTCGCCCGGGTCGCCGACGGCGTCGACCTCACGGTGCGGGACACGGGGCAGGGCATCGACCCCGAGTTCCTACCGAAGCTGTTCGAACGGTTCGCCCGCGCCGACAGCTCGCGCTCGCGCACGGTCGGGTCGACCGGGCTCGGGCTCGCGATCGTCGACGCGGTCGTGCAGGCGCACGGTGGGCGGGTCGAGGTGACGAGCGAGCCGGGCGACACCGTGTTCACGGTGCACCTGCCCGTCGCGCCGCCGTCGACGGCCGACGGCGGCGCGGCCGACGCGTCGGCCGGTAACGACCCGGCGGACTGGTCGGAGACGCCCGAGGCCGCTCCCGCGACCACCTGACGGACGGGAGGCGCGGTCCGGGCCCGCCCCGCGCCTCCCGTCGGGGGTTTGGTGACGCCCACGGCGTCTGCTACAGTTCTCGAAGCCAAAGACCGCCGGATGTCGCTGCGCTCGCGCAGTGACCGAAGGTCCTCCAACGTGAGGCATCCCGCGCAGGTGTTCCGAACCACTCCCGCCGTTCCGGTGGGGGCAGCTCCGAGCCTCTGTGCGCCGGAGCTTTTTTCGTTCGTGGGCCTGGGGCTACCGGCAAGAAACCCCCAAGGAGAACCATGGCGAACAAGGAAGCTGCGGTCGCCGAGCTCACGGAAGCATTCCAGAGCTCGAACGCCGTTCTGCTCACCGAGTACCGCGGTCTCACGGTCGCGCAGCTCAAGGAGCTCCGCAACTCGATCCGTGAGCACGCCACGTACGCCGTGGTGAAGAACACGCTGACCAAGATCGCGGCGAACAACGCCGGCATCTCGTCGTTCGACGACGAGCTCGCCGGTCCGTCCGCTCTCGCCTTCGTCCACGGTGACACCGTCGCCGTCGCGAAGTCGCTGCGTGCATTCGCCAAGGCGAACCCCGAGCTCGTGGTGAAGGGTGGTTACTTCGACGGTAACCCGCTCTCCGCGACCGAGGTGGACAAGCTCGCCGACCTCGAGTCCCGTGAAGTGCTGCTCGGCAAGCTCGCCGGCGCCTTCAAGGCCTCGCTGTTCGGTGCTGCGTACCTGTTCCAGGCACCCCTCTCGCAGGCCGTCCGCACCGTGGACGCCCTCCGCGAGAAGCAGGAGTCCGCGGCCTGATCAGGCACGCGTTCCACAACCACACCACGCATTAGCAAGTAGGAGAAAATCATGGCGAAGCTTTCGCAGGACGAGCTCATCGAGGCCTTCAAGGAGCTCACGCTCATCGAGCTCTCGGACTTCGTGAAGAAGTTCGAAGAGGTCTTCGAGGTCACCGCGGCCGCTCCGGTCGCCGCTGCCGCCGCCCCCGGTGCAGCTGCCCCGGCCGAGGCTGCTGAGGAGAAGACCGAGTTCGACGTCATCCTCAAGTCCGCTGGTGACAAGAAGATCCAGGTCATCAAGGAGGTCCGTGGCCTGACGTCGCTCGGCCTCGGTGAGGCCAAGGCGCTCGTCGAGACCGCCGACGCCAAGATCCTCGAGGGTGTCAACAAGGAGACCGCTGACAAGGCGAAGGAGACGCTCGAGGGCGCCGGCGCCACGATCGAGCTCGCGTAGGTTCGACCGTTCGGTCACGAAGGCCGTCGCCCCTCGGGGCGGCGGCCTTCGTCGTGTGCGCGGGCGCGGGGGCCGGCTGCGGCGGGCGGCCGCGGGCACGATCTGTCGCTTTCGCGAAAGCGACATTCTGGGCCTGGAAGCCGCCGCTAGCTTGTCGCTTCGGCAGGACGAACGGCTTCGCAGTGCGGTGATCCGTCGCTTTCGCGAGTCCTCCACACCGCCAGGAGGCACGACATGCGATCCACAGATCGGCCTCCGTCCCGCGCGGCCTGCCGTCGAGGCGACAGGGTGCCGCAATGCACCCAGCGAACGCCATCGAGATCCTCCGCACGGATCCGGTCGACCGATCAGCAGCGCGGCACCTCCAACGACGGCAGCACGCGGGACAACTCGTCCGTGTTCGGCACGGTGTCTTCGTCGAGCGGTCCGCGTGGAACGCTCTCGACGCACGATCGCGGTACCTCGTCCGGATGCGTGCCAGTGTGCCGCTCCTCCGTCCCGATGCTGCCTTCGCATTGGACTCGGCAGCTGCGATCCACGGCATCCCGCGGCTCACGCCCTGGCCCGAACGAGTGCACGTCATCGTGCCCTCGCTCGCGCACACTGCGCAACGTGTCGGTCTCACCCTCCATGCCGGGACGACGCGCCTCGACGGCCGGGACTTCCACGGCGTCCCGTTCACCTCCCTCGCGCTGACCGCCGTGGAGCTCGGGCGCCGAGGGAGCCTCTCGGCCGCGGTGGTCGCGCTCGACCATGCGCTCCGTACGGGGGTTCCACCCGAGGACCTCCGAGCGCTTGCGGAGTCGGTCGGGCCGTGGGGCGGGGTCCGAGTGGAGCGCGCACTCGACATCGCCGACGTCCGGCATGAGTCGGTGGGTGAGTCGTACTTCGCCGCGCGTGCAGCGGAACTCGGCTGCCCGGACATGCAGCCGCAGCGCGAGTTCCGAGCCCCGGACGGCATCGTCGATCGGGTCGACTTCTGGCTGCCGGAGCAGGGCATCGTCATCGAGTTCGACGGCCGGGCGAAGTACGAGGACCCGTCGATGCTCCGAGGCAGGACCCCGGCTGAAGCCGTCTGGGACGAGAAGCGTCGCGAAGACCGGGTCCGCTCCCGAGACGGAGTGAACGGGTTCGTCCGCGTCTACTGGGAACACCTCGTGTCGCAGGATCGGCTCCGAGAGCACCTCCGGCAGCACCATGTGCCGTGCCGGTGAGCGACGCGTCGAACCGACAGTTGTGTCGACCCCGGGCTCGGACTGCTCTGCGGAAGCGGCAGAAAGCGAGCTGCGAACCAGACGGTTCTGTCGCTTTCACGGGTCGCCGACGGCCGGCCGGCCGGGTGCGGTGCCCGGCCCGGCGTGCGGCCAGCGCGCGCGCCCGCCGCGTCAGCGCAGCGTGCTGTGGCGGCGGCCCCAGAGCAGGTAGAGCGCGGCGCCGACGAGCATCCACACGCCGAACGCGATCCACGTCCCGGCGCCGAGGAACACCGCGAGCAGCACGCAGCAGAGCGTCCCGAGCACGGGCACGACCGGGAAGAGCGGCACCCGGTACGAGCGCTCGAGGCCGGGCTGCGTGCGGCGGAGCACGATCACGGAGACGTTGACGAGGGCGAACGCCACCAGGGTGCCGATGCTCGTCGCGTCGGCGAGCTCGCCGAGGGGCACGAGGGCGGCGACCACGGTCACGACGATGCCGACGATGAGCGTGTTCGCGACCGGGGTGCCGGTGCGGTGCGAGACACGGCCGAAGACCTTCGGCACGAGACCGTCGCGTGCCATCGTCAGGAGGATGCGGGTCTGCCCGTAGAGGACGGTCAGCACGACGCTCGCGATGGCGATGACCGCGCCGATCGAGAAGACCAGCGCGACCCAGGGCTGCCCGGTGACGTCGACGACGATCCGGACGAGCGACGCCTCGGAGTCCGAGAACGACGTCCACGTGCGCGCGCCGATCGCCGCGATCGCGACGAGGATGTACAGCGCCGTGATGAGCGCGATGGAGCCGATGATCGCGCGGGGGAGGTCACGGCGGGGGTTCTTCGCCTCTTCTCCGGCGGTCGATGCGGCGTCGAACCCGATGTAGGAGAAGAACAGGCGCGAGGCCGCGGCAGTGACCCCGGCGGCGCCCATCGGTGCGAGGGGCTCGAAGTTCCCGGCCCGGAACGCGGTGGAGGCCACGACGACGAAGAACACCAGCAGTGCGATCTTGACGATCACCATGAGGGTGTTCACCCACGCGCTCTCGCGCACACCGGGCAGCAGGATCACGGTGGCGAGGAGCACCAGGACCGCAGCCGGCAGGTTGACGAGGCCGCCCTCGCCCGGCGGGGAGGAGATCGCCGCCGACAGGTGCAGCCCGAACACGCGGAGGGTCTCGTCGACGTACTCGCTCGCACCGACCGCGACGGCCGCGACCGAGACCGCGTACTCGAGGACGAGGCACCAGCCGCAGACCCAGGCGATGCCCTCACCCATGGTCGCGTACGTGTAGGAGTAGCTCGACCCGGACGTCGGCACCGCCCCCGCCATCTCGGCGTACGACAGCGCCGAGAGCAGAGCGGCGACGCCGGCGAGGACGAACGAGATCCAGACGGCGGGTCCGGCGAGCGGGACCGCGGTGCCCAGCACGACGAGGATGCCGGTGCCGAGCGTGGCACCGACGCTGATCATCGTGAGGTGCCAGACCCCGAGGGAGCGGCGCAGCGGTTCGCCGTCGACACCGCGGGCGGCTTCGGCCTGCAGGTCCTCGATCGGTTTGCGGCGGGCGAGTTGCTGCCGGAGGGACACGGGGGACTGCGCGGACGACATGGGACCTCGGGGTGGCCGGACGGGGACGCACGATGGTGACATGCCCCCCGTGCGGGGTCAAACCGGCGTCAGACCGAGCGACGCCCGGAGCTTCGGCCGGCTCCCGTCCGGACGGCGCTCGGAGCCCGGGCAGGCTGCCGACCGGATGTCGTTGCACGGCGGTAGCGTTGCAGGGGTCTGAGCGGGAGGAGTTCGCATGAGCATGGGACACGGCGGGCGCGGTCCACGCCCCGGCGGCCGGATCTCGAGCGGCGACTACTCCGCGCAGAAGGCCGCCAACGCGGAGGCCCCGCGGATCCCTCACCTCCTGCAGCGCATCTCCGGCCTGTTCGTCCCGCACCGCACCTCGATCGTGCTCACGGTCGTGCTCGTCCTCGTCGGCGCTGCCCTCTCGGTCATCCCGCCGCTGCTGACCCAGCGCGCCTTCGACGAGGGGCTCTTCCCGAAGGACGGCGGCGGACCGGACCTCCCCGTCCTCTCCGCGCTGGTGGCCGGGATGGTCGCGCTCTGGATCGCGAGTGCCGGGGTGGGTGTCTGGCAGACGTACCTGACCGCGACGGTCGGCAACAAGGTCATGGGTGCGATGCGGATGCGGCTCTTCGGCCACCTCCAGCGCATGGAGCTCGCGTTCTTCACCCGCACGAAGACCGGGATCATCCAGTCGCGACTGCAGAACGACGTGGGTGGGGTCGCGAGCGTCCTCAACAACACGATCTCCTCGGTCCTCGGCAACACGGTGACGGTCATCGCGGCCGTGGTCGCCATGCTGCTGCTCAGTTGGCAGATGACCCTCGTCGCGGTCGTGCTGCTCCCGCTCCTGGTCATCGCCCAGCGCCGTGTCGGACAGGTCCGCGCCCGGATCGCCGCGCAGACGCAGGAGTCGCTGTCCGACATGACCGCGATCACGCAGGAGGCGCTCAGCGTCTCGGGCATCCTCCTCGCGAAGAGCTTCAACCAGCAGCGCAGCGAGACCCAGCGGTACGGCGACGAGAACCGCAACCAGATCCGGCTCCAGGTCCGAC
>NZ_JBPUGH010000103.1:0-12512 GCF_051548005.1 Curtobacterium flaccumfaciens | reverse complement strand
GCGACCGCGGTCGGGGGGGCCGCGGTCGCGGTCCGGCCTACTTCGTCAGGACCGCCGCGACTTCGGGGATCCGATCGACGTAGCCGCGCACCAGGTCCCGCGCGACACTGACACTGTCGACCAGCGGGTGGAGTGCGAACGCCTTGAGCGCCTCGTCCTTCGAACCGGTGAGCGCCGCCTGGATCGTGTGCCGCTCGACCGCCTTCACCTGGGACATGAGCCCGATCTGGTGCAGGTCGGGCTGGTCGGTCGTCATCGGGTGCACGCCGTTCGCGTCGACCATCGTCGGGACCTCGACCACGGCGTCCCGCGGGAGGCCGGCGATCGTGCCGTTGTTGCGCACGTTGAGGATCATCGTCTGGCGCTCGTTCCGGCTGATCGCCGCCATCACGCCGAGGGCGACGCCCGCGTACCCCTGGTGCGACGGGTCGGTCTCTCGTTCCTTCGGGTCGACCGGGTCGTCCTGCGTGCCGCCCTTCGCCTCCGCCATGTACGAGGCGCTGCGCCGCGCGACGGTCTCCCGCCAGAGGTCCGCCACGCCGTTGCCGGCCGCGCTCGCACGGTCGTAGAAGGCCGACTGGCTCTCGGCGAGGAAGTCGCCACGGGTCTTCCCCGACGAGACGATCGACCTGACCGCGTCACGGTTGAAGTAGTAGTAGTACAGGTACTCGTTCGGGATCGCACCGAGCGAGCGGATCCAGTCGAGGCCGAACACGTGGCCCTCCTCCATGGCGCCGAGCCGGCCGTCGTCGGCCATGAGCTCCGGCAGGACGTCGCGACCGTCGTACATGACACGGCGCATCCAGCCGAGGTGGTTCAGACCGACGTAGTCCATCTGCACCCGCGTGTGGTCGAGGCCGAGCATCCCCGCGACCCGACGGCCGAGCCCGGACGGGGTGTCGCAGATGCCGAGGACGCGGTCGCCGAGCACGGTCTGCATCGCCTCGGTGATGATGCCGGCGGGGTTCGTGAAGTTCATCACGTAGGCGTCCGGGGCGAGGTCGCGGATGACCTTGGCCGCGTCGACCATGACGGGCACGGTGCGGATCGCGTACGCGAGACCGCCGGGGCCGGTGGTCTCCTGCCCGAGGACGTCGAGGTCGAGGGCGACGTGCTCGTCACAGCGGCGCCCCTCGAGCCCGCCCACGCGGAGCGCGGCGAACACGAAGTCACTGCCCTCGACCGCGCGGTGCAGGTCGGTCGTCGGTTCGAGCACGGGCGCGTCCGGGAACTCGGCGGCGAGCTCGGTCAGGATCGCGACCATCGCGCGCAGCCGGGCCTCGTCGACGTCGTAGAGTGCGACCCGGTCGACCCGGGGAGTGCCGGTGTCACGAAGCAGGGCCTGGTACACGTACGGCGTGCGGAACCCGCCGCCCCCGAGGATGCAGAGCTTCATGTGGTGATGACCTCTCCGCCGGCGTTCCGGCTGTGGGCGAGTGTGTCGTCGGGCGCACCGGTCGTGGTGATCAGCGTGTCGACGTCGGTGAGGGAGCAGAGCCGGAGCGCTCCGGTCCCGGGGAACTTCGCTTCGGACGCGAGCAGGACGACGCGCTCGGCGGCGGCGATCATCGACTGCTTGATGGGCGCTTCGACCGCCATGTTGTCCACGACGTGCCCGTTCGCCCGGACGCCGGTGCACGAGAGGAACAGCACGTCCGCACTCACCTGCTCGAGCGCCGCCTCGGCGAGGGAGCCGACGAGCGTCCGGTAGTTGCGTCGCACCACCCCGCCGAGCAGGACCAGACGGACGGCGTCGTCGTCACGCAGGACGTCGAACACCGCGAGGTTCGTGGTGATCACCGTGATGTCGCGTCCACGCAGGAGCTCGGCCACGAGCGGCGTCGTGGTGCCGATGTCGAGGATGACGACCTGGCCGTCCTGCACCATGGCCGCTGCGGCGACCGCCATGCGGTGCTTCAGGTCGTAGTCCCCGGCGGCCTCGAACGGGGCCTCGACCACCTCGTCGTCCTCGTCGCCCGACGCAGCGCCGTGCGGGCCGCGCGGGAGCTCCCGGGTCGTCTCGCCCGGTGCGACGACCGCGCCGCCCCAGGTCCGCACGAGCTCGCCGTTCCGGTCGAGCATCTCGAGGTCGCGTCGGATCGTCGCGGCGCTGACCCGCAGCGCGAGCGCGAGTTCCTGCACGGAGGCAGCACCGTCGGCACGGAGGGCCTCGATGATGCGGTTCTGCCGCTCGCGCAGGATCATGCGACCCACCGTAACCCAGATCGAGCAGGATCACGCAACAATGAACATGTCGAATTCGAAACTCGAACAGACTTAACAAATCTGGCGCAATCGAGTAACGTCTCCGCAACATCGGTCGCGCAGGCTCGAACACACGCGGTCGACCCCCTGATCCGCGACGACGAGGAGCAGCCGTGACCCAGCCGAACCCGACGCCGGCCCCCGGAGCCCTGCTCTTCGCGGGCGATGTCTACTGCGACCTGGTGTTCGCCGGCGTGACCGCTCCCGAGCAAGGGGCGGAGGTGTTCGCCGACGCGTTCACGGTGACGCCGGGCGGTGTGGCGAACCGAGCGGTCGCAGCGGCACGCGCCGGGGCACCGACGAAGCTCCTCAGCCGCCTCGGCGACGACGTCCTCGGGCGGCACGTGCACCAGGTGCTGACCGAGGAGCCGCTGCTCGACACGTCGATGCTCGACCTCCTGCCCGGCGTCCAGAGCGCGGTGTCCGTGGCCTTGACCGGCCCGGAGGACCGCAGCTTCATCACCTACGAGGAACACCTCGGACCCCTGCACGTGCCGGACGACCTCGGCCCGGTCGCGGCGACGCACGTCGGCATCGCCCGCCCGCTCCCCGACTGGGTCGCCGCCCTCCGCCGCGGCGGCACGACCGTCGTCGGCGGCGTCGGCTGGGACCACACCGGCGTGTGGTCCGGCGACGTGCTCGACCGGCTCGCCGAGATCGACGTCTTCGTGCCGAACGACGTCGAGGCGATGCGCTACACCCGCACCGACTCCGCGCTCGACGCGGCGAAGGTCCTCGCCGAGCGCGTCCCGCTCGCCGTCGTCACGCGCGGCGCGGACGGTGTCGTCGCCGTCGACTCCGCGAACGGCGTCGTCACCGCGAGCACGATCCCGGTCGACGTCGTCGACCCGACCGGCGCCGGTGACGTGTTCGTCGCGGCGTTCATGGCCGGCGACCACCACGGCTGGGACCTCCTGACGCGGTTGCGCTTCGGCGCAGCGTCCGCCGCGTTCGCCGTCACCGGACTCGGCGGTGCGGCGAGCGCCCCGCACCCCGACCAGCTCCGCACGTTCGTCCACCGTGCGGCCCCGGACGACGACTGGTCGTTCCTCGACGCCGTCGCACTCACGGACGCCTGACCCCCGCTCCCTCCCACCCGAAGAACGGACCACCATGAAGCACTCCAGCAAGGCGACGCTCCTCCTCGGCGTCGCGGCGGCCGTGGCCATCGGCCTGACCGGCTGCACCCCGGGCGGGTCGGCAGCGCCGGCCGCGTCCCAGAGCCTCGGACCGGTGTCGAAGGACGTCGGGTCGGGCAAGACCACGCTCACCGTGTGGGACCAGAACACCGACACGGGCATCAACGACGCGCAGCAGGAACTCAACGACGAGTTCGAGAAGGCACACCCGAACATCACGATCAAGCGCGTGTCCCGGTCGTTCGCCGACCTCAAGACCACGCTCAAGCTCGCGCTGTCGGGCAACACCCCGCCGGACGTCGTGCAGGCGAACCAGGGCTACCCGGACATGGGGGCGTTCGTGAAGGCCGGCTTCCTCCGACCGGTGGACGACTACGCGAAGCTGTACGGCTGGGACGACTACTACCCGTCGAGCCTGCTGAAGCTCAACTCGTTCTCCTCCGACGGGAAGACCTGGCAGGGCGACGACCTCTACGGCGTCTCGCAGACCGGAGAGCTGGTCGGCCTGTACTACAACAAGGCGGTCCTGCAGAAGGCCGGCATCGACTCCCCGCCGAAGACCGTCGCCGAGCTCACCGAGGACATGCAGAAGGTCAAGGCCGCGGGCACGCTGCCGCTGAGCTACGGCGACGTCGAGAAGAGCCCCGGCATCCACCTGTACGGTCTCGTGCTCTCCGCCCTCGCCGGCCACGACGCGGTGAACGACCTCGTCGCGGGCAAGTCCGGCAGCTGGACCGGCGACGACGAGGTGCAGGCCGCGAAGACCATCGCCGACTGGGTGGACGAGGGCTACGTCACCGAGGGCGCGAACGGCGTCTCGCGTGACGACGCCGTCGCCGCGTTCGGGAAGGGCCAGTCGGCGTTCCTCATCACCGGCACCTGGTACCAGGCCACCCTCGAGGCGGCGTCCTCCGCGAAGGACATCGGCTTCACCGCCCTCACCCCGGACGGCGCCAGCGGGCCGGTCACGATGGGCGGAGAGGGGCTCGCGTGGGCGATCACCTCGAAGACGGGGAACGCGAACGCCGCCGCGGCGTACATCGACTTCGTCACGAACAAGGACGCCGCGAAGGTGCTCGTCGACAAGGGCAACCTGCCGACCGTGGTCCCGGAGGGCGACCGGCCGGAGCCCGGAACCATCGCCGGCGACATCACGAGCAACTACGAGTCGATCTCGTCGTCGAACAGCATCACGCCGTACCTCGACTACGCGACCCCGACGTTCTACGACACCATCACGGCGGCGATGCAGGACCTCGTCGCGGGCAAGGCCTCCCCGGAGCAGTACACGAAGACGCTCCAGGACGACTACGCCGGCTTCGTGAAGCAGTAGGCAGGAGCACCGTGACCCAGTTCACCGGAACCACGGCGGGCGCTGCCGACCGCAGCGCCCGCCGTGGCCGGACCCGCCAGGCCACCGGCGGCGTCCGCAAGCGGCGGCGGAGCCTCGTCGCCTACCTCTACGTGTTGCCGGCGTTCGTCGTGTTCGCGGTGTTCCTTGGCGTGCCGTTCCTGCAGAGCGTGCAGTACTCGTTCTACGACTGGGACGGCCTGTCGGTCGCGACGTGGGCGGGCTTCGCCAACTACGCGAGCGTCTTCACCGACGCGCAGCTCCGGGCGTCGTTCGGGCACGCGCTCGTCCTCATGGTCTTCTACGCCGCGGTGCCCGTCGCACTGGCGCTGTTCCTCACCGCGCTCATCTCGCGGGCGAACCGACTCCGGGGCATGTCGTTCTTCCGGACGGTGCTGTTCCTCCCCCAGGTGATCGCGTCCGTCGTCGTCGCGACGATCTGGGTGTCGATCTACTCCGCTGACGGACTCCTCAACGACGCGCTGCGACTCGTCGGCCTCGGTCAGTTCGCGCAGGTGTGGCTCGGCGGGTACGACACCGCCCTGCCCGCGATCGGCTTCGTCGGCACGTGGCTGAACGTCGGTCTCTGCCTCGTGCTGTTCCTGTCCGGGGTCGGCAACATCCACCCCAGCCTGTTCGAGGCCGCTCGGATCGACGGCGCAGGCGCTGCCCGGGAGTTCCTCTCCATCACCCTGCCGTCGCTCCGGGGTCAGATCGCCGCCGCGCTCACCCTGACCGTGGTGTCGGCGCTGAAGACCTTCGACCTCGTCTACGTGACGACGAGCGGCGGCCCCGGGAACTCGACGTCGGTGCCCGCGTTCGAGGCGTACAACCGGGCGTTCCAGACCGGGCAGGTCGGGTCGGCGGCAGCCGTCGCCGTGTCCCTCACGGTCGTCATCATGATCGTCACGGCGCTCATCAGCCGTCTCCAGCCGAAGGACGTCGCATGAGGCTCTCCCTCCGCGAGAAGACCGTCGACTACGTCATCCTGTCGCTCTTCGCCCTGTTCGCGATCATCCCGCTCGTCGGCGTCCTGCTGTCCTCGGTGACGCCGTCGGCCCAGAACTCCGGTGGCTTCACGGTCCCCACCACGATCGACCTCGGCAACTTCGGCGCCGCCTGGAACCAGGGCCACTTCGCGTCGTACATGTTCTCGAGCGTCCTCGTGACCGTGTCGGTGGTCGTCCTCACCGCGGTCCTCGCCGTCTTCGCCGGGTTCGCCTTCGCCCGCCTCGACTTCTTCGGCTCGAACGTCATCTTCTTCGTCATGCTCGCCGGCCTCATGCTCCCCGCCGAGGCCTTCATCATCCCGCTGTACTTCAACCTCCGGTCCGTCGGCCTGACGGACACCTACGCGAGCCTGATCCTCCCGCAGACCGCCCAGTCCCTCGCGTTCGGCATCTTCTGGATGCGGAACCAGTTCCGCAGCTTCCCCGGCGAGGTGATCGAGGCCGCCCGACTCGACGGCGCCCGCGACGTGCGACTCCTCTGGCAGGTCATCGTGCCGTCGTCGATCGCGCCGATCATGACCATGGCGCTCCTCATCACGATGTGGACCTGGAACGAGTTCCTCCTCCCCCTCGTCCTCATCACCAGCGAGGACCACCGCACCGCGCCGCTCGGCCTCGCCTTCTTCAAGGGCGCGCACCTCACCGACTTCTCACTGCTGTCCGCCGCCGGTGTGATCGTGGCCCTCCCGATCGTGCTGCTCTACTTCTTCCTGCAGAAGCGCTTCATCTCCGGGATGCTCGGCGGCATCGCCGACCGCTGAGCGGTCGGACGGCGCTCGCCGCAGGCTGCGCGCCGTGATCGCGGTGACCACCGGACGGGAGGCACGGTGCAGGCTCGCACCGTGCCTCCCATCCGACCGGTGGTCACGCCCGACGCGAGATCCCGTCAGAGGGCGCGCGCGTAGTCGACCGTCGGGTAGGCGACGAAGCCGAGCGACTCGTAGAGCGCTCGGGCCGGCGCGTGGAACGGGTCGCCGCCCGTGCCGATGTGGACGACACGGACGCCGCGCTCCCGGAGCCGGTGGACGACCTCGACGCACAGCGTGCGGGCGATGCCGCGGCGGCGGGCGTCGGGGTGGACCGCGACGAGTTCGAGGCGTCCCGACGTCCCGCCGGTGACGTTCCAACCGACGTAGCCGAGGGGACGGCCGTCCTCCTCGGCGAGGGTGACGAAGCGGTCCTCGTGCGGCGCGAGCAGGGCGGGGACCTCGGCGCGGTAGTCGTCCTCCCACCGACCGTGGTCGTGGGCGGTGACCTCGGGCCGGACAGCCGGGAGCGAGGTGGTGAAGAGCGGGCGGAAGACCTCGATGGTGAGGTCGGTCAGCGCCGGCAGGTCGGCCGGCGTGCAGTCGCGGATGAGCATGGGCGTCCTTCGGTTCGTGAGCGTGCTGACGGGCTCCGGTCCGGGTGGACGGGAGCGGTGGACGGCCGAGGGCCGTCGGTCAGCGGCGGGTACGCCAGCTCGCGAAGCACTCCATGCCGACACCGTACGCCCGGTCCGGTCCGCCGTGACCTGGTGGGGCACGGGGACGGCGCGTACCGTCGACCCCGTGCAGGGCATCGGGATGATCGACGAGGCGGGACGGCTCCGCCTGATCGGCGCCGGGGCCGCGGGTGCGGCGTTCAGCGTGGTCCTCGTCGTGCTCGTGCTGTCGTCGTGGACGCCCGCCACCCCGACGGTACTGGTCGCCGTCGGCGTGCCCGCGGGTGCCGTCGGTGCCGCGATCGGCGTGCTGACGACCATGCGCTCGTGGCGCCTCGACGGCGGGTACGAACGGTCGGTCGAGGCGCAGCGCTGGGTCGCCGACGGGAAGGTGCCCTCGGACGTCCCCGCCGAGGTCTGGATCCCGATGCTGCAGGCGCAGGCCGACCGCGAGGGCGCCGGGTGGGGCAAGGTCCTGCTCGGCGCGCTGTGGATCGCGATGTCGTGGTCGATGCGCGACCAGCACGGGTCACTCGTCACGACGATGCTCATCGGCCTCTGGGTCGGCCTGGCGTTGTGGGGCGGCGTGGTCGTCGTCCCCCGGGCCCGCGCGGCGCGGGCGCTGCTGCGCGAGCGGGTCGCCGCGCTCTCCTGACTCCGCCGTCCGGTCCGCCCTGGGCGCTGCCCGGGGATCCGTCGCGCCCGCGTGACTACGCTCGGGAACATGCAGAGTCGCACCCTCGGACGCACCGGCCGCACAGTCTCCCCCGTCGGCCTCGGCACCTGGCAGTTCGGCGGTGACTGGGGGCCCGTCAGCGAGCAGGACGCGAACACCGTGATGGACGCCTCCGTCGAGGGCGGCGTCACGCTCTTCGACACCGCCGACGTCTACGGCGACGGCCGGAGCGAGCAGCTCATCGGTGCGTGGCGGGCGTCGAACCCCGATGTGCCGCTGACGATCGCGACGAAGATGGGGCGTCGCGCCGAGCAGGAGCCCGCGAACTACGTCGCCGCGAACTTCCGGGAGTGGGTCGACCGCTCGCGGAGCAACCTCCGCCAGGACACCCTCGACCTCGTGCAGCTGCACTGCCCACCCACGCCGGTGTTCGAGGACGACGCCGTGTACGACGCCCTCGACGCGCTCGTCGCCGACGGCTCGATCGCCGCGTACGGCGTCTCGGTCGAGACGGCCGACCAGGCGCTCACCGCGATCGCCCGCCCCGGCGTCGCGAGCGTCCAGATCATCCTCAACGCGTTCCGGCTCAAGCCGTTGGACCGGGTCCTCCCCGCCGCTCGGGAGGCAGGGGTCGGCATCCTCGCGCGCGTCCCGCTGGCATCGGGGTTGCTCTCCGGCAAGTACACGCCGGACACCGAGTTCCCCGAGCAGGACCACCGCAACTACAACCGGCACGGCGAGGCGTTCGACCAGGGTGAGACCTTCAGCGGCGTCGACTTCGAGGACGGCGTCCGCGCCGCGCAGGCCTTCGCTGCGTCCTTGCCCGAGGGCGTCTCCGTCCCGCAGGCCGCCATCGCGTGGGTGATCGCCCAGGACGGCGTCACCGCGGCGATCCCCGGCGCTCGCAACCCGGAGCAAGCGCGGTCGAACGCCGAGGCCGGGTCGCTCCCCGAGGTCGACGGCCTCGACCGCACCGTGCACGACCTCTACGACGAGTGGTTCCGCGCCACCGTCCACGACCGGTGGTGACCCGCGGCGCGCGGACCGTTCGCGCCCTCGTCAGCGGGGCCGCCGCCGTGCTGCTGCTCGCGGGGTGCTCGTCCGGCGCGGTCATCGGCACGACCGCGGCCAGCTCGACCGATGCGCCGCCGTGGCCCGCGCCGACGGACCTCACGGCGCGGGCGGACGCCGCCGGACTGTCGAACGTGTGGGGCGAGCGGCTCGCCGAGCACGTGCACACACACCTGACGATCCTCGACGGCGGCGAACCCGTCACGGTGCCGGGGAACATCGGGCACTCCGACCGGGCGAAGTTCGCGGCACAGATCCACACGCACGACACCTCGGGGATCATCCACGTCGAATCGCCCACGAAGGACTCGTTCACACTCGGGCAGTTCTTCGACGAGTGGGGCGTGTCCATCGGGCCCGCACACGTCGGCGGCCTGCACGGCCACCTCACCGTGTGGGTCGACGGTCAGCGGTTCTTCGGCAACCCGCGGTCGATCGAGCTGACGAACCTGCGACAGGTCGTGCTCGAGGTCACCACTATCGGCGAGGCACCACACCGCCCGGCCCCGTTCGACTGGCCGCCGCAGTACCACTGACCGCGTGCGGTGCTCGCACCCGCGCCGCGATGCTGGGGCTCGGTGGCCGGTACCCGAGCCATCTGCGTCCCTCACCGTGCGAGCCGCGCGGGTCTCCGTGCGAGGTTGCACGCGAGGTGCGACCCGATCCGGTGCGCACCGAGTGGGAAACCTCGCACCGAGGCTGCGGCCACCGAAGCCCCTTCGCACGGTGCGAGGGATCGCAGGGCCAGAGTCGTGGAACCGCGGCGCGCGGCAGCGGCAGCGACCGCGACCGCGACGGCAGCGGGGCTCAGGCCTCCTTCGGCGCGGTCCAGGACAGGTCGAGGTCCCACTCGGCCACGGCACCGGTGCCGAGCTGCCACACGTACTCGTTCTTGAGCTTCCGCCCGTCGTCACGGAACGGCCCCGTCCGGTACGGGTAGAACGCGACCGTCGGCAGGGTCCCCGGGGGTGCCGTCCGGATCGCGTTCGAGAAGTCCTTGTTCAGCCGCCGCAGCTCCGACACGACGGCCGGTCGCGCAGCCGCGGCGTCGAAGTCGTCGGCACCGGAGGCCAGCTGGAACGCGATGTGCAGCTGCCGGTCGCCGCGGTCGTCCTCGTAGCTGATGAGCCGGTGGTTCTCCACGGCCTCGAGCAGCCCCGGGTCGCCGTAGACGACGTCCCGCACCACGTCGGGCGCCACGACCGCGCCGTTGTAGTCGACGGAGAGGTCCGACCGCCCGTAGTGGAACAGCAGCGGCAGGTCGAGCTCGGCGGAGTCCGCGAGCTCGTCGAAGCCGTGCGCGCGGAGGGTCTGCTGGAGCGAACGCATCCGCACGACGTGGCCTCGGTCGTGGATGTTGTACCGGATGCGCGGGCTGATGTTCTCCGATCGGGTGATCGTGACGACGAGCTCCCCGAGGTCGTTCGTCTCGATGAGGTACCCGAACGGGTTGAACTGGAAGATCATCGGCAGGACGCCGTACTCCCCCTGCTTCGTCAGCGCGCCCGACAACTCCGGTGACGCCGCGATCGCCCGCCGCAGTGCGACCGAGAACGGCGTCTCGATGCCGAGGTTGATCTCGAGGTCGCTCGCCCCGTACGAACCGAGCACCGCCTGCGCGTACTGCTCGATGTGGGCACGCATGTTCTCGCTGATGCCCTCGCCGCCGAACGCCGCGACGATCGTGTACCGGCTCCAGTCGAGCCGGTCGTCCTCGAACAGCGCCTTGAGGAACGGCGGGTAGCTGCAGATGATGTACGTGAAGTCGGGGCCGAACTCCCGCATCGTCTGCACGATCTTGTCCCGATCAGGGCCGATCGACTTGATCATCGACGACTCGGTCAACGACGCCGTCACGTTCATGCCGGTCGCCCAGGCACCGAGCGAGAACGCGTTCAGCACGAACGGCTGCTTCGGGAGGTCCTTCGCGGTCCGCGAGAACCCGAGCTGCAGCAGCTGCCGGGTCGCCTGCCGCTCGTCCGGGCCGCGTACCCAGCTCGTCGGCGTGCCGCTCGACCCGCTCGACTCGTCGACGACGACCCCGCGCCGCGGGAGCCGTCCGTCGAGGCACCGCTCCGGGATGCTCCACCGCTTGACGTAGGAGTCCTTGTCCATCTCGGGCAGGCCCGCGAGCGCGGCGGCGATGCCTCCGCGGGTGTCCAGCCGGGAGGCGCGCCCCCGCTCCGCCAGGAACGCCCGGTACGCGGGCACCCGCTTCGCCGCGCGCTCCGCCGTCCGCCACGCACGCCACCGCCCGAGGGTCCACCGCAACGGCTCGATGCCCGGGGCGAGCAGGAGCTTGTGGGTCTGCACGCGTGGCATGAAGAGGGCGACGAACGTCTCGACCACCCACACCACCGAGAACACCGCTGCGCGCTTCACGAGTCCGCTCCGATCGTCATCGCCGACGCCGGGCGCCGGTGTGCCAGAGGTGGTGGGGCGCTGTGCCCGAAGCGGAACAGCATCCACGCCATCTCGCCGTCGGACTCCTCGACCCCGGCGCGCTCCACGAACGCGGCGTGCGAGCGCGGGTTCGTGATCACCGTCCCGAAGGGGTGCAGGGCGATCCCCCGGCCGGTGAAGTCGAGCCAGATGCGCATGAACACCCGGCCGGCCTCGACGTACTCGGCCGGCGAGGAGAAGGGGCCCTCCAGCCAGCCGAGCTGCCGGACACCGCGCATCGTCGACAGGTACACCCGCTTGAACAGCCCGCCCACACCCGGCGCCTCCCACAGTCCGCGGTGCTCCATCGCGAAGCGCAGCACCGGGCCGGGCATGAGCATCGTCTCGGCGGAGAGGCCGTCGCCGGTCTCGGCCGCCTGCCGCTTCGAGAACCGCAACCAGTGCAGGATCTCCTCGTGCACAGCGTCGTTCCGGAGGTCGTCGAACAGGGTCTCCTGGTTGACACGCACGATCTCGTCGACGGTCGCGCGGTCCGCGGTCGTCCGGAACCGGTGCCCCGAGGCCGTCGCGATGTCGACGGCGGCCGACAGGGCGACGGCGTCCACGACCGTCGCGTCGTAGGGCCTGCGCGAGGTGCGCCGCGTGGTGAAGCGCGCCAGTGCCTCCCGGTCGTCCGCGGTGACCGTGTGCGGACGCAACGTGACCCGACCGAGCCGGTGCAGGTGGTCCGCCGGGTCGCGGTCGAGCCGGGTGAAGTCCATCTCGGCGTGGTCGAGGTCCTCGGACACGGTGAACCCGTGCGCGCGGGCCACGACGTCGAGCCCGGCGAGGAAGACCCCGGCGCACACGTGCCCGAACGGGATGCCGAACGACTCCGCCGGCAGCCCTCGGTGCAGGTCGTAGAGCACGGTCGCCGTCCGGTCGTCCTCGACGCGGAGCACGATCGGCTGCGAGTTGTGCGGTGACGGGTAGTGCCGGGCGTCCTCGACGATGCCGGTCCACGGTGATGCCATCGTTCCCCCTCGGTGGTCGTGGCGCCGATGCTACCCACACCCCTCCGACGCTCATGCCCGCGGCGACATGCACGGGAGCGGACGCCCGACGCCGCACAGCGCGACGGCGCGGCGGTGCGGCGCGGGAGCGCCAGGCGGTGCGGCGCGTGAGAGCGCCAGGC
>NZ_JBPUGH010000102.1:0-12696 GCF_051548005.1 Curtobacterium flaccumfaciens | reverse complement strand
CCTCCAGGACGACGAGGGCCCGCCTCCTCGGAGGCGGGCCGTCGTCGTGTCCGGGACTAACCGAAGAGCTTCGCGAGGCGCGACACGCCCTCGGCGATGTCGTCGTCGCCCAGCGCGTACGACAGCCGCAGGTAGCCGGAGGGGCCGAAGGCCTCGCCGGGGACGACCGCGACCTCGGCGTGCTCGAGGATGAGGTCTGCGAGCTCGAGCGTGGTCGTCGGCGTGGAGCCGGCCCACGCACGGCCGAGCAGCGCCGTGACGTCCGGGTAGACGTAGAAGGCGCCCTTCGGCGTCGGCGTGACGAAGCCCGGGATCGCGTTGAGCCCGTCCACGATGGCGCGGCGCCGGCGGTCGAAGGCCTCACGCATCGCCGTCACGGGCTCCTGCGGCCCCTCGAGCGCGGCGATCGCTGCACGCTGCGACACGTTCGAGACGTTGCTCGACAGGTGCGACTGCAGGTTCGACGCGGCCTTGACGGCGTCGGCCGGGCCGATGAACCAGCCCACGCGCCAGCCGGTCATCGCGTAGGTCTTCGCCACGCCGTTGACGAGGATCGTGGTGTCGGCGAGGGCCGGGACCGCGTCGAGGATGCCCGTGAACCGGACGCCGTCGTACACGAGGTCCTGGTAGATCTCATCGCTGATGACCCAGATGCCGTGCTCGAGCGCCCACTCGCCGATCGCCTTCGTCTGCTCGGCGGAGTACACGGAGCCGGTCGGGTTCGACGGCGAGCAGAACAGCAGCGCCTTGGTCTTCGGGGTGCGCGCGGCCTCGAGCTGCTCGACGGTCACGAGGTAGTCCTGGTCGCTGCCGGCGAACACGTCGACGGGGACCCCGCCCGCGAGTCGGATGGCCTCCGGGTAGGTGGTCCAGTACGGAGCCGGGAGGAGGACCTCGTCGCCCTCGTCGACGATCGTCTGGAACGCCTGGTAGACGGCCTGCTTGCCGCCGTTCGTGACGATGACCTGCGACGGGTCCACCGACACGCCCGACTCGCGGGCGGTCTTGTCCGCGATCGCCCGCTTCAGCTCGGGCAGACCGATCGCCGGCGTGTAGCGGTGGTTCTTCGGGTCCTGCGCGGCGGCGACGGCGGCGTCGACGACGTGCTGCGGGGTGGCGAAGTCCGGCTCGCCGGCGGCGAACGAGATGACGGGCCGACCCGCGGCCTTGAGCGCCTTGGCCTTCGCGTCGACCTTGAGCGTGGCGGACTCGGCGATGGCCGCGATGCGCGACGCGATGCGCTGCTGCGGGGCGGTGGGGTTGGCGGCGGACTCGGGGCCTTCGGCTGCGGTGCTCACGGGGCCAAGCCTATCGGCGCGGCACGCCGGAGCATCCGTCAAGTGGACACCGTGTGACGGACTCCCGTACACTCGACCACCGGAACGCGGATCGGTGACGAAACGCATTCTGAAGGGCGGTGGCTCAATTGGTAGAGCAGCGGTCTCCAAAACCGCAGGTTGCAGGTTCGAGTCCTGTCCGCCCTGCACATCTGGAAGGGTAGAAGTTGGCGAGCAAAGACGTGGAAGCGACGGCGGACGACGTCGTCGCCAAGGCGAAGCAGGACCGCGCATCGCGCCGCGGGCCGTTCGCTGCCATCGCCCTGTTCATCCGCCAGGTCATCGGCGAGCTCCGCAAGGTCGTCACGCCGACCCGCAAGGAGCTCTTCAGCTACACCGGCGTCGTCCTGGTCTTCGTGATCGTGATGATGGTCCTGGTGTCGGTCCTCGACTTCGTGTTCGGGCTCGGCGTCGGCTACGTCTTCGGCAACGGTCCGACCGCCTGATCCGGTCGACCGACCGCAGGCCGGGCTGATCGCTCGCCAACCCGATCCGCACCACCGAACGGAAAGAACCGACATTGTCTGACTACTCCCGCGACGACATCGACCTCGCGACGGCTGCCGAGCAGTCCTCCGAGGTCGAGGAGAACCAGGAAGGCGACGTCGAGACCGGTGAACTGCTCTCGGCCGAGTCCGCCGAGGAGCGCGCGATCTCCGTCGAGGACGCCGACGACGAGTCCCTCGGGCTGAGCGACGAGCCCGACGACGGTACGGTCGACGCCGGCCTCGACGAGGCACTCACGGCGCTCCAGGAGTCGCGTGACCCCGAGGCCGACGCCGTCGTGGACGACGCCCTCGAGATCGACTCCGCGGACGAGGCCGAAGCCGCCGTCGAGGCAGTCGAGGACGAGGAAGAGGTCGAGCTGGAAGAGGAGTCCGCCGCGCAGGCGAACGAGACCCTCGCCGCCGACGAGGCTCTCGACGCCGACGACGAGCCCGCCGAGGTCGACCCGTACGAGGCCTTCAAGGCCGAGCTGCGGATGAAGCCGGGCAAGTGGTACGTCATCCACTCCTACGCGGGCTTCGAGCGCCGGGTGAAGTCGAACATCGAGAACCGCATGGTCTCGATGTCGATGGAGGACTACATCTACCAGGTCGAGGTCCCGATGGAGGACGTCGTCGAGATCAAGAACGGGCAGCGCAAGCTGGTCACCCGCGTCCGGATCCCCTCGTACGTGCTCGTCCGCATGGACCTCAACGAGGACTCGTGGTCGGTCGTCCGCCACACCCCGGGCGTCACCGGCTTCGTCGGCAACGCCCACAACCCGACCCCGCTCCGCTTCGACGAGGCCTTCGGCATGCTGAAGTCGCTCGTCCAGGTCGCCGAGGCCGCTCCGTCCAAGGGCGGCGCGAAGTCCGGCGGTGCCGTGCAGGCCCAGCCGCAGGCCGAGGTCGACTTCGAGATCGGCGAGACGATCACCATCAAGGAAGGCTCGTTCGCGGGTCTGCCGGGGTCGATCTCCGAGATCAAGCCGGAGAGCGGCAAGCTCACGGTCCTCGTCTCGCTGTTCGAGCGCGAGACCCCGGTCGAGCTGAGCTTCGACCAGGTCACCAAGCTGTAGTAAGCTACCGAGGTTTGGCCCCGCACGCTGAGCGTGTGGGGCTTCACCGCGGTCCGGAACGGCCGGACCCGCGGGAGAGTGCACGGATCCCCGTGCGTTCGATTCCAGGAGGAAACAAGTCATGGCACCGAAGAAGAAGGTCACGGGCCTGATCAAGCTGCAGATCAACGCGGGCGCCGCCAACCCGGCCCCGCCGATCGGTCCCGCGCTCGGTCAGCACGGCGTGAACATCATGGAGTTCTGCAAGGCGTACAACGCCGCGACCGAGTCGCAGCGTGGCAACGTCGTGCCGGTCGAGATCACCGTCTACGAGGACCGTTCGTTCACGTTCGTCCTCAAGACCCCGCCGGCCGCCGAGCTCATCAAGAAGGCTGCGGGTGTGCAGAAGGGGTCCTCGACCCCGCACACGGTCAAGGTCGCCAAGATCTCGATGGACCAGGTCCGTCAGATCGCCGAGACCAAGCAGGCCGACCTGAACGCCAACGACATCGAGCAGGCCGCGAAGATCATCGCCGGCACCGCGCGCTCGATGGGCATCACGGTCGAGGCCTGATCCACACCCCCAACACCCTTCCGTGGGAGAGCCTCGCCGGCTCGTCAACCACGTAGCTCCCAGAGGAGAACACCATGGCGAAGAAGTCCAAGGCCTACCAGGCCGCGGCCGCGAAGATCGAGGCCGACAAGTTCTACACCCCGACCGAGGCAGTCGCCCTCGCGAAGGAGACCGGCTCGGCGAAGACCGACTCCACCGTCGAGGTCGCGCTCAAGCTCGGCGTCGACCCGCGCAAGGCTGACCAGATGGTCCGCGGCACGGTCATCCTGCCGCACGGCACGGGCAAGACCGCCCGCGTCATCGTCTTCGCGGTCGGTGCTGCTGCTGAGGCCGCCATCGCCGCCGGTGCCGACGAGGTCGGTGGCGACGAGCTCATCCAGAAGGTCGCCGACGGCTACACCGCCTTCGACTCGGCTGTCGCGACCCCGGACCTCATGGGCAAGGTCGGTCGTCTGGGCAAGGTGCTCGGCCCGCGTGGCCTCATGCCGAACCCGAAGACCGGCACCGTGACCCCGAACGTCGCGCAGGCCGTCAACGACATCAAGGGCGGCAAGATCGAGTTCCGCGTCGACAAGCACGCCAACGTGCACTTCGTCGTCGGCAAGGCCTCGTTCACGCCGGAGCAGCTCGACGAGAACATCTCGGCCGCGCTCGAGGAGATCGTCCGCCTCAAGCCGAGCTCCTCGAAGGGCCGCTACATCACGAAGGGGTCCGTCGCGACCACTTTCGGCCCGGGCATCCCGCTGGACGTCAACAGCATCTGACGACCTTCGGCGCGGAGCTCACGAGGCATCCCGCTGGACGTCAACAGCACCTGATCGATCGATCGGTCCGGAGAGACCCGCACCCACCAGGGTGCGGGTCTCTTCGTGTCAGGAGCGCGGTGTCCCGGTAGCGTGGCCGGGTGCGCACCCTCGTGAACGCCCTGCGACTCATCGCCGTCATCGCGGTCGTCTCCGCGATCCTCGCGCAGTGGCTGGTGAGCTCGAAGCTCCCGAGCTACAACCCCTTCAACTTCTTCGGCTACTTCACGATCCAGTCGAACATCGCGATCGCGGTCGCCCTCGCCGCGACGCTCGTGGTCGGGGTCCGTCGGGAGCGGAGCCCCGTCGGGCTCAGTGTGTTCCGCGGTGCGTCGACGGTGTACATCGCCACCACGGGCATCGTCTACAACACGCTGCTCGTGAGCGTGGACGTCCAGACCTCCGTGCAGTGGTCGAACGACGTGCTGCACCGGGTCCTGCCGGTGTACGCCGTGCTCGACTGGCTGCTGTTCTCGGACCGAGCTCGACTGCTGTTCCGGCACGTGTGGTGGTTCCTGCTCTACCCCGCGGTGTGGCTCGTGGTGATCCTGATCCGCGGGGCGACGGACGGCTGGGTCCCGTACCCGTTCCTCGACCCCTCGCTCGGCTACGGCGTCGTCGCGCTGTACTGCCTCGGCGTCGCGGTCTTCATCGCCCTGATGGGGATGCTCGTCGTGGGCATGAGCCGACTCCGGATCGTGAAGGTCTAGACGCGGTCTCGGCGGAGCGTGTCGAGCACCCGGTCCGCGAGGTCGATGAGGACCCGGATCTGGTCGTCGTCACGGTCGACCCAGCGACACTCGGGCTCGTCGTGCGCCGGGACGAAGTCGTCGTGGCGCTCCCACACGAACAGCGTGCGGTCGGCCCCGAGGACGTACTGCTGCCACCAGATCTGTCGGAGGTAGTGCCGGGGGATGCTCCGCCAGCCCTTCGCGGTCGTCTTGATCTCGGCGAGCACGAGCCGCCCGTCGCCGTCGTGTCCGACGCCGTCGGGGGTGGCGAGGTGCGCCCGGTTGGCGGCGGCGTGGAAGAGGTGCGCCGAGGGCTCGATGCCGTGCGTCGCCGCGACCCAGGCGGCGATGACGGGTTCCCGCTCCCGTCCGTGCTCGGTGTAGACGTTGCCGGAGAACCGTGAGCCGTAGCGCTTGTCGGCGACGACGGCGTGGACGGCACGGAGCGAGGCCAGCCGTGCGACGTCGGTGGCCGTGATGCCCATGGCGCGGGCGCGGAGCCAGGCGACCCGGTCCGAGGAGTGCGCCACGATGCGCTCGGTGTGCCCGCGGAGGACCGTGAAGGTGTCGTGCCGGGACGAGCCGGACGCGGCGAGTGCGCCGGACGTGGTGCCGGAGCCGGCCGTGCGTGCACCGGACGCGGTGCCGGAGCCGGCCGTGCGCGCACCGGACGTGGTGTCGGAGCCGGCCGTGCGCGCACCCGGTGCCGGCGTGGCGGAGGCGGGCAGCGCCTCCAGGCCGGGGTCCAGGTCGCCCCACAGGGTGGGCTGCACGATCGTCACCCGTCGATTCTCACCCCGCCCACCGACGCGACGGAAACCGACGCGCGGTCAGGACACCAGGACGCGTCCCTCGGCGAACGCGACGAGCTCGTCGATGCCCGCGGGGGAGAGCGCGTAGTCGATCGCGAGCGCCGCGGCCCCGTGGAGTGCGGCGTACGAGCCGGCTCGGGACTGCGCGATCACGAGGTGCTCCGTCGCGAGGGGCATCGAGCGGGCGTACACGACCTCGCGGACGCCGGCGAGGAGGTGCTCCCCGGCACGCGTCACGGACCCGCCGAGCACGATCACCGACGGGTTCATGAGCGAGACGCAGGTGGCCAGGACCTCGCCGATGTCGCGCCCGGCCTGTCGGACCGCCGCGATGGCGTCGAGGTCGGCCCGTGCGACGAGGTCGATCACGTCGGCGCTCGTCCGGGCGTCGTGTCCCTTCGTCCGGAGGGCGCGGGCGATCGCCGGGCCGGACGCGACGGCCTCGAGGCAGCCGGTGTTGCCGCAGTGGCACGGGATGTCCCCGGCCCGGCCGACCCGGACGTGGCCGATGTCGCCCGCAGTGCCCTGGGCGCCGCGCCGCAGGGCACCGTCGGAGACGATGCCGGATCCGATGCCGGTGGCGACCTTCACGAAGAGCAGGTGGTCGACGTCGGTCCAGCCGCGCTGCCGCTCGCCGAGTGCGGCGATGTTGACGTCGTTGTCGAGCAGGACGTGGGCCGCGACGTGCTGCCGGAGCCAGCCGGGGACGTCGAAGCCGTCCCAGCCGGGCATGATCGGGGGGTTCGCCGGGCGTCCGTTCGAGAACTCCACGGGTCCGGGGACGCCGATGCCGATCGCGATGACGTCGTCACGGGCGCGTCCGACCTCGGCGAGCAGTTCGTCGATCACGGACACCAGCCACGAGAGGGTGGGCACGGGGCCGGCGGCGATGTCGATGCGCGCCTCGCGCGATGCGAGTGCGTCCCCGCTGAGGTCGGTCACCGCGACCCGTCCGTGCGAGGCGCCGAGGTCGGCGGCGACCACGAGTCGGGCCCGGGGGATCAGGGCGACCTGCGCGGGTGGCCGTCCGCCGGTCGAGGCGGCGGTCTGCACCGGCCCGACGAGTCCGATCTCGACGAGGGCGTCGAGGCGCACGCCGATGGTCGAGCGTGCCATCCCCGTCAGGGCGGCGAGCTCGGCCCGGGTCCGTGGCACACCGTCCCGGAGGATCTGGAAGAGCTCGCTCGTCCCGACCGGAGGCGACGCTGCCGTCCGAGTCAAGTCGACCATGCGGCGAGTAGAGCACACATCGAACAGGTCGCGCAACGAAGTCGGTCGAAGTGCCCGCGACTTTTGCTTGACCGCCGTCAGAAGTGGTCATAGTGTGACGCTCGGTCAGTGACGACCACACCGTCTCGACGAGGAGAACCCCTGGTGACCCAACCACTCTCGGTCCAGCTCTACACCGTCCGCGACGCCCTCTCGGCCGATCTGCCCGGCACGCTGCAGCGCATCGCCGACATCGGCTACACGAACGTCGAGCTCTTCGGCTACGTGGACCGTGCGGCTGAGCTGCGCGACGCGCTGGCCGCCGCAGGGCTCGCCGCCCCGAGCGGCCACGCGCGCCTGCTGGACGCTGGTGAGCAGGAGCTCGAGGCGATCTTCCACGCGAGTGTGACGGCCGGCATCACCACCCTGATCGACCCGCACATCGACGAGGCCCGTTGGACCACCCGGGAGGACGTCGAGGCCATCGCCCGCGAGCTGAGCGCGCTCGCGCCGCGGGCCGCTGACCACGGCCTGACCCTCGGCTACCACAACCACGCGTTCGAGTTCTCGAACCGCGTCGACGGCACGAGCGCCTACGAGGTCTTCGCGGACGCGCTGTCCGACGACGTCGTCCTCGAGCTCGACACCTACTGGGTGACGGTCGGCGGGGACGACCCGGTCGCGGTGATCGGGAAGTACGGCGACAAGGTGCAGTTCCTCCACGTCAAGGACGGCGACGGGTCGCACGACGACAAGAAGCAGGTCGCGGTCGGCGACGGCGTCACGCCGGTGCGCGAGATCATCGCCGCCGCTCCGGATGCGCTGCACGTCGTCGAGCTCGACGACCACGAGGGCGACGTGTTCCAGGCCGTCGCCGACTCGTACGCGTTCCTGCAGGGGGCCCGCGCGTGACCGACACCTCGACCGGCGCCGAGAGCGCCGGCACCGCGACCACCGGCACCGCGACCACCGGCACCGCGGCCACCGGCACCGGCACCGACACCACGACGGCCGTCGGCACCACTCGCCGCACCGGCCCGGTCGGCGTCGGGGTCATCGGCGCCGGCGTCATCTCGGACCAGTACCTCTCGAACCTCACGGTCTTCCCCGACGTCGCCGTCCGCTTCATCGCCGACATCGACCTCCCGCGCGCCGCCGCCCAGGCCGAGAAGTGGGGCGTCCCGGGCTCCGGCACCGTCGAGGAGCTGCTCGCGCACGACGACATCGAGATCGTCGTGAACCTGACGATCCCGGCTGCCCACGTCGAGGTCGCGGAGCAGATCCTCGCCGCCGGCAAGCACGTCTGGGGCGAGAAGCCCTACGCCCTCGACCGCGAGAGCGCGACCCGCCTCCGGGACACCGCGGTCGCCGCCGGAACGACGGTCAGCGTCGCCCCCGACACGTTCCTCGGGGCCAGTCTCCAGACCGCGCTGCGTGCCGTGCGGGACGGCCGGATCGGCGCGCCCCTGAACGGCCTGACGCTGTTCCAGAGCCCCGGCCCCGAGTCCTGGCACCCGAGCCCGGAGTTCCTCTTCGCGGTCGGCGCCGGCCCGCTGTTCGACATCGGCCCGTACTACCTCACGACCCTCGTGCAGGTCTTCGGCCCGGTCACGAAGGTCACCGCGACGGCATCGAAGGCCCGAGCGACCCGCGTCATCGGCTCCGGACCCAAGGCAGGCACGGAGTTCCCGGTCGAGGTACCGACGAACCACTCGGCCCTCATCGAGTTCGAGAACGGCGGCAGCGCGCAGAGCGTCTTCTCGTTCGAGTCGGCCCGCGGGCGCACCGGCTTCGTCGAGATCGCGGGGGAGACCGGCACGCTCGTGTTCCCGGACCCGAACAACTTCGACGGCGACACCGAGCTGTACGCGGCCGGCGCCGACGAGCCCGAGACGATCCCCGCGGTCGGCTCCACCTACTCGCGCGGCACGGGCGTGGTCGACCTCGCCCGCTCGATCCGCGCCGGCGTCGGCAACCGGGTCCCCGGTGCCCTCGCCTTCCACGTCCTCGACGTGATGGTCGCCATCGCCGAGAGCGCCGAACGTGGGGAGGCGGTGCTCGTCGAGAGCACGGTCGACCCATCCCCGACCCTCCCCGAGGGCTGGGACCCCGCGGAGTCGACCCTGGCCTGACGGCCGGGTCGACCCCACACGCGGACCGCACCCGCGGACCGCACGGCGGCCGGGCCCCGCAGCCCGACCGCCGGCACAGCAGCACCCGACAGCACCATCCCTGCACCATCTCAACGACGAGAAAGTAGAGAGTCATGCGCACTGCCATCCGCGCACTGGCCATCACCGCGGCCGCGGCACTCACCGTGACCGGCCTCGCGGCCTGCTCCTCCGGAGGCTCCGGTTCGTCCGGCGACTCCAAGACGCTCACGTACTGGGCGTCGAACCAGGGGACGTCCCTCCAGAACGACAAGGAGGTGCTCACCCCGGTCCTCGAGAAGTTCACCAAGGAGACCGGGATCAAGGTCAACCTCCAGGTCATCGGCTGGAACGACCTGCAGAACAAGATCCAGACCGCCGTGACCTCGGGCCAGGGCCCGGACGTGGTCAACATCGGCAACACGTGGGCGACCTCGCTCCAGGCCACCGGCGCCTTCCAGGAGTTCGGTGACTCGGAGATGAAGGCGATCGGCGGTGCCGACAAGTTCGGCAAGGTCGCGCTCTCCACCGGTGGTGCGCCCGGCAAGACCGTCACGAGCGTCCCGCTCTACGGCCTCGCGTACGGCCTGTACTACAACAAGCAGATGTTCAAGGACGCCGGCCTCGAGGCACCGACGACGTGGGAGGACCTCGTCACCGACGCCAAGAAGCTCACCACGGGCGGCAAGTACGGCTTCACCATCGCCGGTGGTTCGTACACCGAGAACTCGCACTTCGCGTTCATCAACTCGGCGCAGAACGGCGGCGAGTGGTTCGACAAGGACGGCAAGCCGACCTTCACGCAGAAGGCGAACGTCGACGGCATCAAGCGCTACCTCGACCTGATGCAGTCGGACAAGGTCGTCAACACCTCGAACGCGCAGTACGACAACGGCACCCAGGCGGTCTCGGACTTCGCGAACAAGAAGGCCGCGATGATGCTGACGCAGAACAACGCGAACAGCACGATCACGTCGAACGGCATGTCGAAGGACGACTTCGGCGTGGTGCCCTTCCCGGCACCGCAGGGCGAGACCGACATCGCGTCGTTCCCGGCCGGCATCAACCTGTCCATCTTCAAGAACACGAAGAACAAGGACGGCGCGCTGAAGTTCGTCAAGTACATGACGAGCGCGGACACGCAGGCCACGCTCGACAAGCCGTACTCCGCCCTGCCGGTGCTCGCCTCCGCTGCTGACTCGGTCACCGACGAGCAGACGAAGACGTTCCTCGACATCTACAACAACAAGGCGAAGCCGCTGCCGCTGGTGCCCGCCGAGGACCAGTTCGAGTCGACGGTCGGCAAGGCGATGAACGACATGTTCGCCAAGATCGCGACCGGCGGAACGGTCTCCGACAGCGACATCAAGTCGGCGCTCCAGACCGCCCAGGACCAGGTGTCCCAGGCTGCCGGTTGATCCGCCTGGAGGGCCGGGTCGCGTCCGTCAGGACGCGCCCGGGCCTCCGCCCCTCGCGTCCACCCCGTGACACGAGCACCAGCGCCCCCACCCCGGCCCCGAGCCGGGGGTGAGCCGATCGGCTCACGCACGCCGCGCCTCCCGGCCACGGCCGCCACGCTGCTCCGCAGGCTCCGCATCGCGTCGGAACCGGGCCGCGTGGGCCCGGACCGCTTCCCCGGCCCGCGCGGCGCACCCGATCCTCCACCTCGCCGAAAGGCCCCGCATGTCCACCTCGGTCCTGCCTGAATCCGAGCGCATCGACCTGACCCACACGAAGGCGCCGACGCTGTCGGGGCCCCAGCCGGGTCGGAAGCCCAAGCGCCACTGGCTGCCGTACGCCCTCGTGGCTCCGGCGATCCTCTTCGAGCTGCTCATCCACATCGTCCCGATGCTCGTGGGCATCTGGATCTCGTTCATCCAACTCACCAAGTACTTCATCGCCAACTGGGGCGCCGCGCCCTTCGCCGGGTTCCGGAACTACTCGGTCGTCGTCGACTTCGACCAGGCGATCGGCAAGGGCGTCCTCAACTCGTTCCTCATCACGTGCGGCTTCACCGTGCTCGTGGTCGGGCTCTCATGGACGTTCGGCATGGCTGCCGCGGTCGCGCTGCAGAAGCCCTTCAGGGGTCGCGGCCTGTTCCGCACGCTCTTCCTCGTGCCCTACGCGCTGCCGATGTACGCCGGCATCATCACCTGGAAGTTCATGTTCCAGCGCGACTCCGGTGCGATCAACCACGTCCTGGTCGACCAGCTCGGGCTGTTCGGCGGACAGGGACCGTTCTGGCTCATCGGGTCGAACGCCTTCATCTCGGTCGTCGTCGTGGCGATCTGGAAGACCTGGCCGTTCGCGTTCCTCATGCTCATGGCCGGGCTGCAGTCCGTCCCGAACGACGTGTACGAGGCCGCCTCGGTCGACGGTGCGAAGCCGTTCCGCCAGTGGCGTTCGATCACGCTGCCGATGGTGCGTCCGGTCAACGTGACGCTCGTGCTCGTGATGTTCCTCTGGACGTTCAACGACTTCAACACGCCGTTCGTCCTGTTCGGCTCGACCGCGCAGCCCCCGGCCGCGGACCTGCTGAGCTTCCACATCTACAACGCGTCGTTCATCACCTGGAACTTCGGCTCCGGCGCCGCGATGAGCGTCCTGCTCCTCATCTTCCTGCTCATCGTCACGGGCATCTACCTCGCCGTGACCAACCGGAGGTCCGTCCGTGCGTGAGACAGTCGGCGCCAAGTCCTTCAAGATCGTCACCCTGGTCCTGCTGACCCTGTTCACGGTCGTCCCGCTCTACGTCATGATCACGACGGCGATCAAGCCGCTCGGTGACGTGCAGAACGACTTCACGTGGATCCCGACGAACATCACCTTCCAGCCGTTCATCGACATGTGGTCGACGGTGCCGCTGGGGCAGTACTTCATCAACTCGCTCGTGGTCTGCACGGTCGCGACGGTGTTCTCGCTGATCATCGCCACGTTCGCGGCGTACGGCGTCTCGCGCTGGAACTTCAAGGGCAAGAGCACCTTCACCACCGCGGTGCTGTCGACCCAGATGTTCCCGGGCGTGCTGTTCCTGCTCCCGCTGTTCCTCATCTTCACGAACCTCGGGAACGCGCTCGGCATCCAGCTCGTCGGGTCGTGGCTCGGCCTCATCATCACCTACCTCACGTTCACGCTGCCGTTCTCGATCTGGATGCTCGCGGGCTACTTCGAGACCATCCCGCGGGAGCTCGACGAAGCGGCGATGGTCGACGGGTCCGGACCGATGGGTGCGCTCTTCCGGGTGATCCTGCCCTCGGCCCGACCGGGGCTCGTGGCGGTCGGGATCTACTCCTTCATGACCGCCTGGGGTGAGGTCCTCTTCGCCTCGGTCATGACGAACGGCAACGGCTCGACGCTCGCGGTCGGCCTGCAGCAGTACTCCACGCAGACGAACGTGTACTGGAACCAGATCATGGCGGCGTCGCTCGTCGTGTCGATCCCGGTCGTGGTCGCGTTCCTCATCGTGCAGCGGCAGTTCGTGGCCGGCCTCACCGCCGGTGCGGTGAAGTAGGCGGGACCGCCTGACGGGAGGCGCGG
>NZ_JBPUGH010000101.1:0-12780 GCF_051548005.1 Curtobacterium flaccumfaciens | reverse complement strand
GTCGTCCGTTGCGTGCGCGGGGTGTTGCGCGGGCGCAGGAGCGACGGCGCCGCTGTCGTGCGACGACGGGTGTGTCGTTCGGCAGCGGCGCCGCGTGGTGCTCCGGCCGCTGTTGCGGAGCGACGCCGCTGTTGTCGAGCGACGACGGCGCAGTCGTTCGTTGCGTGCGCGGGGTGTTGCACGGGCGCAGGAGCGACGGCACCGCTGTCGTGCGACGACGGGTGTGTCGTCCGACAGCGGTGACCGAGGCCCACCGCAGCCGCCGCCACTCCCGCACGGCGACACCGGCGCCGGGCGACTCAGGGGCGGAAGCGCCCCTCCTCGACGTCGCGCCAGAAGCGACGGCTCCGCACGTACGCCGCAGGACCCGCCGGGAAGCCCCGGAACTCGTGGTACGCCAGGGACCGCGGGATGCTCGTGGTCGAGGCCTCCGTGACGGTCTCCGGCGCCGCGTCCCGCTTGCCCGCGAGCCGGGTGACGAGCTGCTTGAGCTTGACCCTCGCGGCGATCGGCATCAGGCGGGTGAGGGCCGTCAGGTGACGCCGGTCCTTGACGATGAGCGCGCACATGAGCGCGGTGAATCCGACGCCGTTCGAGTGCAGCTGGTGGTGGAGCCCCTCGAGGTCCGCACGGTGCGTGTGGTGCACGACGGCCTTCGGCTCGAAGCCGATCCGACCGCCGCCCCAGAGGATGTCGATGAAGATCGCGAGGTCCTCACCACCGCGCGCGGGGACACCGGCGCCGAGCACGGGGTCGAACCCGCCGGCGGCACGGAACGCCGAGGTCCGGACGGCCCAGTTCGCGCCGGCTCCGTAGCCGCCGATGCCGTACACGGCGAAGTGCTTCAGGACACGGCCGTCGGGTGCGATCGCGCGGGCGCGGGCGTTGCGCATCGCACCGGGGACGTCGTCGGGGACGATCGTGACCGGCTCGAAGGTGCGCTCGCCGCTGAAGCCGCCGTAGTACGCCTCGTACCAGATCTGCGCGGGCGTGGCGAGCTCCTCGGGGAGGATCAGCCCGGTGACCGCGGACAGCGCGGGCTCGCGGACGAACCGGGAGCCGATCATCCGGAGCCACTGCGGGCTGATCCGGACGTCGTCGTCGGTGAACGCGATGACCTCGCCCTTCGCCGCCGCGACGCCCGCGTTCCGGCCGGCCGAGCAGCCCGGGCGGCGCTCGACGACGAGGCGGACGTTGTGCCCCTCGAGGATCCGGGGGAGCTGGTCGTCCGCCGGCACCTTGACGCGGTTGTCGACGATGATGACCTCGTACCGCGGGTAGTCGAGCTGCTCGAGGACGGCCAGGAGCGTCGTGATGGTCTCGATGCGCGCGACGATCGTCGACACGACCACCGAGATGAGCGGGAGGTCCTCGTCCGGCACCGGTGCCGACGCCTCGGCGCCAGCGGCGGCGCCCGCCGTCTGTGCCACGAGCGGCTCGACGGCGCGTCGGGCGTCCGCCGGGTCGTCGGTGAGGAGGACGTCGAGCGTCGTCACCGGGAAGCCGCCGCGGTAGCCGACGACGAGCGCCGAGGAACCGCGGTCGTCGGCGACGAGCTCCGGGAGCGGTGCGTCGAGGTCGAGGCTGACGACCCGACGCGGTCCGGGCACGGTGACGGGAGAGATCAGGGCCATGTGCGGGACGCTACGGACGCTGCGGGCAGCGGACAACGGCGCGGACGGGCGACGGCGGGGTTCGTGCGGAACCCCGCACCGCCACCCGATCGCCCCGCACGACGCGATCCCAGGATTCACGGGAAAGTGAGCGCGCACTTTCGGTCGTTTCGCAGAAACCTCCCGTCGGAAGGTCATCACGACCAGGTCACGGTACCAATGCAACCGGTTGCGGAACGTCGGAGCTGGGCGTAGTTTGCTCCGTCAGCGGGCAGTGCCGCCTGCTCCAGGCAGCGTCATCGCACCCGATCGGTGCTCCTGGTGATCTCGATGAGGAGACAACCCCGTGAAGACAACACGTGCCAAGGTGCGGTTCGCCTCGGTCGCCGGCATCGCCGCGATCGGGCTCGTGCTCACCGGCTGCTCGAGCGGCGGGTCCGCGAACTCGGGCGACGCCCAGAACGGCCAGGACAGCCGCGGCCCGATCACCTACGTGCAGGGCAAGGACAACTCGAACGTCGTCCGCCCGCTGATCGCCAAGTGGAACAAGGCGCACCCGGACGAGAAGGTCACCTTCAAGGAGCAGTCCGACCAGGCCGACCAGCAGCACGACGACCTCGTCCAGCACTTCCAGGCGAAGGACGAGAACTACGACGTGGTCGACGTCGACGTGGTCTGGACAGCGGAGTTCGCCGCGAAGGGTTGGCTGACGCCGCTCACCGGCAAGATGAAGATCGACACGTCGAAGCTCCTCCCGGCGACCGTGAAGACCGCGACGTACAACAACACGCTGTACGCGGCTCCGCAGACGTCCGACGGCGCGCTGCTCTACTACCGCAAGGACCTCGTCAAGACCCCGCCGACCACGTGGGACGAGATGATGCAGGACTGCTCGATCGCGAAGAAGGCGGGCATCGGTTGCTACGCGGGCCAGTTCGCGAAGTACGAGGGCCTGACCGTGAACGCCTCCGAGGCGATCAACGGCTCCGGCGGCTCGGTGCTCAGCAAGAGCGGCTCGCCCGACGTCGACACCTCGGACGCCAAGGCCGGCCTGCAGAACCTCGTCGACGCGTTCAAGGACGGGAACATCCCGGCCGAGGCGATCACGTACCAGGAGGAGCAGGGCCGCACCGCGTTCGAGGACGGCAAGCTCCTGTTCCTGCGCAACTGGCCGTACGTCTACAGCCTCGCCAAGACCGACGGCTCGTCGAAGGTGAAGGACACCTTCGGCATCGCCCCGATCCCCGGCAAGGACGGCACCGGTGCGTCCACGCTCGGTGGCCACAACGCCGCGATCAGCGTGTACTCGAAGCACAAGGCGACCGCGCACGACTTCCTGGAGTTCCTGGAGTCGAACGAGACGCAGAAGTTCTTCGCGACGCAGGGCTCCCTCGCCCCGGTCGTCGGTGACCTGTACACCGACTCCGAGCTGACGAGCAAGCTCCCGTACCTGCCCACCCTGCTCAAGTCGATCGAGTCCGCGGAGCCCCGCCCGGTCACGCCGTTCTACCCGGCCGTGACGAAGGCGATCCAGGACAACACCTACGCGGCCCTGAAGGGCTCGAAGAGCGTCGACGAAGCCCTGAAGGACATGCAGGCGGCGCTCAAGACCGCCACCAGCAGCGGCAACTAGCCGTCATCGGTGGCGGCCGCCAGCCGCCACGACCGACGGACGGGAGGCGCGGTGCCAGCCGCACCGCGCCTCTCCCCACCGGCACGGCCCGGTCGTCGCTCCGCGACGGCCGGGAACCGGCGGCGTGGGCCCGGTCCGCCCCCACTCGCGTCCCGACACACCCCGGCAAGGAGGCCGTCACGTGTCAGCAGCAACCGAGATCCCCGCCGCCATCCCCAACCCGACGGGGATGGAGCCGCCGAAGCGGCGCAAGGGCGGCCTCAACGCCGAGCACGGCCGATGGGCCGTGTACCTCATCGGCCCGACGATCGTGCTCCTCGCCGTCGTCATCGGCTACCCGGTCGTCAGCGCCGTCATCCAGTCGTTCCAGCTCGACCAGGGCCTCGACAAGGCGACGGGGCTGTTCGTGCAGGGCGGCTTCGCCGGCGTCACGAACTACGTCCACTGGCTCGCTCAGCAGTGCGGCAACACCACCTGCCCGCCCGGCAGCATCGGCTCCCAGTTCTGGGTGTCCATGGGCAACACGTTCTTCTTCACCGTCGTGACCGTCGCGCTCGAGACCGTCATCGGCGTGTGGATGGCGATCATCATGAACCGCGACTTCAAGGGCCGCGCGTTCGTCCGTGCCGCGATCCTCGTGCCGTGGGCCATCCCGACCGCCGTCACCGCGAAGCTCTGGTACTTCATCTTCGACGCGAACGGCGTCCTCAACCACGTCCTCGGGCAGCAGATCCTCTGGACGAGCGGCGAGTGGGCCTCCCGGTGGGCGATCATCATCGCCGACACCTGGAAGACGACCCCGTTCATGGCGCTGCTCATCCTCGCGGGGCTCCAGCTGATCCCGGAGGAGGTCTACGAGGCCGGGAAGATGGACGGCGCCTCGACGATCCAGCGCTTCTGGAACATCACGCTCCCGCTCGTCAAGCCCGCGCTCATGGTCGCGATCCTCTTCCGCGTGCTCGACGCCCTGCGCATGTACGACCTGCCCGCGATCCTCACCGGCGGTGGCGGCGGCTCGGGCAACGCCACGACCACCCTGTCGATCCTCGTGGTCGACCAGGTCCGGCAGGGCTTCAACTCCGCATCGGCCCTCTCCACGATCACGTTCCTGGTGATCTTCATCGTCGCGTTCATCTTCGTGCGGTTCCTCGGCGCCAACGTCGTGCAGACCCAGGCCGCCCAGCAGAAGGGGGAGCTCAAGTGACCCTCGCAGCCGACCGTCCCCGCTCGTTCGCGGGGAGCCGCGACCGTGCGACCGACACGTCGCAGGTGCGCGTCAAGCGGCACCTCGGCCAGAAGTGGCGCACGGGCGTCCAGGCCGTCGTCATCGCCGTGTGGTGCCTCCTGCCCTTCTACTGGATGATCGTGACGAGCTTCCGCGACGTCGGGTTCACCTTCGACCCGACCCCGTGGTTCACGCACTTCACGTTCGCCAACTACACGACGGCGTTCTCGACCGCACTCGGCAACCACCTCGGTCGTGCGCTGTTGAACAGCCTCTTCATCGGCGTCACCGTGACGATCATCGCGCTGCTCGTCGGCACGAGCGCCGCCTACGCCCTGGCCCGGCTCGAGTTCAAGGGCAAGTCGCTCATCGCCGGTGCGATCCTCGCCGCGTCGATGTTCCCGGGCGTCGCGCTCATCTCGCCGCTGTTCCAGCTGTTCACCGACATCGGGTGGATGGGCACATACCAGGCCCTGATCCTGCCGAGCATCTCGTTCGTGCTGCCCCTGACCGTCTACACGCTCGCGAGCTTCTTCCGCGAGATGCCGTGGGACCTCGAGGAAGCGGCCCGCATCGACGGCTGCACCCGCATCGGAGCGTTCCGGCGGATCATCCTCCCGCTCGCCGCACCGGCCGTGTTCACCACCGCGATCCTGGCCTTCATCTCGTCCTGGAACGAGTACCTCATCTCGTCCCAGCTCTCGTCCGACGCCACCCAGCCGGTGACGGTCGCCATCGCGTCCTTCGCCGGGTCGCAGCCGCACCAGGAGCCGTACACGGCGGTGATGGCGGCCGGCACGATCGTGACGATCCCGCTCGTCATCCTCGTGCTCGTGTTCCAGCGGCGCATCGTGGCGGGTCTCACCGCCGGCGGCGTGAAGGGCTGACGACGATGGCGCAGCGTGGACCCACCCGTCCGACCGCCCGCATCGAGGAGGCCATCGGCTTCGTCGGGATGTTCGGTGTCCTGTTCCTCGGTGTCACGGTCTTCTGCGAGGTGACCGGTCGACCGGCGCTCGGTTGGGCGCTCACCCTCCTCGTGACCGTTGTGGCGATCGTGCTGCTCGACCGTTGGCGGGTGTCCGTGCTCCGTCGGCACCGCGACGCCACCGGCGAGGTCGACGGGATCGGCGCAGCGCCGGCCCGGACCGCGCCGCCCCGGAGCGCGCCGGACGGGCACGCGCACGTCGGCTGGGACGAGGCCGCAGCCCCCGCGCGTCGGACCAGCCGCGTCGCGCGGGTGACCGTTGCGGACCGGTCCGCACCGGTGGACCGGGCCGGCCGCACGGCGGACGCTGGTCGCCCGGCGGGCGGGTGACGCGCCTCCAGGCCGGACCCATGGGCATCCAGGAGATCGCCACCGTCACCGGACTGTCGAAGTCGACCGTCTCCCGCGCGCTGCGCGGCCTGCCGTCGGTGGCCGGCCCGACGATCCAGCAGGTGCGGCGAGTCGCCGACGAGCTCGGGTACGTGCCGAGCTCGGCGGCGGCCGGCCTCGCCACCGGCCGGCAGCGCGCGGTGGGCGTCGTCGTCCCGGTGATCGACCGGTGGTTCTACGTGAAGGCGCTCGGCGGGGTCGACGCGGAGCTCCGGCGGGCCGGCCACGACCTCGTCCTCTACAACCTCGGCGGCCCCGGCGGTGACCGCGACCGGGCGTTCCGGCGCTCGATGCTCCGGCACCGCGTCGACGCGCTCGTGCTGCTGTCGCTCGTGCTCGACGAGACCGAGCGCGCCGAGCTCGAACTCACCCGGCACCCCATGATCGTGATCGGCGGACCGGCTCCCGGACTGCGGAACGTCGGGGTGGACGACGCGGTCGTGTCACACCTGGCGGTCCGGCACCTCGTCGGGCTCGGGCACCGGGCGATCGCGTACATGGGCGGGCAGGACGAGGACGGCATGAACGTCGCGGTCCCGTACCTCCGGCACGACGGCTTCGTCGACGCGATGGCCTCGTCCGGCGTCGATCCCCGTCCGACCTGGATGGTCGACGGCCGCTTCTCGTTCGCGGGCGGGGTCGAGGCGGGTGCTGCCCTGCTCGCCGACCCGACGGACCGGCCGTCCGCGGTCTTCTGCGCCTCGGACGAGATGGCGCTCGGGCTGCTCCTCGCCGCGAGCCGGGCGGGTCTCCGCGTGCCGGAGGACCTCTCGGTCATCGGTGTGGACGGGCACGAGTACGGGGCCACCGTCGGCCTGACGACGATCGCGCAGGACCCGGAGGACCAGGGGCGAACGGCCGCACGGGCGGTCCTCGCCGAGGTGGAGGGATCGTCGACGGGGCCGCCCACGCCCGCGGCGGCCGAGCTCGTGGTGCGGGGGACGACGGCGCCGCCGCGGTGAGCGCCGCCGCCGCGGTGAGCGCCGCCGCCGCGGTGAGCGGCGGGAGTGGAACCACGGATCCCACGTCGAACCGACGTGCGGACCTGGTTCCACGTCGCATCCGTGGTTCGATCCGGCGCACCTGCCCCGCCATCCCGCCGCCCCGCCGACCGGGAGCACGCGTAGGGTCGCGGCATGGAGGTCACGAAGCTCGAACACGCCTGCCAGGTGCTCACCCGCGACGGGGCACGGCTCGTCCTCGACCCGGGGAACTTCACGCGTGCGGTGGACGTGACGGACGTCGTCGGCGTCGTCGTCACGCACGCGCACCCGGACCACGTCACGCCCGAGCAGGTCCAGCGGATCCTCGCCGCGAACCCGGGCGCCGTCGTCATCGGCCCGGCCGGGGTCGCCACCGCGCTCGCCGACGCCGACATCGCGGTCGACGTCGTGACCGACGGGGAGGGGCGCACCGTCGGGCCGTTCGACCTCACGTTCCACGGCACGCGCCACAACGTCATCCACTCGAGCATCCCGGTCATCGACAACACCGGCGTGCTCGTCGACGGACGGTTCTTCCACCCCGGCGATGCCTACACGGTGCCGCCGGTCCCGGTCGAGGTCCTCGCGACCCCGATCGGGGCCCCGTGGCTGAAGATCGGTGAGCTCATGGACTGGGTCGCCGCCGTCGCCCCTCGGCGTGCGTACCCGATCCACGAGGCGACGCTCTCCGACGTCGGGCTCGACATGCACGTCGGCCGCCTGCGCGAGGTGGTCGAGCCCGGCGGCGAGGTGACGGTCATCGCCCCCGGCGACACCGTGACCGTCTGACGACGCTCGCCGACGGGCGGACGGGAGGCGCGCCTCCCGTCCGTCACGTCGGGCGCGACCCGACGGGGTCGGCCCAGGCGTCGTCCCGCCACCCGGACCGCGCGATCCGCACGACCGTGCGGCCACACGAGGTCGGGCGGCCTCCGAGGACCCTCGGCACGGCACACCCGGGCGACACGCCTCGTTTTGGTGAGGAGCGGGCGCTGTGCCATACTTGTCGAGTTGTCGGAACGGCCCCATCGTATAGCGGCCTAGTACGTCGCCCTCTCACGGCGGTAACGCGGGTTCGAATCCCGCTGGGGTCACCACAGGTGGCTAGCCTCCGAGTCCGACAACGAGTGCGTTCGGCTCCCGAGTCGGACCACGGCCCCATCGTATAGCGGCCTAGTACGTCGCCCTCTCACGGCGGTAACGCGGGTTCGAATCCCGCTGGGGTCACCACGGAACGCCCCGCTCCAGCAGGAGCGGGGCGTTCGTCGTTCCCGGGACGCCGCGGTGCACACACGCCGTCGTCCGGGCAGCGCTGTGGGCGTCCGGCGTCGCCATCGGTGCGCTGCTGTGTGGGTCCGCCGTCGTCGGGGTGGCGCACCCACGGGCAGGACGTCCCCGGTCTCGCGTACGGTGAGCGCGTGGAGTTCCCGGGGGAGGCGGATGACGTACGCGGTACGTCGTCCTCTCCGGGGTCACCCCGGGGTACGCAGGTTCAGCAGGACACCACGCCCCGAGCGGGCAGGCGCGCTCCGCGCGCGACGCCGCACGGAGGCACCGACGGGTCCCCCGGGAACGCCACGCCCCTCCACGTGATCGCGGTCGCCCTCGCGGACGGGTTCCTCGCCGCGGACGCGTGGGACCTGCCGACGCTGCGCGCAGCGGGCTTCGACGTCGTCGGGATCGAGCGCGTGTTCGTCGGCGCTGCCGTGGTCGCCGCGCTCGAGGCGTTCCCGCGACCCCCGACCGACGCTCCGGGCTCGCTCGCCGCGGTGCTCGTCCGGACCCCGAGGCTCGTCTCCGAGCACGGACGCCGGACCCGGAGGCGACCTGTCCGGGTGCTCGCACGCACCGTCGTCCCGGTCCGCGCCGCTCGGCACGTCGAAGGGCCGCTGCTCGTCGACACGCTGCCCGAACTGGCACGGGCGCTCGACCTCACGGTGGGACGGCTCCTCTGGCTCGCCGACACGAAGGGCTGGAACCGACACGCCGAACCGGATGGCCCGCTGCACCACTACCGGCACACGTGGACGGTCCGGCCGGGCCGCACTCCGCGGCTGCTCGAGGCCCCGATGCACCTGCTCCGCCGGGCGCAGCGCACCGTCCTCGACGAGTTGTTGACGACCATGCCGGTGCACGACGCGGCGCACGGGTTCGTCCCGGGTCGGAGCGTCGTCACGGGCGCGGCCCTGCACGTGAGGACCGAGGTCGTCGTGACGATGGACCTCACCTCGTTCTTCGCCACGGTGCGGGCGCCGAGCGTGTACGGCGTGTTCCGGAGCGCCGGGCTCGCCGAGCCGGTGGCGCACGTGCTCACCGGGCTCTGTGTGCACGAGGTCCCGCCGCACGTCCTGCGCGCGATGCCGAGCGGCGGCGGTGGGTCGCTCGACGAACGGGTCGCCCTCCGTCGGGCGCTGGCCGAGGCACACTTGCCGCAGGGGGCGCCGACCTCGCCGGCGCTCGCGAACCTGGTCCTCCGACACCTCGACGCCCGGCTCGCAGGCTGGGCCGCGGCGGCGGGAGCGACGTACACGCGGTACGCCGACGACCTCACGTTCAGCGGGGGATCAGCGCTCGCCGGTCGTGTGGACGCCTTCGTCGCCGGCGTCGAGCGGATCGTGCGGGACCAGGGGCACGAGGTGAACCCCCACAAGACCCGGGTCCGGCGTCGCGGGGTCCGGCAGGCGGTCACCGGCGTGGTCGTCAACGACCGGTCGTCGCCCGGTCGCGCCGAGGTCGACCGCCTCCACGCCATCCTGCACAACTGCGTCCGGTCCGGTCCGGCGTCGCAGAACCGGGACGGACACCCGGAGTTCCGGGCGCACCTGCTCGGTCGGATCGGCTGGGTCGGCCAGACGCACCCCGCTCGGGCGGCGCGGTTGCGCGCGGAGTTCGACCGGATCGACTGGCGCTGACCGAGCGCTGCCTGGCAGGGTCGGACCATGCCCTCCGCCGTGCAGCTCATCCGGTCCGCAGCGCTCAGCGACGTCGCGGAGTACGCGTACGCCGCGACCGCACCGGCGGGGGCACGGCTCGTGTTCCTCGCCGGTGCCTGCCCCCTCGACGCCGTCGGGAGGACGGTGGCGGTGGGGGACCACGCCGGGCAGGCCGCGCAGTGCGTCGCGAACCTGGAGACGGCGCTCGACGCGGCCGGTGCGACGCTCGACGACCTGATCAGCACCCGTGTGCTCGTCGCGTCGTCGCGGCAGGCGGACCTCGTGTCCGCCTGGGAGGTCGTGCGTCGGGCGATGGGGGACCACGACGTCCCGAGCACGCTGCTCGGCGTCACGGTGCTCGGGTACGACGACCAGTTGGTGGAGATCGAGGCGGTCGCGGCCGTCGTCGACTGAACGGGGTGCGCGTCAGCCGACGAGCGCGGCGGCGAGCCGGTCGGCTGCGGCAGTGTCGGCCTGGGGCAGGAAGAGCGACGGCTCGACCAGCTCGACCTCCAGCACCAGCGAGGACCCGTCGTCGGCACGCACGAGGTCGACCCGCGCGTACGGCAGCACCCCGAACCGCTGGCGGACGAGGTCCATCGCCGACGTGGCGACCTCGACCTGTTCGGCGCTCGCCGCGTGCGGGGTGTTCTCCTCAGCGGCGAACAGTCCCTCGATCAGGGCTGCTTCGGGCAGTGCGACACGCTTGCTCGCCGCGTGGCTGTACGCGCCGCCGAGGAACACGAGCGGCCACTCGCCGTCGCGGGGCACCGACGCGACGAACGGCTGCACGAGCACGACCTGCCCGGCGTCCTGCAGGCTCCGGACGTGGGCGGCAGCGGCGGCGTGCTGGTCCGGGCCGTACGACGCCGCCCCGCGGCTGCCGGCACCCACGGCGGGCTTCACGACGAACCGGCCGTCGGGGAACACCGGGGTCTCGCCGGGCGGGACGAAGCGGGTCGGCGTGATCGGGACCCCTGCGGCGTCGAGCTCGCGGAGGTACTGCTTGTCGGTGCTCCAGAGCACCGCGGGCAACGGGTTGACGAGCTCGGTCTGCTGCTCCACCCGGCGCAGCCACGCGACGAACTCGTCGAGCCGGTCGTCGTAGTCCCAGGTGGACCGCAGGGCGACCCGGTCGTAGGCGGACCAGTCCACGTCCAGATCGTCCCAGTCGACGACGTCCACCACGACCCCGGTGCGGCCGAGGGCCGCGAGTGCGAGGTCCTCGTCCTCGTCGAGCCCGCGCGCGGGGGCGGTGGTGACCCAGGCCAGGGAGGAGATGCTCACCCGCCCAGTCTGTCGGCTCGGGCCGTGTCCCGCGCTACAGTGGGTCCGTCGTCAGACCCGGCAGTGGGGCCTGCCGGACCCAACCGCGGCCGAGCCGCCAACGGTCCCTATCCCGAGATGAGTCGCACGCGCCACGGTGCTGCGTGCTCGGCGATAGGAGAGCCATGCCCCCGGAGCGACCCGCGCACCTGCGCTGGCGGTACCTCGGTCTCGTCGCCGCCGGCGGTGCGATCGGCACCGGCGTCCGTGCCGTCCTCGCCGCCGCGTTCCCGCCCGGCGCCGGGATCAGCTGGACGATCCTCGCGATCAACGTCGTGGGGGCGTTCTGCCTGGGCCTGCTCCTGGAAGCGCTCGCGCATCGCGGCCCGGACGTCGGTCGGCGCCGGACGCTCCGGCTGTTCGTCGGTACGGGTGTCCTCGGAGGCTTCACCACGTACAGCACCCTCGCGGACGACACCGCGCAACTGCTCGACGCCGGTCGCTGGGCGGCCGGCAGCGGGTACGCGCTCCTGTCGGTCGTGCTCGGACTCGCGGCCGTCGTGGCCGGACTGTGGGTCGCCGCGCGCCTGCGGCCCCGTCCCGCGGGAGACCCCTCGTGAACCCGCTCGAACTGCTGCTCGTCGCCGTCGGCGGCGGCATCGGTGCTGCGCTGCGCTTCCTCCTGGACGGTGCCGTGAAGGCGCGGGTGACCGGGTTCCCGCTCGGCACGCTCGTCATCAATGTCTCCGGCTCGTTCGTGCTCGGGGTCCTCACGGGGGCCGGTCAGTCCGGCGCGCTCGCGCTCCCGGTGGTCGCCGTGCTCGGGACGGGCATGATGGGTGGGTACACGACGTTCTCGACGGCGAGCGTCGAGACCGTGCAGCTCCTCCGATCCGGCAAGTCCCGGCTCGCCGTCCTGAACGGCCTCGGGATGCTCGTCGTCTCGGTCGGCGCAGCCGCGCTCGGCCTCCTCATCGGAAGGAACACATGACCTCGGAACGCCCCGGCGAACTCGTCCTCGTCCGTCACGGAGAGACGGACTGGTCGAAGAGCGGGCAGCACACCGGCCGCACCGACATCCCGCTCACCGAGAACGGCGTCGAGCAGGCGGAGCGGGCTGGTCGGTACCTCGCGGACCGCACCTTCGCGCTCGCGCTGTCGAGCCCCCTGCAGCGTGCTCGGCGCACGGCTGAGCTGGTCGGTGTGGACCCGGAGCTCGACGAGGACCTCTACGAGTGGGACTACGGCGCGTACGAGGGACTGACCACGCCGCAGATCAAGGTGCTGCGCCACGGGCCGTGGGACCTCTGGACCGACGGAGTGCCCGCCGGGGACACGCCGGGTGAGAACGCGGCCGAGGTCCGGGTCCGCGTCGAGCGCGTCCTGAACCGCGTCCGACCGGTGCTCGCCGAGGGGGACGACGCGATCGTGGTCGCGCACGGGCACGTCCTCCGTGCGCTCGGCGCCGCCTGGATCCGTCTCGCGCCGCAGGACGGGGCGGTGCTCAAGCTCGGCACCGCGACGGTGAGCTCGCTCGGCTACGAGCACGGCCGACCCGTCATCGACTCCTGGAACGTCCAGCCGCGCGACTGAGGCTGGGTTATCGACCTCGCACCGTGCGAGGGGGTTGCGTTCCGGTGCTGGCTTCCACACACGGTGCGGGGCGCGCGCGCCTGCACCGTGTGCGGGGCCTCGCACCGTGTGTGCAGGGCTGGTCGCCTCGCACCGTGCGTAGCCGCACGGTGCCGC
>NZ_JBPUGH010000100.1:0-13039 GCF_051548005.1 Curtobacterium flaccumfaciens | reverse complement strand
CCACGGCGCGATGGGGTTCCCCGACCACAGCGAGCCGGCCGGGACCTGCTCCCCGCGCATCACGAGCGACGCCGGACCGACCGTCGAGCCCGCGCCGAGCCCCGCCGCCGGCAGGACGACGCTGTGCGGCCCGAGCGTCGCGCCCGCGTCGAGCCGGACGGCGTCGAGCTGCATCACCCGGTCGTGGAACAGGTGCGTCTGCACGACGGTCCCGCGCGACACCGTGGCGCCGTCGCCGATCGCCACGAGGTCGGCCTCGGGGAGCCAGTAGGTCTCGATCCACGCGCCGCGACCGATCCGCGCGCCGAGGGTCCGCAGCCACGCCGCGAGCGCCGGGGTCCCCGTGCACTGCTCCGCGAACCACGGCCGGGCGACGGTCTCGACGAAGGTGTCCTGCACCTCGTTCCGCCACACGAACGACGACCACAGCGGGTGCTCGCCCGCGTCGATCCGACCGACGAACGCCCACTTCGCCGCCGTCGACACCGCGGCCGCGACCGCACCGGCGACGATGAGCACCGGACCCGCGAGCAGGACCGTCCAGCCGAGCCCGATCGTCGACCACAGGCCGAGGAGCGTCGCGACCACCCCGAGCGCGATCGCGGCAGACACCATCGGCGCCAGGAGCCGCAGCAGCTCCCAGCAGCCGCGTGCGACCTTGAGCCTCCGCGGCGGCCGGAACGTGCGCTCCTCGTCGAACGTCGTCGTCGCTCGCCGCAGCCGCACGGGCGGGGTCCCGAGCCACGACGACCCGCGCTTGGCCTTCTTCGGCACGGCGGAGAGCACGGCCACCAGGGCCTCGCGGGGGACCGACCGACCGGCGCCCGTCATCCCCGAGTTCCCGAGGAACGCCCGGCGACCCACCTTCGACCGGCCGATCGTCACCCGACCGCCGCCGAGCTCGTAGGTCGCGACCATCGTGTCGTCGGCGAGGAACGCTCCCGACGCGATCTGCGTCAGCGCCGGGATGAGCAGCACGGTCGAGATCTCGGTGTTCCGTCCGACCCGGGCACCCAGCAGCCGGAGCCACAGCGGCGTCACGAGCGAGGCGTACACCGGGAACAGCAGCGTCCGGGCGGCGTCGAGCACCCGCTCGGTCGTCCACACCTGCCAGCCGATCCGGCTCCGGACCGGGTGCCGTCCCTCGTGCAGGCCCAGCCCGAGCAGCCGCACCGACGCGACGACCAGCAGTGCGTACACGAGCCCGGCGACGACCGTGGCGAGCGGCACCACCGCGAGCGCACGCAGCACTGCGGCCCCGAACGACGGCGCCGCACCCACCAGCGCCATCGTCACCGCGAGTCCCGCCGCGACCCCGACGACGGGCAGCCCGGCGACCGCGACCGAACCGGCCCCGTACGCGACGAGCCAGCGTCGACGGGAGACGGGTCGCGCCTCCCGGTCGTGCCGGGCCGACCCGACGCGCTCCGCCGGCGAACCCGCCCACCGCTCCCCGTCGGGGACCCGGCCCGTCACCGACGAACCGGGCTCGACCTCCGCACCGGCCCCCACGTGCGCGCCCGGCAACAACGTCGACCGGCTCCGCACCACCGCGTCCGCGTCCACGCGGACCGGCCCGAGCCGGAAGACGTCCCCGTCGACCCAGTGGCCCGCGAGGTCCACCTCGGGCTCGATCGACGCCCGGGCCCCCACCCGCAGCATCCCCGTCACCGGGGGCAGCGCGTGCAGGTCCACGTCGCGCCCGATCCGCGCACCGAGCGCACGGGCGTAGTAGCTGATCCACGGCGCACCGGCCGTCGAGGGGCCGTCCACCGCCTCCGCGATCCGTTCCGCGAGCCACACCCGCACGTGCACCGACCCGCCGCGCGGGTGGTCACCCGGCCGGACGCCCAGCAACAGCAGACGCGCGAGCACCACCGTCAGCGCCATCTTCCCCAGCGGGGTGACGAACACCAGCAGCGCCAGCACCAGCCACGGCCACGACACCACGGGCAGGAACGGCAACGACGTCGCGTGCAGGACGGTCGACACCAACGACGTCCACGTCAACACCCGCAGCCCTCGGAGCACCTGCACCGGCAGCCCGAGCACCGTCAGCAGGAACCCCGTCGCCGGGGACACCGGCGCCACCGGCCGCTCCGACGCCTCCGCCGCACCGGACTCGTCCAGCGCCGCAGCCAACGCGCCGATCCGGGGATGGTCGTACACGTCCGCGACGGTCGTCGTCGGGAACCGCTCCCGGATCGCCGACACCAACTGCGCCGCCGTCAACGACCCGCCCCCGTGGGCGAAGAAGTCGTCGTCCACACCCGTCACCGGCACCCCGAGGATCGCCGACCACCGTTCCGCGATCCACGCGACCGTCTCCGGGAGGTCCACGACGCCGGCGACCCCCGGCAGCGGCCACGGCAGCGCCGCACGGTCCACCTTCCCCGACGTCCGCGTCGGCAGCGCGTCCACGACCGCCACCAGCGGCACCAGCGCCGCCGGCAGCTCCTCACGCAACCGCGCGTTCGCCGCCGCCACGTCCACCGACCGCCCTGCCACCGGCGCCACGTACCCGACGAGCACCTGGTTGCCCGCCGGGGTCCGCTGCACCACAGCAGCACCACCGGCCACGTCGTCCAACGCCTGCAGCGCCGCGTCCACCTCGCCCAGCTCGATCCGACGACCACCGAGCTTCACCTGGTCGTCCGCCCGACCCTGGAACACCAGGCCCTCCGGCTCGTACCGCACCAGGTCACCGCTCCGGTACGCCCGCTCCCACCCGAGCTCCGGGAACGCCGCGTACTTCTCCGCGTCCTTCGCCGGGTCCAGGTACCGCCCCAACCCGACGCCGCCGATCACCAGCTCACCGACACCACCCGGAGCGACCCGCTGCCCGGCATCGTCCACCACCGCGAGGTCCCACCCGTCCAACGGCAGACCGATCCGCACCGGCGCGCTCCCGTCCATCAGCGCCCCACACGCCACCACGGTCGCCTCGGTCGGCCCGTACGTGTTCCACAGCTCCCGACCACGGCTCGCGATGCGCGCCGCCAGCTCCGGGGGGCACGCCTCACCACCGAAGATGACCAGCCGCACCTGCTCCAACGCGTCGTCGGGCCACAGGGCCGCGAGGGTCGGCACCGTCGACACGACCGTGATCGTGTGCGCGATCAACCACGGACCGAGGTCCACCCCCGTCCGCACCAGCGACCGCGGCGCCGGCACCAGGCACGCGCCGTGCCCCCACGCCAGCCACATCTCCTCGCACGACGCGTCGAACGCCACGCTCAACCCGGCCAGCACCCGGTCACCCGGACCGATCGGCGCGTCCTGCAGGAACATCCGCGCCTCCGCGTCCACGAACGCCGCAGCACTGCGGTGCGTCACCGCGACTCCCTTCGGCACGCCCGTCGACCCCGAGGTGAAGATGATCCACGCATCGTCGTCCTGACCCGGGGCGTCGGCGCTCGCCGCGGCGTCGGTCACCGGCAGGGGAGCGCCCTGCCGGTCGGCGAGCACCCCGCCCGCGCCGATGACGCCCACGACGTCGGCCTCGCCGAACACGAGGGTCGCGCGCTCCTCGGGGTCGTCGGCGTCCACCGGCACGTACGCGGCGCCGGCCGCGAGCACCGCGAGGATCGACAGGTAGAGGTCGCGCCCGCCGGACGGGATGCGGACGCCGACCCGGTCGCCGCGACGGACGCCTCGGCGTGCGAGGTCGTCGGCCTGCGCGTGCACCGCCGCCAGCAGAGCCCGGTAGTCGAGGGTGCCGTCGGGGTCCTCGAGGGCGAGGGTGTCGGGGTTCGTGGTCGCGGTCTCGGTGAGGACGTCGAGCAGGGTGCGCGGCGCGGGTGCGTGCGCCCCACGCGCGAGCTCGGCCTGCGGGTTCCCGGTGGCGGTGGTCATCGAGTCCTCTCCTCGGTCGTGTGCTGGGCGACCGGGCCGTGATCCTAGGGGGTCGACGTGACGCGTCGGGAAACACCGCCGCGAGCCGTCGCGCGACACGCCTGGTCCGGGAGGGTGCCGGAGACCTGCTACGGTTGGTGACACCCCGGGCCCCCATAGCTCAGGGGATAGAGCACTGCCCTCCGGAGGCAGGGGCGGAGGTTCGAATCCTCCTGGGGGCACAGTCACATCCCCGCGCAAGCTGACGTTCTCGCTGCGCTCGATCGGCAGCGCGCGATGTCGCGTTCCGCGACCGTCCCCCGTGCCTGGTTCCGGCGCGTGACGCACTGCTGCTCCTGCGTGAGCACGGGACGGCCGGGAGGCGCGGTGCGGGGCCGCCACGCGCCTCCGGGCCGACGCGCGGTCGCGTCTACTCCCCGGTGGTCGGCTTGACGACGCCGCGCACGGCGTCCATCACCGGCTGGGCGCCGCCCGGCTCGGTGAAGAGCGTCGACGACGCGGTGATCCAGTACGGGTCGGCGAAGGCATCCGCGCGGCCGACCCCGTCGTCCGCCAGGTCGAAGTAGCCCTCGACCGTGTAGGTCGGCACCGAACCGCCCCGCTGGTACAGCGCGTCCTTGAGGTTCGTGAGCGACTTCTCAGGCAGGTCCGCGACGGCGAACGAGATCGTGACCGACGGGTCCGAGACCTCGCGGAACTGGCACGCACGCCCCCGCTGCTGGACGATCCGTGCCGCCGGGGTGCCTTTCGCGGGCCGGTAGGACTCCACCTGCTCGAAGGCCTGCCCGTACACGGCGAGCGACTCGAGGGGGAGCAGCGCCGCGCACGTCTGCGACACGGGCTTCCCGATCGGCGTCGCGGACGGCGTCGGACCCGCTCCGCCGCCACCGGAGCACGCGGCGAGCACGGCGACGGACGTGGTGGCGAGGACGGCGGCGCTGATCGCCCGGACGCGGCTGCGGGAGGTCATCCGGCCATGATGGTGCATCGTCCGGGGAGACCTGTGGACGCCGGTAGGATCGACCGCTATGACACCAGCCGAACTCTCCGCCGCGTACCTGTCGATCCTGACGGGGATCGTGGAGCGACGAGGTGCCTCGGACACGGTGACGGTCGAGGAGTCCCACGCGGCCCTCGAGCGGCCGAAGAACCGGGCGCACGGCGACTGGGCGTCGAACGCGGCGATGCAGCTCGCGAAGCGCGTGGGGACGAACCCGCGCGAGCTCGCGACCGAGATCGCGGGGGAGCTGACCGAGCTCGACGGCGTGGCGTCGGTCGACGTCGCGGGCCCCGGCTTCATCAACATCACGCTCGACGCGGCCGCCGCCGGCGCGATCGCCGAGACCATCGTCGACGAGGGTGTCGCGTTCGGGCAGGGCGACCTGTACGACGGGGTGAAGATCGACCTCGAGTTCGTGTCCGCGAACCCGACCGGCCCGATCCACATGGGCGGCGTCCGCTGGGCCGCGGTCGGCGACAGCCTCGCCCGCGTGTTCGAGGCGCAGGGTGGCCTCGTCACCCGCGAGTACTACTTCAACGACCACGGTGCCCAGATCGACCGCTTCGCGCGCTCCCTCGTCGCGTCGGCGCTCGGCGAGCCCACGCCCGAGGACGGCTACGGCGGCGCGTACATCGGCGAGATCGCCGCGCGCGTGATCGCCACGCTCCCGGCCGGCACCGGCGTGCGCGACCTGCCGCGGGACGAGGCCCAGGAGCTCTTCCGGCGCGAGGGCGTCGAGTTCATGTTCGCCGACATCAAGTCGTCGCTGCACGACTTCGGCGTCGACTTCGACGTCTACTTCCACGAGAACTCGCTGCACGAGTCGAAGGCCGTCGAGCGCGCCATCGAGCGGCTGCAGTCGCTCGGCAAGATGTACGAGGCGGAGGGAGCGCTCTGGCTCCGCACGACCGACTTCGGGGACGACCGCGACCGCGTGGTCATCAAGTCCGACGGGCAGCCGGCCTACATCGCGGGTGACCTGGCGTACTACCTCGACAAGCGGGAGCGCGGGTACGAGCGGAACCTCATCATGCTCGGCGCCGACCACCACGGCTACGTCGGCCGCATGATGGCGATGTGCGCGGCGTTCGGCGACGAGCCGGGCAAGAACCTCGAGATCCTCATCGGACAGATGGTCAACCTGCTCAAGGACGGCGAGCCGATGCGCATGTCGAAGCGCGCCGGCACGATCGTCACGATGGAGGACCTCGTCGACGCCGTGGGTGTGGACGCCGGCCGGTACGCCCTCGTGCGCTTCGCGAGCGACACCTCGATCGACATCGACCTCGACCTGCTGACGAAGCGGACGAACGACAACCCGGTCTTCTACGTGCAGTACGCCCACGCCCGCACGCAGTCGGTGGCCCGGAACGCCGCTGCCTCCGGGGTCGACCGGTCCGCGTTCGACGCCTCGCTCCTGACGCACGAGACCGAGAGCACCCTCGTCGGGGCCCTCGCCGAGTACCCGCGCGTCGTCCGGCAGGCCGCGGAGCTCCGCGAGCCGCACCGCATCGCGCGCTACATCGAGCAGCTCGCGGGCCTCTACCACCGCTGGTACGACTCCTGCCGGGTGACGCCGCTCGGGGACGAGGCCGTGACGGACCTCCACCGCACGCGTCTCTGGCTGAACGACGCCACGGGGCAGGTCATCCGCAACGGCCTCGGTCTCCTCGGGGTGAGCGCGCCCGAGCGCATGTAGCGCTGCGGCGCGTGGGCTGCGGCGCGTGGGCGCTCGAGGCGCTGCCGGAACCCGGTTCCGGACACGACACCGCGCTTCTTCGTGGTGCTGTGTCCGGAACCTGGTTCCGCGGCGAGCCGGACCGCGTCGACGCCCAACGGTCACAGCGCACCAGCGGCGGACGCCCACCGGGCGCACGCCGGGCCTCCAGGCAGGCCGATGGTGGGTGCTGGCAGGGTGGGACGCATGACCGCCGCCCCCGCCGCCCGCCCGAAGCGCCGCCGCTGGCCGATCGTCCTCGTGGTGGTGCTCGTCGTCCTCGCCGCCCTCGTGGTGGTCGCCGAGTTCGTCCTCCGCGGCGTCGTCGACCGGATCATCGCCGAGCAGGTCGAGCAGTCCCTCCCCGAGGGCACCACCGGCCAGGTCGAGGCGCACGCGGACGGCGTCGTCATCCCGCAGCTCATCGGCGGCGCGCTCGACCGGGTCGAGATCTCCTCGCGGAAGATCACGGTCGACGGCATCCCGCTCGCCGCCGACGTCACCGTGCACGACGTCCCCGTGGACGGCAAGGGCGACGTGCGCGACCTCGACGGCACCGTGACCCTCGCCTCGGGCAGCATCAAGGACCTCGCCAAGTACAGCCCGCTGTTCGAGCGCCTGAAGCTCGTCGACGGCGGGGTCGAGCTCTCCGGCACGACGGCCGTCCTCGGCTACGACATCACCTACGCCGCACGCGGCGACGTCGTGACGCAGGACGACGGCAAGGGCGTGACGATCACCCCGAAGAGCGTCCGCATCACCAACTCGTCGCTCGGCCTCAAGGTCGACTCGATCCCCGGCGTCACGAACGTCCCGGTCGAGGTCTGCACCGCACGCTTCCTGCCGTCCCAGCTCGCGGTGCGCGACCTCGACATCACGGCACGCGACGCGACCGTCCGCGTGACCGCGGACTCCCTGCCGCTCAGCGAGGAGGGACTGCGGTCGGTGGGGTCCTGCTCGTAACACCGGACGGGAGGCTCCTCACGGCTCGGTAGGATCGGGTCCCGTGAGCGAGAACCCCCTTGCCCCGCCGCGGCTGCGGTTCCCGACGGACGCCTCCGCGCTGACGGCGCGCATCTGGCCCGCATCCGCGACCCGGACGGACGACGGCGAGCTCGCCGTGGGCGGGATCGCCGCCTCGGACCTCGTCCGGCAGTTCGGCACACCCCTCTACGTGGTCGACGAGCGCGACGTGCAGTCCCGCGCCGTGCGCGTGCGGACCGCCTTCGCGGACGCGTTCGGCCGGATCGGCACCCGGGCCCACGTCTACTACGCGGGCAAGGCGTTCCTGACGACCCAGGTGGCCGCCTGGATGGCCGAGGCGGACCTCCGCGTCGACGTCTGCACCGGCGGGGAGCTCGCGGTCGCCCTGGCCGGGGGCGTCGACCCGGGCATGCTCGGCTTCCACGGCAACGACAAGTCGGACGCCGAGATCGCCCGCGCCGTCGAGGTCGGGGTCGGCACGATCGTCCTCGACAGCCACGAGGAGGTGCAGCGCGTCGCGCGCGCCGCCGCCGACGCGGGTGTCGTGCAGCGCGTCCGCATCCGGATCAACAGCGGCGTGCACGCTTCCACGCACGAGTACCTCGCCACCGCCCGCGAGGACCAGAAGTTCGGCATCCCGCTGACCGAGGCCGAGCAGGCCGCCGCGGCGGTCCGGGCCGAGCCGTCCCTCGCGTTCGTCGGGCTGCACTCGCACATCGGCTCGCAGATCTTCGACGAGTCCGGATTCCGCGAGGCCGCCCGGCGCCTCATGGACGTGCACGCGGCGCTCGTGGCGACCGGTGCGGTGCCGGAGCTCAACCTCGGAGGGGGCTGGGGCATCGACTACACCGAGGCGGACTCGGCGTTCGAGCCCGAGGACGTCGCCGAGGCCCTCGCCACGATCGTCGCCGAGGCCTGCGCGGAACGCGGGATCCCCGTGCCGGAGATCGCGGTGGAACCCGGTCGGTACATCGTCGGCCCGGCGGGACTCACGCTGTACACGGTCGGCACGATCAAGCCGGTGACGCTCGAGCTCGGCGACGCGGTCGCGCACGGTGAGGCCGCCGCGCACGGAGACGCTGCCGCGCCGGCCGACGGCGGCTCCTTCGTGGGGGAGACGACCGAGCGCGTGCTCGCGACCGAGGGCCGCGCCGTGCCGGCCGAGGCACCGACCCCCGACGCCGCGACCCGCACCTACGTCTCCGTCGACGGCGGCATGAGCGACAACGCCCGCCCGGCGCTGTACGGGGCCGACTACACCGCCCGCCTCGCCCGCACGTCGGACGCGCCGGCCGTCCTCACCCGCGTCGTCGGCAAGCACTGCGAGAGCGGGGACGTCGTCGTCAACGACGAGTACCTGCCGGGTGACGTGCACCGGGGCGACCTGCTCGCCGTCGCCGCGACCGGCGCCTACTGCTGGAGCCTCGCGAGCAACTACAACCACGTCGGTCGTCCGCCGGTCGTCGCCGTGGCGGACGGCACAGCCCGTATCCTCGTCCGGGGCGAGTCGATCGACGACCTGCTCGCCCGCGACACCGGGGTCGTCCCCGCACCCGGCCCCGGCCGGTGACCCGCCCGAACGACAGGAACCACCCCCAGATGATCGAATACCGCAACGTCCGCGTCGCCCTGCTCGGAGCCGGCTCGGTCGGGTCGCAGGTGGCGCGGCTCCTCCTCGAACACGGCGACGAGCTCGCCTCGCGTGCCGGCGCCGGCCTCGAGCTCGTCGGCATCGCCGTCCGCGACACCGAGGCGGAGCGGGACGTCGACCTGCCGAAGGACCTCTTCACGACCGACGCCGAGTCGCTGATCCTGGGCGCCGACATCGTCGTCGAGCTCATCGGTGGCATCGAGCCCGCGCGCACGCTCGTCCTCCAGGCACTGCAGTCCGGCGCGGACGTCGTCACGGGCAACAAGGCGCTCCTCGCGACGCACGGCCCCGAGCTGTTCGCAGCGGCCGAGCAGGTCGGCGCGCAGCTCTACTACGAGGCCGCCGTCGCCGGGGCGATCCCGATCATCCGCCCGCTGCACGACTCCCTCGCCGGCGACCGCATCGTGCGCATCATGGGCATCGTCAACGGCACGACGAACTTCATCCTCGACCTGATGGACCGCAAGGGCGCGACCTTCGAGGACGCCCTCGCCACCGCGACCGAGCTCGGGTACGCCGAGGCCGACCCCACCGCCGACGTCGAGGGCTACGACGCCGCGCAGAAGGCCGCGATCCTCGCCTCGCTCGCGTTCCACACCTCGGTGCCGCTCGCGGCCGTGCACCGCGAGGGCATCACGGCGATCACGATCGACCAGGTCCGCGCGGCCCGGAAGGCCGGCTACGTCGTGAAGATCCTCGCGACGGCCGAGCGGCTCACCGACGAGGACGGCCGCGAGGGCGTCTCCGCCCGCGTCTACCCGGCCCTCGTCCCCGAGTCGCACCCCCTCGCGAGCGTCCACGGCGCGAAGAACGCCGTGTTCGTCGAGGCCGAGGCCGCTGGCGACCTCATGTTCTACGGCGCGGGTGCCGGTGGCGTCGAGACGGCGTCGGCCGTCCTCGGCGACCTCGTGTCCGCCGCGCGCCGACACGTCATCGGCGGCCCCGGCGTCGCCGAGTCGACCCAGGCGGACCTGCCGGTGTTCCCGATCGGGACCGTGCGCACCCGCTACCAGATCACCCTGCACGTCGCGGACGCCCCCGGTGTCCTGTCGACCGTCGCAGGCGTGCTCGCCAAGCACGGCGTCAGCGTGGAGACGGTCGAACAGACCAGTGCGCTGCAGACGGACGCTCCCGGTGCCGACCGCACCGGTGCGACCGCGACGCTCGTCATCGGCACCCACCTGGCGCGCGAGTCCGACCTCGCCGACACCGTGGTGGCGCTCCGGAACGAGGACGTCGTCGCCGAGATCACCAGCGTGTTGCGGGTCGCCGGCGCCTGAGCCGCGACCACCCACGCACCCGAACAGCACACCGATACAAAGGGGAGCCTGATGGCCCACCAGTGGCAGGGAGTCCTGCGCGAGTACGCCGACCGTCTCGACGTCACCGAGGCGACACCCGTCGTCACCCTCGGCGAGGGCGGCACCCCGCTCATCCCGGCACGACGGCTCTCCGAGCGCACGGGGGCGGACGTCTACGTCAAGTTCGAGGGCATGAACCCGACCGGTTCGTTCAAGGACCGCGGCATGACGATGGCGATCTCGAAGGCCGTCGAGCACGGTGCGAAGGCCGTCATCTGCGCCTCGACCGGCAACACGAGCGCGTCCGCCGCCGCCTACGCCACGCACGCCGGCATCACCGCCGCGGTGCTCGTGCCCGAGGGCAAGATCGCGATGGGCAAGCTCAGCCAGGCCATCGCCCACGACGGGCAGCTGCTGCAGGTGCAGGGCAACTTCGACGACTGCCTCGACATCGCGCGCGACCTCGCGGCGAACTACCCGGTGCACCTGGTCAACTCGGTGAACAACGACCGCATCGAGGGTCAGAAGACCGCGGCCTTCGAGGTCGTCGACGTCCTCGGCGACGCGCCGGACTTCCACTTCCTGCCCGTCGGCAACGCGGGCAACTACACCGCGTACTCCCGCGGGTACCGCGAGGACGTCGCCGCGGGTCGTTCGTCGAAGCTGCCGCGCATGTTCGGCTTCCAGGCGGCCGGTTCCGCCCCGATCGTCCGGGGCGAGGTCGTCCCGAAGCCCGAGACGATCGCCTCCGCCATCCGGATCGGCAACCCGGCTTCGTGGCAGTACGCCCTCGAGGCGCGCGACGAGACCGACGGCTACTTCGGCGCGATCTCCGACGAGGCGATCCTCGCGGCGCACCACATCCTGTCCGCGGAGGTCGGCGTGTTCGTCGAACCGGCGTCCGCGATCGGCGTCGCCGGGCTCCTCGAGCGCGCGGACGCCGGTGTCGTCGGCAAGGGCGCGAAGGTCGTCATCACGGTGACCGGTCACGGGCTCAAGGACCCGCAGTGGGCCCTCCGCACCGAGGACGGCGGCGAGGTCCAGCCCACGGTCGTGCCGGTGGACACGAAGTCCGTCGCCGACGTGCTCGGACTGGTCGGCGCCGAGTGAGCACGCACCGCTCGTCCGGACCGGGGGAGGGCACGACCGCCCAGCACGCTGTACCGGCCGGACGGGTGGTGCGCGTCCGGGTGCCCGCCACGTCGGCGAACCTCGGGCCGGGCTTCGACTCGCTCGGGCTCGCGCTCTCGCTGTACGACGAGGTGACGGTCCGCGTCCGGCCGGAGCCCGACGCGACCGTGACCGTCGAGGGCGTCGGCGCCGGTGAGGTCGCCACGGACGACTCGAACCTCGTCGTGCAGGCAGTCCGTCGTGGGCTCGCTGCCGGAGGGGTCACCGAGCAGCCGGGTCTCGAGCTGCACGCGGTCAACGCCATCCCGCACGGCCGCGGCATGGGGTCCTCCGCCGCGGCGATCGTGGCCGGACTCATGGCGGCGCGCGGGCTGCTCGACGGGGTCGTCGACCTCGACGCCTCGACGCTCCTGACGCTCGCGACCGAGATGGAGGGGCACCCCGACAACGTCGCGCCGGCGCTCTTCGGCGGCCTGACCATCGCGTGGATGACCGCGGACGGACCTGCCTACAAGCGGCTCCTCGTGCACCGGGGCGTCTCGCCGGTGGTGTTCGTGCCCACCTCGACCCTGTCGACGAAGCTCGCACGATCGCTGCAGCCCGCGAGCGTGCCCCACGAGGACGCCGCGTTCAACGTGTCGCGGTCGGCGCTCCTGGTCGCGGCGCTCATCCAGAGCCCCGAACTGCTCCTCGCCGCCACCGAGGACCGTCTCCACCAGGCGTACCGGGCGAGTGCCATGCCCGAGACCGACGCCCTCATCGGGCTCCTGCGGCAGCACGGGCTCGCGGCGGTCGTCTCCGGTGCGGGCCCGAGCCTCCTCGTCCTCGGCAGCGACCCGGCGCAGCGCTTGACCGCGGCGGACCTCGTGTCGCGACACGCGGAGTCGGACTGGCGCCCGCTCATGCTGGCCGTGGACCTCGGTGGTGCTACAGTGGCAGCGCACTCGGCGCTCCAAGCCGATCCCGCATAGGCAGCAGGAACGATCCTCGCCGGTGCAGGGTCCGGTGCGCGGGGGCAATCTCTTTCTGATCACCGTTTCCCGGTCCGTCGTCTGAGCGACGGTCAGTGCACCGCTGTGCATCCGGGACGGTGGAAACTCTCCGCGTTCTGCGGTTCGAAAGGAAACACCGACCTTGACGAACGTCAACGACTCCACCCCGGTGGAGATCCCCAGCGACCTGCGCGCACTCCGGCTCCCGGAGCTCCAGCGCATCGCTTCCTCCCTCGGCATCACGGGCCTCTCGAAGATGCGCAAGGGCGACCTCATCGCCACCATCGAGGACAAGCGCCTCGCGGCGGCCGAGACCCCGGCCGCCGAGGCCGTCGCCGCCCCGGTCACCGAGCAGCCGACGCTGCCCGAGCCCGCTGCCGAGCAGCCCGCCGGCGACCAGCGTGCCCC
>NZ_JBPUGH010000099.1:0-13074 GCF_051548005.1 Curtobacterium flaccumfaciens | reverse complement strand
ATGAGAAGCCAACCGCCCTGCGCCGGGAGAAACAACACTCCCTGAGCGGCGTTGATCAGTCCGCGACGACGCCGGTAGACGTCGCGCGGATCACCCGGGTAGATCGTCATAACGCCAAGCATGCCCCGGCCCCGTATGGTCGCCTCGAAGACCTTCGTTGCGACGACTCCTTGAAAGCACCGATCGGTCAACGGACGACCTCTCCACACAAGTGCGCAACACTCATCAGGTGAAGCTCCTCGTCGTCGGCCCTCTCGCGTCCGGCAAGACCACCATTGCGCGTCACCTGCAGTCGACGACGATCACGATCGTGGACCTCGACGACGAACTGGTCCGGCTGAACGGGGGTGTCTACCCCGACATCGACACGAGGAAGGCAGTCGTCGCCCCGAGGGCCCTTGCCGCTGCCGCCGCACTGTCCGACGTGGTCCTGCTGCACTCCACGTTCGATCCGGGCGATGTGCGTGCGCTGCGCGCTGTCGGCTTCATGACTGTGCTGCTTGAGGTCTCGCATGCTGAGTTGACGCGTCGCCACCGCCTACGTCTGCGGGAAGAAGGTTGGAGCAATGAGGACTGGGCCGACGACAATCGTGCTCAGATCGCCGAGTTGCGACGCCTGTCGCTGTTCGACCACATCGTCGACGCGGAGCGCCCTCCTGCCGTCGTCGCCACCGACCTACTGAGACTGACCGCAACATGACCTGCGCTGTGCTGTGGTTCGAAGGGGGTCGCCCCCGCACGACCGAACCATGGACACGCACTTCTCGTCGCCCTTCGATTCGAGCAGCACTGGTCTCGTTGTCCCGGTCAACCATCGTCTATCGGACACCATTTGCCGGCTGAGCCAAACCCATCCTTCGTCCTCGCTGGGGCGTTTGATGGCCATCGCGTACTCGTAAGGGTGATGAACTGGTCGAGATCGACGACGTAGTTCGGATCTACCGGTCGCGTGTGTCGTCAGTCAGGAAGCCACCACGCGCTCGGCGCTCCTGCAGAGAATCGAGTTCCTGAAAGAACGTGACTTGCCAACCAGCAGGACCCTGCACGCGCGCGTTCTTCGACCGGAACGGCGTCGTTGTAGGAGGGGCGAGGAGGTCGGCTCCCGCCTCGGTCGTCCTCGCGACGGCGCGCTCGGTGTCCTCGACCTCCAACGCGATGCGGAGCGAGGGAGGACCGGGCGGCGTCGAAGGTATGCCCTCGACTTCGTCGATATTCCTCGCGTGGGTGCGGGTGGCAAGTTCGATCGTGGCGATGCCCGCGTGGAGGATCGCCACCCGGTCGTCGCCGTCCGTGGCGAACGCGACCTGCTCGGGCATGCCGAGCGTGTCACGGTAGAAGCGGACCGCCTCGTCGAAGTCGTCGGTCTCGATGATCAAACGAAGCTGCTTCGGAGTTGTGGGGTTCGTCATGACTCCCACTCTCGTTCCTGACGTGCGCGTCAGGGGCAAGACCCCATCGACGACGAAGCTGCGCTAGGCGGTCGAGTTCCTGCAAGATCGCATCCTGCTCGCTGCGCAGACGCGCTTCGGCCGCGTCGACAGCAGACCGCAGCCGATCGGTCGATGCGACGGGATTCGATAGCGCAGGCAGGAGCACACCGATGACCGAGCTGCAGAAGCCAGCGGCCAGCAGGTCGCGGATGGTGGCGACGACACTTTCGTGGTGTGGACCGTAGACCCGCTGCCCGGCGGCGGTTCGTTGCGGCGTGAGCAAGCCCTGCGCCTCGTAGTAGCGCAGCGATCGCACGCTTACACCGGTCCGGGCAGCGAGTTCGCCGATGCGCATGCCCCTTATCCTGCGGCATCGGCATCGGCATCGGCATCGGCATCGGCATCGGCATCGGCATCGGCATCGGCATCGGCATCGGCATCGGCATCGACATCGACATCGGCATCGGCATCGGCATCGACATCGGGTATCTCGGAAGCGGTGTCCGATGACCGATCGGCTATCGGACAGTGACGATCTCAGTCGACTTCGTCGGGGCGGTACGGCGCTGACGCGCCGGCGTAGAAGATGACCTGAGCGTGTGGCCCGACATCGCTCTGCAAGCGCCCGGCAGTTCTAAGTCCGAGGGCGCGGGTCTCGGCGTTGCCGAACGGCGTCCCGACTCGTTCGGTGAGAGAACGCCAGTGGACGAGTGCTTTGGCAATTCCCTCACGAGCACCCGCAGCAAGCGCCGATCTGACGTCGCGCTTCCCGTCGTGCAAGTACTCGACATCCGTCCCTGTTCGCTTGCTTGACAGTACGACGGCCGTCCCCGACTCGTTCACCATGTCGATGCCTTCGCCTGCGCCGCACCAGACGTGCATGTCGTCACCGAGCTCGAGCTGGACGCGGCTCGCGAGGGAGAATGCCTCGCCCCTGTGGGCGGCCAACACCTCAAGGGACCTCGAAGGCGACGGGACGGGGCGGGACTCTTCACGGTCATCGAAGACCGCGTTCCGAACCTGTTCGAAGACGTCGTTCCACGCCTGCAGGTCGCGCCGGAGGGATGAGCTCAGTCCGAGGTCCGCGGCTTCCGCGACGCCGAAGCGTTCGCCCGACCGCGATCCGCGATACCACAGCGGGGAATCGTCGACCATGTACTCGGCCATCACGAGGATGATCACGCTCAACCACCAGGACAGCGTACGACGGCGTCCGGCAGAGGATCGGCTAACGGACGGGAGGGAACGCCAGTGGCAGGCTCGGCTCATGAAGGTTCCGGGCTGGCTCGCGGCATTCCTCCTGGGTGCGGTGGCTTTCGTGGTCGGTGTTGTCCTGCAGCTCACCGGCTCTCCGCACATCGGCCTCGCAATCTCGATGGTCGGCGTGATGGTGGCAGTCGTGGGCGGCCTGTGTCGTCCGCGAGGCTCGCACTGAAGCGACCATCGCTCGTGCGCGTGGTCCTTTAGCTCACTACCTGGCCGTCGTCCGATGGCCGATCGTCTAAGGGACACGGCGTGCGACCCTTTTCTCATGGTCGACGATGAGGTTCCGCTGGCTGGCGGCAACGCTTCCGCGAGCGTCGTGCGCGTGGGTGACACTGTTCGGAAGCCCGCTCTTCCGTCAACATCCTCCGTGTCTCGGTTCACCGCCCACTTACGATCCCAAGGCGTCGACGTGCCGTCTGCGCACGGTTTCGACGACTACGGTCGCCAGGTCCTCGAGTACGTACCGGGTGATCTCGCGATGGACCTCGGGCCCCTCGATGAGAAGGGGCTGCGGCGGGTCGGTGCGCTGGTGCGCCGCATCCACGACGCAGGTGGTGAGTACTCGGCGGACGACGGCGTGTGGGACGTGCTGATCCCACCGCCCGGGCCGGCTGATCTGGTGTGCCACAACGACCTGGCTCCGTGGAACCTGATCGTTGGTAAGCGGTGGGTCTTCATCGATTGGGACGGCGCGGGGCCGAGTACTCGCTCATGGGACCTCGCCTACGCAGCGCAGTCGTTCTCGATGCTCGACGACTCACGACCGGTGCCAGAAGCAGCCCAACGTCTCCGCTGGTTCATCGACGGGTACGGCCCAAGCGAAGCACTCCGGGCGGAGCTGCCAACGGTGATGATCGAACGCAGCGACGCGATGCACGCACTGTTGCAGCGAGCCCATGCCGACGGTTGGGAACCGTGGGCGACCATGTACACGACCGGTCATGGTGAGTACTGGGCCTCCGTTTGCGCCTACCTCCGAGCCAATCGCGGCGCTTGGGTGGACGCGCTTCGGTCGCAGTAGCCCATCGGCTACCGAGACGGCGACCGCCGGCGCGGCGGCAGCTCCGGATACCGTGGACGGATGGGGGAGAAGGACGATCAGGCGCCGAGCGCGCTCCGGTTGGTGGGCATGCTCGCCGCGCTCGTGCTGGTGCTCGGTGGCGTGGTTGCCGCGGTGGTGTTCAGCGTCGGCGCCTCGGTGCACCGGGCGCTTGGGCCGCAAGAGACCGACGACGGCAGCATCTGCGAGCCGCTGAAGGGCGAGTGCAGTCGCCTCGGGCGGACGTCAATCGAGACGACGTTCAGCGTCAGACTGCCGCCAGACGCGCAGCTCAAGGCATCGGGTGCGAGGTCGCTGATCAAGGCGTCCGAGGCGTGGGTCGTGGCATGCGTTCCGGACGTGAGCGCGCTGCTGCAGAACGCGGAAGATGCTGGATTCGTGGAGTCGGCGGTGTCCGACTACCCGGAACGGCACGACTGGTCGGACAGGGGTCCGGTGTCGCAGGAGGTGCGGCTGGTCGCACCAGACGGTGGTGCCCAACGACTGGACGTCGGCAGCAGCTGCGAGGTGGGCACATGGGTCTACCTCGGGTACTTCAAGGACTTGTGAGCCGGTGCGAGCGCGCCCCGGCTACGTGAAGAACACCAGGGTTCCGACACCGATCCAGGCGAAGAAGACGCTGGCCAGCGCCGCGAGGCTCGTGAGGCTGGTCGCGATGATCGCGGAGACCTGTTCCTTCCAGGTCCGGAGCGCGCTCGTCGCGATGACGAGGGCGAGCACGGCCGCGGGAAGCGTCCCTATCAGCGCGACAGCCTGCACCGTCGCCGCGGCCCGGTCGTCGGCGGTAGGGGGCATGCTCCCGGCGTCGTAGTCGAACTGGGACGGTGGAGTCTGCGCAGCAGGATCGAACGCCCCGGTCGCCCAGACCACGATGCCCGTCACGATGATCAGCGCGATGGAGACGAGCGCTCGGACGTTGAGCGGAGCGCGCTGCGTCTGCCCCCGGAACCCCATGTGCCGACACTAGTGTGGCGCGATGAGCGTGCGCGAGGAGGGGCGATGACTCAGACGCCAGGATCACCGGCGGCCGCGGACGGTCATCCGCAGCTCGGCTCCGTCCACAAGAACGGCGATCGCCGCTTCGGGATCAGGGAGCTCCTGGCGAGCGTCTACGCCGGCCGCGGGACGCCGCAGGCGTCGAACCTCTACCGCTCGAGCGTGACCGAGCACATGCGCGACGTGCGCGTGGGCGACGAGCTCTGCGTCAAGTGGGACGGTGCTCACTGGTGGGCATCGTCGGTCGCAGGCACGGTCGGCCGGCTCACCTGGTCGAAGAATTTCCGCGAGGAGACCGCGTACGTCACCGACGGACGCAGCCCGTACGACTTCGACGACGGGACGCTCCACGTGCGGAGCGTCACGGTCAGCGCCGCCGGCGAGGTCGTGAACTGCGGCGGATACGTGGTGCCCGACGACTACGAGCCGTCGGATTGGCCGATGACGCCGATGCCGGATCCGGCGGAGCGCGAGCTGACCGTGACGGTCAGGTTCCCGGTGCCCGCGCCGGGACAGTCACCCGTGCCGGAAGCGAGCACCGAGACCAAGGCGCGACCGGGCTGGCTGCACCGGCTGCTCGGGCGCGAACGCGAGGGAGAGCAGCGATGACGACGTACACACCACGAGAGCTGGCAGTCGAGCTCGGCTACACGAACGAGTCGCGGCCGGGGAAGGTGGTGCGGGACTACCTGCGCTCGAGGTACCCAGGGCACACTGACTATGAGCGCTGGGAGCTCGACGAGGCGCAGGCCGATGACGTGCGCGCGAACGTGCCGCGCTGTTGACACTTAGTGGCGAGAAGTGACAGCAGCAGCGGAGTTGTCGCCACCGAAGAGTGGTTGCAGCGAGGCTCAGGCGGGCGGGAAGTGCGCTGCGATTGCGCCGGCGACCGCGGTTACGTCGACCGTCCCCTCGAGCGTGGACAGGCGCTTGGCGAGCCGCTTCGGCCAGCAGACGTCGATGCCTCGCACCGTGAACGAGCCACTGAAGAGCGGCCAGTCCGCATCGACGAAGCAGAGCACGCCGTGCACGGAGACCGGACCGACGACGGCCTGCACGAGGGTCACCTGGTGGAGCACGCTGTCGACGAGCTTGGTGCGGTCACTACCGACGACGAGCTTCTCGGTCCGGGGTCGGAACAGCCCGCCTTCGACCTGCAGGCGAGGCCGCTTGTTCCGGTAGCGCTTCGCGTCGACGACCCAGACGCCAGCGCGGGTGATGACGATGTGGTCGATGTTCGCGCGGGACCGGGGGATGCGGCGGTCGTGGAGCACGACGACGTGCTCGGAGGCGATCGCGTCCAGCGCCCGGCCGACCTCGGCCTCGCCGGCTGCGCCGGACTTCCACGCGACGGTGCTCTGGCGTTCGCCCGAGAGCGCGACGGCGATCGTGCCGATGGTGCCGTCGCCCCACGTCTCGCGGATCTTCGCCTCGTCGCTCGCCCGCCGGCGGTCGTACTCGCGCTGAGCGGAGGCGCCGGCGCCGGTGGTGTCGTTCGTCCCCATGGCTTCCATCCAGTCAGATCGACAGCGCGCGTCGCCAGCCCCAGTGCGAGGCGCGGGTGCTGGCCGCGTACCGGTTGTACCGGTACCGGAACGGGTTGCATTGTGTGGCCGCCTGCGTGCGAAGAAAAAGAACGTGCACCCTGGTGCACTGGCGGTTCGGCATCCCGATGCAGCCGCCGCGCGGGCGCCCCTCAAGAACTTGAGTGTCGTCGCGAGATTGTGCACGAGTTTCGGGCCGAGGATCGCTGCTGCCGCGGAGTACCAGGCATCGCGCTGGCCCCTTGACGTGCACAATCCCGCGACAGGTTCGTGCGCGGGTGTGTACTCACGCGTCATGGCGGCTCGATCGAGCGACGACGTCGCAAACCCCCGCGCCTTCGCACCTCATCCTCATCGCGACGGACACATGTGCGCGTCTGACGGTCCCTCTGTGTCCGCTCGCTGAAGCTGACGCAGCATCCGCGCAAACCTCCCCTTGGCGTTGAGGCTTCGCGTCTTTCCTGTTCTCCACGCGAACAGGTCGTGCTTGCGCCATTCGCGCATCACGTAGAGCCGAAACTTGCTCCTAGCGAGGTAGTGGTCCCGCGAGCTGACGCCTTCCGGGCGCGGTGAGGGAATTCCGTCCGCCTCCGGAAGGAGGTGATTGAACACTTCGTTGAACGTCGGGCCACGACCGAATCGCTCCCTGTGCTCTTCAATGAAGAGTGCTGCGGCACGCGCCCACTCCTGCGAGCGATCGGGAGCGAGCAGGTCCTCGATCACGTAGGACCAGCTCGCTGGAGGCGGCGCGTCTTGACTTGGCCACCATGCCACGCGATTCTCAGGCATCGTCGACCTCGAGACCCGCAAGCTTCAGCGCGGAACCGTACGCCTCGATCTGCGCGGTGGAGGCAGCGATCGCGGACGCCAGCTTCTCGCTGCACTTCTGGGCCCGCCGCCCGGAAGCGCTGAACCAGGTCCCGTTCCCATTCACCGAACTCGACGACGCGGAACACCCGGGAATGACGGTCGACCTCCTCGCCGTGTGCGTCTCCACCGACCAAGCCGTCATCGACCTCGCATTGCCCCTGCTCCCGGCGATGCGGCACGGAGCCGTGTTCGGGCAACCGGCGGAGTCCGGAACGAACCAACGCTGGTGTTCGAATCGGCGCGCACTCGTGCTGTCGAGCAGGCCCAGTATCCAACGGATCTGGTCTCGGTAGGACCGGAACTCGTCAGCGAGCTTCGAGTTGCTGGCGCTGCTGAGGGTGTTGATGAACACGGGACTCCTGTCTGCCGTCGACGCTGTGATGGTCGTGGTCGTGGTCGCGGCCGACGACGAGGTACCGGTACTCACCGTCGTCCTCCGGGCGCCACCAGATCCGCCAGGCGAATTCCTCCTCGTTGTCGAGCAGAACGAGCATGTGCCGCACCTAGTCCGGCATCGGCCGCAACGTCCGTTCAGGATGCTGCCGATGCGACTGTTCGACTCCTGGATGATCATTCGCGCCTTCACGCATCCGAGGTCGATGCCACGACCGTCAACGCTTCGCCGGGTCTACGACAAGTCGAGGTAGCGCAGGACGTACCCGTCGGGCACGGTGCCGCTGTCCTGGAAGTAGTGGAAGAAGACGTCGGTGGCTTCGTCGGCGTCGAACACCTCGGCCGGGTGCACCGGGTGGTCGGTGCCGGCGACGTTGACCGTTTCGGTGAGTGGTTCGTCGACGTCGTGCTCGCGGCCGACGACGTAGTGGCGGAGCTGGCCGTCCTCGACGCGTTGGATCTCGACGCTCATCCGCTCGGCGCTACCGCCGGCCTGGATGTACCGGCTGTTCCAGTCCTCGTCCGAGTAGCCGGGAGCATCGGGCCAGCCGGCGGAGTCGGGCACGTACCAGAGCTGGTAGGCCCAGTCCTCGTCGTTGTCGAGCTGCCCGAGGTTGAAGCGGATTTGCTCGCGGTACGGCCGGAAGGCGTCGGTGAGCCGCATGCTGGAGTCCGAGTTGGTGGTCATGACGAACATCGGTCTCAGGGTACTTTCTGCTCGATCACCTCGGTGATCTTGATGGTCTTGCCGTTCAGGGTCGCAGTGGCGGGGTTCTCCGGGCTGACGGCGTTGTCGAACGCACGCTGCTCTGCGTTGCGGGTCGCGGTGCCGCTCTTGATCTCGACGCCGACGTAGGTGCCGTCGGGTTTCTCCGCCAGGCCGTCGTAGATCCGTCCGTTCGGGACGCCGTCCACCTTCGCCTTGACCTTGGTGGTGTCGACCTTCGTACCGAGCTGCTTCTCGACTTGCTTGATGCCCTGGGCTTCTTTCTGGGCGGCGTCGACGCGCGCTTCGTCGTTGTTCTGTGACCGGTAGGTGCCGTCCTTGCTCCGTCCGGGGTGGTCCTCGTTCGGCTCCTTCGCGCGTCGGGCCTTCTCCGCCTCGGACGCGTGGTCGGTGCGGTACGGCGTCTCGCGGTCGTCCGTCATCGCGTGGACGCCGAGCTGGCCCCCACCGGTCGCTGCCGCAGTGGCACCGGCTCCCATAAGCGCTACGCCGGCAGCGTTCAGGGGCACGCCCGCGAGCGCTCCGACACCGGTGGCGTCGAGGGCGACCCCGCCGCCTTCGACCGCTCCACCGGCAGCCATCATCGCGAGCCCGCCGAGGAGCTCGAGCGTCTCGTCAGGGTGCTCCACCATCGCGTTGCCGAGCGAGGCGAAGATGTTGCCGGCGACCGCAGCGGCGTCCTGGACGTGCGGCCAGACGATCTCGGCCTCGGCTCCGAGCACGGTGCCCCCGAGGCCGACGGCGGCCTTCGTGGTGTTCCACGCGTCCTCGAACCAGTTGCTGTGCCCTGAACCCGAGCCAGACCCGCTGCCGGAGACGTCTGCGGCGGTGTGCACCGGGTGCGCGTCGACCGCGGAGGGGGTGATCGCGTCGAACTGCGCGGCTATCGACTGCATGGTCGAGGAGACGTCGTCGTTGTAGGCCGCGACCTGCGTCCGGAGTCCGAGCTCCTCGGTGACGAGCGCCGGGACCTGCTGCCAGTGCTGGATGACGGTCCCGACGGCGCCGAGCAGGTCTCCCGACGCCGCCTGCGCCGAGGCTTCAGCGGCGACGCGACCCGGGGCGGACGCGTGGAACTGCTCGATCTGCGCGACGAGCGAGTCGTGGCGGTGCTGCAGCGCCTCGATGCCGGTGGCCGCACTGAGAGCGACCCGCTCGAACTCCTCGCCCGCGGCCTGGACCTGACGTGCCTTCTGCACGGCCGGGTCCATCAGCGGCGTCAGCGCGGGCTGGAGCGCCTCCGAGGTGAAGACGGTCGGCAGGCCCGCCCACGCGGTCGACCCGCTGGTCGCGCTCGTGAGCACGCCGTCGGTCGCGGTCGCGAACCGGCGGGCGGCGGCACGGAGGGCGTCGGCGTCGTCGGTGACGTCGACCACGTCGGAGGCGCTGAGCGCGCCGGCGAGGACGCTCATCGCTCGAACCGGTCGGTCGTGAGGGCGAGGACGCTCATCGCTCGATCCGGTCGGCCTCGCCGGCGAGGCTGCTGTCGGCGGTGAGCACAGCGTGCGCCGCGGTGGTGAGGGAGGAGCCGAGACTCGTCATCCGGGTGCCGACGTCGTCGGCGTTGCCGCGGAACCGCTCGGCGAGACGCTGCACCGCGCCGGCGATCGTCGGCGTCGTCAGCGCACCTGCGGCAGCGGCGAGTGCAGCGTCCGCATCCGCGGCGTGCCCGTCGCTCGTCGCGCCGTGCGCCTGCAGTTCGCGCACGAGTCCGCTGAGTCCGCTCTCGTCGAGCCGCAGTTCCCCGGCCATGGCACCCCCTCCGTCGAACACGATAAGCACGCCACCGCGCCCAGACGCCCGGACTGTGAGGAGCCTCAGGTGCGGTAGCGGGTGCACAGTGGACCGATGAGCACCGACGCTTCCGTCCGACTCCTCGGCGCACCGTGGGGCGACACCTCGCGCCGGGGCCGCCCCTACGCCAAGGACCCGTCGGTGATCCGCTTCGGCGGTCGGTACCTCCTGTACTGCTCACTCCCGTCCCCGAGCGACGACGAGCCCGAGGGCTGGTCGGTGGGCATCGCGGAGAGCGACGACCTGGTGTCGTGGCGCACGGTCGCCGTCCTGCCACCGTTCGGCGAGTACGACCGGAGCGGTGCGGCGGCCCCGGGCGCGGTCGTGATCGACGGTCGGGTGCACCTGTTCTTCCAGACCTACGGTCGCGGCCGCGAGGACTCGATCTGCCACGCGGTCAGCGACGACGGCCTGACCTTCACCCCGAACCCGGAGAACCCGGTGTTCCGGCCGACGGGCGACTGGACGTGCGGCCGCGCGATCGACGCTGACCTCGTGGTGGCGGGGGACTGGCTGCTCCTGGCGTGGGTCACGCGGGACCCGACGATGACGACGCAGCTGCTCGGGACCTCGCGAGCGAAGCTCGGCAGCGCGTACGGCCCGTCGGACTGGGAGCAGCTGTCCGTCGACGGCCCCGCGCTCGCGCCGGAACTGCCGTGGGAGCAGGACTGCATCGAGGCCCCGGCGCTGCGGTGGGACGGCGAGCGCTTCACGGTGTTCTACGCGGGCGCCTACAACAACGCGCCGCAGCAGATCGGGTGGGCGACGAGTCCGGACGGTCGCACGTGGACGCGCGGATCCGAGGAGCCGCTCGTGCCCGCCGGCCCGGAGGGTACGTGGAACCACTCGGAGTCGGGCCACCCGGGGTACCTGCGTGACGCGGACGGCCGCGAGTACCTCTTCTTCCAGGGCAACCCGAACGACGGGCACACGTGGCTGATCGCAGCGACCGAGCTCACCGTCGTCGACGGCACACCGACCGTGCAGACAGCCTGATCACGCCGTACGGAGGGGCTCACCAGACCGTACCGACCGGATCGGACCGCAAGCCGACCCGTGTGTCCATCACCCCGGCCCGACGAGCCCGCTCTCGTGGGCGAGCACCACGACGTGCACCCGGTCGCGGAGCTGCAGCTTCGCGAGGATGCGCCCGACGTGCGTCTTCACCGTCTGCTCGGCGATGAACAGCTCGGCGGCGATCTCACCGTTCGACCGACCACGGGCGACCAGCACGAACACGTCGCGCTCCCGCTCGGTGAGCACGTCGAGGACCTCGGTGCGCGGTACGGCCGGTGCAGGAGCGGCGACGAAGGCCTCCACGAGGTGCCTCGTCACCCGCGGAGCGAGCAGGGCCTCGCCGCCCGCGACGGTCCGGACCGCCGCGACGAGTTCCTCGGCCGAGGCGTCCTTGAGCAGGAACCCGCTCGCCCCGGCGCGGAGGGCGTCGAACACGTAGTCGTCGACGTCGAACGTGGTGAGCATGACGATCCGGACGGGCCGGTCGGCGGGCGCCGCGGTGATCCGCCGGGTCGCCTCGATGCCGTCCAGGTGCGGCATTCGCACGTCCATGAGCACGACGTCGGGCTGCTCACGCAGCACGAGCGCGACCGCCTCGGCACCGTCCGCCGCTTCACCCACCACCTCCAGGTCGTCCTGGGCCTGGAGGATCGCCCGCAGTCCCATGCGGAACATCTGTTGGTCGTCGACCACCACCACCCGCGTCACCGGCCGGCCTCCTCGGCTCGCGTCGCGGACCGTGGAGCGGACCGCTGCGCCGGTCCGGAGGTCGGCAGGGTCACCGCGACGCGGAACCCGCCGTCCGGCTGCTGGCCGTGCTCGACGGTGCCGCCCAGGGCGGCGACCCGCTCCCGCATCCCGGCGAGCCCGAAGCCGCCGTCGTCGGGCGGTGGGGCGACGACGGTCCCGGTCGACGGTGCGTGGTTGGTGACCTCGACCAGGAGCGCCGCTCCGTGCCTCCCGACCGTCACGACGGTGGACGCGCCGGGCGCGTGCCGGGCCACGTTGCCGAGCGCCTCCTGCACGACCCGGTAGGCGGTGAGCTGCGCGAGCTGGCCTGCGTCGTCGTCGGCGGCGTCGAGGTGCAGCGTGACCGGGATGCCGGCGGCGCGGGTGCGCTCGACCAGGTCGGGGAGGTCCGCCAGCTGCGGTTGCGGTGCGCGCTCGGCGTCGGCCCCTCCGCGGAGGGTGCCGAGGAGCTGGCGCATCTCGCGCAACGCGGTGCGGGAGGTGCCGGCGATCGCGGCGAACTCGGCACGCGCCTCCGGAGGGAGGTCCTGGACGCGGTAGGGAGCGGACTCGGCCTGCATGTGCACGACGGACATGCTGTGCGCGACGACGTCGTGCAGTTCGCGGGCGATGCGGGCGCGCTCCTCGACGGTGCGCCGACGCTCCTGCTCGAGTTCGACGTCCCGCCGTGCCTCGGCGAGCTCGACGCGCACCGCCCGCCGCTGCCCGATCGCGACGGCCGCACCGGCCAGCAGCAGGGTCGACCCGGCGGAGACCACGAACGTCGCGGCCCAGACGTCGGCGGGCTCCCAGCGCGACGGGGCCACGGCGACGAGGGCGAGCGTGAGGACCGTCGCGGCCGTCCAGACCGCCGCGGTGAGCCGCCAGTCGGTCCGGACGCCGAGCACCACCACGAGTACCCCGAGGCCGATGATCGCGGTGACGGGCAGCGGCCACGGGGCCACGTCGCTGCCGGCCGTCAGCGCACCGAGGCCCGCGACGGCGACGAGGTGCGCGACCGAGGCGGTGCGGGGGAGCACCGGAGCGAGGGCGAGCGACACCGACAGCACCGCGGTGACGAGCAGCGCGAGCGGCACGGGCACGGCGTACACGACCGTGGTGACGGGCGCTGCGACGGCGAACAGCGTCGCGGCGATCACGACCAGGACGAGGCGGGCGACGACGACCGGCCAGGTGGCCCACTCGCGGCGGGTCGACCACGGGCGGCGTCGCCGCGTGGCGTGCGGC
>NZ_JBPUGH010000098.1:0-13169 GCF_051548005.1 Curtobacterium flaccumfaciens | reverse complement strand
CCCCCGCGCTACGCCGTGGCCGCCGCCGCCGCGCGTGCCGCGGCCGGCAGCGCGTCGAGGATCCGGCCGACGGCGCGGTCGTCGTGCGCAGCCGTGACGAACCACGCCTCGAACACGCTCGGCGGCAGGGTCACGCCCTGGTCGAGCATGCTGTGGAAGAACGGCGCGTACCGGAACGCCTCCTGCGCGCGGACGTCGTCGTAGTTCCGCGGAGCCGTGTCGGTGAAGGCGAACGAGAACAGGTTGCCCGCGTGCTGCACGGTGTGCGCCACCCCGGCCGCCGACAGTGCGTCGCTCGTCGCGGTCGCGATCGTGGCAGCGGTCCGGTCGAGGTGCGCGTAGACGTCGGGCGTCGCCGCACGGAGGGTCGCGATGCCCGCCGCCACTGCGAGCGGGTTCCCGGAGAGGGTGCCCGCCTGGTAGACCGGGCCGAGCGGGGCGAGGAAGTCCATCACCTCGCGTCGACCGCCGAGCGCAGCGAGCGGCATGCCGCCACCGATGACCTTGCCGAAGGTGACGAGGTCGGGCTTCCAGCCGGCGCCGTCGGGCACGACCTTCGACGCCTCGAGGCCCCACCAGCCGGCGCTGCCGACGCGGAAACCGGTGAGCACCTCGTCGACGATGAGGAGCGCACCGTGCGACGTCGTGATCTGCGCCAGGGCACGGTTGAACCCGCGCTCCGGGGCGAGGACGCCCATGTTCGCGGCGGCGGCCTCGACGATCACGGCCGCGATGCGCTCGGAGTGCTCGTCGAACGCGCGACGGACGGCATCGAGGTCGTTGTACGGCAGCACGAGCGTCTGCGCGGCCGTCTCGGCGGTGATCCCGGCGGACCCGGGCATCGCGAGCGTCGCGACACCCGACCCGGCCTCGGCGAGGAGCGAGTCGGAGTGGCCGTGGTAGTGCCCGGCGAACTTCACCAGGAGGTCGCGGCCGGTGTACCCGCGGGCGAGGCGGATCGCGGTCATCGTGGCCTCGGTGCCCGTCGACACCATGCGGATCTTCTCGATCGGCCCGTCACCGTCGACCGAGACCCGCTGCTTCACGAGTTCGGCGAGCTCGGTCTCCCCCGGGGTCGACGTCCCGAACGAGAGCCCGCGCGAGGCCGCCTGCTGCACGGCCTCGACCGTCCCGGGGTGGGCGTGCCCGAGGATCGCGGGCCCCCACGACGCGACGAGGTCGACGTACTCGCGACCCTCGGCGTCGGTGACGTACGCGCCCTTCGCAGCGGTCAGGAACCGGGGCGTGCCACCGACCGACCCGTACGCGCGCACGGGCGAGTTCACACCGCCGGGGATGCTGTTCTTCGCACGTCCGAACAGCTGGTCGTTCGTGGTGGTGGTCGTGGTGGTCATTCGGGGGCCTTCCCGGTCGAGGCGACGCCGGACACCGCCGCGGTGCTGCCGGACGTGCGCAGGCCGGCCTCCTGGTTGAGCTTCCGTGCGACCTCGACCGCGAAGTAGGTGAGGATCGCGTCGGCACCGGCACGCTTGATGCCGACGAGCGCCTCCATCGCGGCGGCGTCGCGGTCGATCCAGCCGTTCTGGGCCGCTGCCGTGATCATCGCGTACTCACCGCTGATCTGGTACGCCCACACCGGGACCTCGGAGACGTCCGCCGTCCGGGCGAGCACATCGAGGTAGCTCATCGCCGGCTTCACCATGACGATGTCGGCGCCCTCCTCGATGTCGAGCAGGACCTCGCGGAGGCCCTGGCGTCCGTCGGCGGCGTCGATCTGGTAGGTCCGACGGTCACCCTGCAGCGAGGACGCGACGGCCTCGCGGAACGGCCCGTAGAACGCGCTCGCGTACTTCGCCGAGTACGCCAGCAGGGCGGTCCCGCTGTGCCCGGCGGTGTCGAGGGCGTCGCGTGCGGCGGCGATCTGGCCGTCCATCATGCCGCTCATGCAGACGAGCTCGGCGCCGGCCTCGGCCTGCGCGACGGCCATGTCCCGGTAGCGGAGGAGCGTCGCGTCGTTGTCGACCGACCCGTCCGCCGCGAGGACCCCGCAGTGCCCGTGGTCGGTGAACTCGTCGAGGCACAGGTCGGACTGCACGACGAGCGCATCGCCCACTTCTTCCCGCGCGACGCGGATCGCCACGTTGAGGATGCCGTCCGGGTCGGTCGCCCCGGAACCCTCGGCGTCCTTCGCGGTCGGGACGCCGAACAGGTTCACGCCGCCGATCCCCTGCTCCGCCGCCTCGACGAGCGCGCGCCGGAACGAGTCGAGCGAGTGCTGGTCGACGCCGGGCATGCTCGAGATCGGCACCGCGTCGGTCGCACCCTCTCGGATGAACATCGGCAGGACGAGCTCCGCTGGGTGCAGGCGCGTCTCGGCCACGAGGCGACGCATGGCCGGGGTGGCACGGAGCCGGCGGGGGCGGACCTGGGGGAACTGTCCGGTCACGATGACCTTCCTGATCGGGGTGCTTCGGGTGGTTCGGGTGCTTCTGGTGCTTCGGCACGGAGTGCCTCGGCCACGGCGTCGAGGAGGGCTTCGACGGAACGGCCGCGTCCGACGACGTGCACGGGCAGACCGACCTCGCGCGCGGCCGCTGCGGTCCCGGGGCCGATGCACGCGATGCGCGTGCGTCGGTCGAGCGGGGTCATGCGGCGGGCGACCTGCGAGGCGACGCTGCCGCTCGTGACGAGCACCGCGTCGGGTGCCCGGTCGAGGCGGACCGGCTCGTCACCGGTCCCCACGGTACGGTACGCGACCACGTCCTCGACGTCGATCCCGCGGGCCCGCAGTCCCTCGACGAGCGTGGGCGCGGCCAGTTCGGAACGCGGGAAGAGGACCCGTCCGGCGGTCTCCGGGAAGGCCGCCACGAGTCCGGCGGCGGACTCCGTCGCCGGCACCAGGTCGACGCGCCAGCCCGCCCGCCGCGCAGCACGGGCTGTCGCCTCGCCCACACATGCCACACGCACCCCGGCCGGGAGGCGCGGCATGCGTCCGACGACCATCCGCACGGCCGTCGCACTGGTCACCGCGAGCCACGGGGCTGGCGACCCGGCCCCGTCGGGACCGACGCCGACGGCGGACGGGGAGTCGTGCCTCCCGGCCGCCGCCCCGCCGTCTGCGCTCGCCAGGCGCGCGAGCGCCGCGTCGAGGGCTGCCGGGTCCTCCGGCGGCGCGTCGGTGATGAGCGGGACGACGACGGGGTCGAGCCCCCGTGCTCGGGCTGCGTCGGCGGCCGCGTCGCCCCACGCGCCACCGCGCGGGACGACCACGACCCGGGGCCGCGGCTCGTCCTGCACGGGAGTGTCGCCGTCCGTGGCTAGTCCGTGCTAGTCGACGTGCCGGAGCCGGTGCTCGCCGTCGCGTCGTCGTCGGCGGGCTGTGCGGCGGCCGGGGTGGCCAGGCCGGGTCCGGCCGAGTGGTCTCCGTCGGCCGGGGCGTCCGACACCGACGACGCCAGGTCGGCGAGTCCGGCCGCGCCGTTCTCGAGCAGTTCGGCGGCGACACGGCGCCCGACGTCGAGGGCCTCGTCGAGGCGTTCCTGCGCGGACCCGTCGAGGTGCGCCGCGTGCGACGCCGTCCGGTACTCGGACCCGTCGGGCCGGTACACGGTCGCGCTGACGAGCAGGAGCTCGGCGTCGACGACCGCGGTCGCGCCGATCGGCGCGGAGCACCCGGCCTCCAGCTTGGCCAGGACCTCACGCTCCGCCGTCACGGTGAGGCGCGTGGGAGCGTGGTCGAGCTTCCGGAGCGCCGCGAGCAGCTTCGTGTCCGTCTCGTCCGAGCGGATCTCGACCGCGAGCGCACCCTGACCCGGGGCACTCGGCCAGAAGCCGAGGTCGAGCAGCTCCGTCGCGGCGTTCAGCCGGTCGATGCGGCCCAGGCCCGCGGCGGCGAGCACGACCGCGTCGAGGTCGTCCTCCACCCGGCCGAGCCGCGTGTCGATGTTCCCGCGGATGTCCACCACGTCGAGGTCCGGACGCTTGGCCTTGAGCTGCGCGACGCGCCGGGGCGAGCCGGTGCCGACCTTCGCGCCCTCGGGCAGGGAGTCCACCGTCGCGCCGTTCCGGGCGACGAGGACGTCACGGGCGTCCGCGCGCTTCGGGACCGCCGCGATCGTCAGGCCCGGGTACGGCGCGGTCGGGAGGTCCTTGAGCGAGTGGACGAGGACGTCGACCTCACCCGCGACGAGGGCCTCACGGAGCGCGCTGGCGAACACGCCGGTGCCGCCGAGGCTCGCGAGCGAGGCGCGGTTCGTGTCGCCCTCGCTCGTGACCTCGACGAGCTGGACCGGACGACCGGACGCCTTCGCGAGGCGGTCGGCGACGTCCTGCGACTGTGACATCGCGAGCCGACTCGCCCGGGTGCCGAGACGGATCGGTGCCGGACCGGCCGGCGCCTGCTCGGCTGCCACCTGCCCGGCTGCCGTCTGCCCGGCTGCCGTCTGCCCGGCTGCCGTCTGCTCGCTCACGGTGCCAAGCCGGCGGCGGCGGGCTTGAACCCGGCGCGTACGTTCTCGCAGCACCCCGGGCGGCAGACGTCGTACCAGGGGCCGATGTCCGTGAGGTGCGGTCGCTCGGACGTCGGGACGCCGTTGACGCGCTCGAGCACGAGGTCGATCAGCCCCGCGACGTACGCCGGGTCGACACCGGGCGTCTGCGTGCGGACGGACCAGAAGCCCAGCTCCTGCGCGGTCTCCGTGGCTTCTTCGTCGAGGTCCCACATGACCTCCATGTGGTCGCTCACGAAGCCGAGCGGGACGATGAGCACGGCGCGGGTCGGGCCGCCCTCGAGCTCCTCGTTCATGTAGTCGTTGATGTCCGGCTCGAGCCAGGGCTGCGTCGGGGGGCCCGAGCGCGACTGGTAGACGAGCTTCCACGCGGGCTTCGACGTGCCGGCGAGGTGCGCGTGCTCGGGCTGCTCGACGAGCTCGTTCCACGCCTGCTCGAGGACGACCTCGGCGACCGCGAGGTGCTGCGCCTCGTACGCGCCGTGCTCGTCGAAGCCGCGGAAGTCGGGCCCGGAGCGGGCGGCGTCGGCCGAGGGGATCGAGTGCGTCGAGAACAGCACGTGCAGCTCGGTCGCGAGGTCGAGTCCGTCGTTCTCCGCGATCGCCTTCGCCAGGCCGTCACGCACGCCGTCGACGAAGGGTCGCACGAAGCCCGGGTGGTCGAAGAACTGCCGGACCTTGTCGACCTTGATCGTGTCGATCAGGCCGGTGGCGTCGAGCACGCGGGCGTAGTCCTCGCGGTACTGCCGGCAGCTCGAGAACGACGAGTACGCGCTCGTCGCGATCGCGATGAGGTTCGTCAGACCGCGGTCCGCGGCCTCCGTGAAGGCGTCCTCGAGGTAGGGGTCCCAGTTGCGGTTGCCCCAGAGCACGGGCAGGTCGATCCCGCGCTTCGCGAGCTCCGCCTCGAGCGCGGCCTTGAGGGCGCGGTTCTGCGCGTTGATCGGGCTGACGCCGCCGAAGTGCCGGTAGTGGTGGGCGACCTCTTCGAGCCGCTCGTCCGGGATGCCGCGACCGCGGGTGACGTTGCGGAGGAAGGGGATGACGTCGTCCTGGCCCTCCGGCCCGCCGAACCCGGCGAGCAGGATGGCGTCGTACGCGGTCGGGACCTCGACGTGCTCCGGCCCGTCGGCTGCCGCGGGCGTCGCGGCGAGGACGGCTCCGTGTCCGTTCGTGATCTGGCTGGTGTCGGTCACGACAGCACCTCCGGCAGCTCGGCGGTCGTCACGCGACGACCCGTGTAGAAGGGCACTTCCTCGCGCACGTGGAGGCGTGCCTCGGTGTAGCGCAGGTCGCGCATGAGGTCGACGAGGTCCACCAGGTCCGGGCTCTCGAGCGGGAGGATCCACTCGTAGTCGCTCAGGGCGAACGTCGCGATGGTGTTCGTCAGGACGCGGCGGTACTTCGCGCCGGCGATGCCGTGGTCGCGGAGCATCTTCGAGCGCTCGTCCTCCGGCAGGAGGTACCACTCGTAGGAGCGGACGAACGGGTAGACCGTGATCCACGCCTCGGGGTCCTTGCCGCGCAGGAACGCGGGGGTGTGGCGCTTGTTGAACTCGGCCTCTCGGTGCATGGCCATGGCGTGCCAGACCGGCTCGGCGTCACGGAAGAGCGGGGTGCGACGGATCTCGCGGAGCACGGCCTGGATCGCCTGCGCGTCGTCGCCGTGGAGCCAGATCATGACGTCGGCGTCGGCGCGGAAGCCGGAGACGTCGTAGAAGCCGCGGATCGTGACGCCGCGGTCGGCCGCAGCGGACACGACGCGGTCGAGCTCGGCCACCCCGTCGTCACCGACGGGGGAGACGGCGCCGACCGGACGGCGGAAGACGGCCCACAGGGCGTAGGCCGTCAGGAGGTTCGGGTCGATGCCGGAGGCCGGGTCGGTCTCGTGTGCGTCGCCCGGAGCGGGCACGGTGGAACTCATGGGTCCTTTGTCCTATCGGTTGCCAGGGATTACCTCGGCCCCTGCCGAAGAGCGCCCGACGAGGAGGACCCGCGCGGCGGCGATGCGTCGGCCGGTCACCGCCGTCGGAGCACCGCTACGACGATACCCCCGACCACTGCCACGCCGGCTGCGAGCCCGGCCAGGTACGGCACCGGGTTCTCGTCGGCGCGCTGCTTGACCTTGGCGGCCGCGATGCCGATCTGCTTGGGGACGTTGAGCTTGTCCTCGATGGCGTCGAGGGTGTCGAACAGCTGCGCTCGGGTCGCCGCGACGCGGGCGGCCATGTCATCGTGCTGCTGGTCGGTCACGGTTCCTCCGTCGGTGGTGCTGGTGCTGGTGGCACCGACGACGCGCACGTCGGTGCCGGTGTCGCGGTCGGGCGTCAGAACCGACCGCCGACGTCGGGCTCGCGGGAGCCGTACCGCGTGGCCGGCGTCGGCTTCTTGCCGAGCCCCTTCACGGCGTTTACGTCGTTCTTGACACTGTCGATCGTGCGCTTCGGGGTGAGGGGCAGGCCCTTCTTGAAGCGCTTCCAGCCGATCAGGCCGAGGACGGCGGCGACGATGAGCATCACGACGGCGATGACCAGTGCTGCGAGCCACGCCGGCATCACGGTCGCGAGGCCCATCACGGCTGCGGTCAGCAGCACGCCGATCGCGTACAGCACGATGACGAGCGCCGCGATGAGGAGCCCGGCCGCGAGCGCGAAGATCTTGACCTTCGTGAGCATCTCGGCCTTGAGCAGGTTGAACTCACCGGTCACGAGCTCCTTGACGAGCTTCGGGACGTCGCCGACCAGACCGAACAGCGAACGCGGCTTGCGGTCGCGGGTGTCGGTCATGAGGTGTGAGCGTCCTTCTTCTGCCCGACCTTGCGCACGACCTTCTTGGTCTGCTCGCCGACGAACTCCGCGACGTCCGGGGTCTTGTCGGCGATGAACTCCTCAGCCGTGTGGACGCCCTTCTGGACGCCGTTGCTGTTCCAGATCTTGCCGCTGACGGTCTTGATCTGCTCGTACCGCGCCCGTCCGGCTCGTGATCCCAGGACGTACCCGAGTGCTGCGCCGGCGACGAACAGGAGCTTGCCTCGCATGTGCGATTCCTCCGTTGGGTCAGTGTGCGGTGGTCATGCGCCGAGCGGAATACGTCCGGCGTCTCCCCAACAGTAGCCCTCGGCCACCGCGCGGTCCGCTCAGGTTCACAGGTCGGGGTCGTCCAGGATGCGTTCGGCGGCTGCCCGGGCTGCTGCCACGATGCCCGACAGGCCACGACCGGTCGATGCCTCCCCGATCCCGACGACGCCGTCGGCCAGGCCGGCCGCGGTGGTGTCCGGCCCGTACCACCGGACGCGGGCTGCACCTCGGACGCTGTCCGTCCGGATGCGCACACCGAGCAGCGTGGTGGCGTCGCGGACGGCGCGCTCACCGATCGGGTCGGTCGGGCCGACCGGGAGGCTCGTGGCGACGTCCGGCACGTCGGTGTCGCCCGCCCCGCGCTGGCCTGCACCCCCACCGGGTCGCGTCGGCGACGCGTCTCCGGCTCCGTCGGCGTCCGTCGCGTAGCTGAGCCGCAGGACGTGTGCACCGCCCGTGGCCTCCGCGAGCCAGGGCCACTTCACCGTGGCGTGCGTCAGGGCCTTGGCGCCGACCCCTCCGGCGTCGGGGTGCACGAGCATGCCCGTCCCGCGCGGAGCAGCGTCGAGGGCGGGTTCGTCGACGACGAGCGTCACGAGCTCGATCCCGGTCCGGTCCGCGGCCGCCGTCCGCTGCGGGTCCGACGTCGAGGAGAGGACGTGGTCGGCCACGAACGTCTCGGTCTGGCCGTCCGCTCCGGTGACCTCGACCTGGTGCTCGGTGACGGCGGTCGCACGCGTGTGGAGGCGCACGTCGACGCGGTACGTCTCCATGTCCGCCACGAGTTCGTCGACCAGGCGCACGATGCCGCCGCGGATGCCCTGGACGGCAGAGCCGGCTGCGGCACGGGACCGGAGCGCGAGCACCGCGCGGCCGAGTGACCCGTCCCGGAGCAGCGCCGCACGCAGGCCCGGTGCCACGCGGTCCGGGTCCAGCCGGTCCGGGTGGGTGGAGTGCACCCCGCCGGCGATCGGGACGACGAGGTCGTCCAGCACCCGCTCGCCCATCCGCTTCCGGACGAGTTCGCCGAGGGAGGCCGCCTTCGCACCGACCGGCGAGGGCAACAGCGAGTCCATCTGCGCGCGGAGCCCGGCCCGCTGTCCGATCACGGCGAGGACGTCGGCCGCCATCGGGGTGCTCGGGATGCCGAGGAGGCCCGTTGCGGGGATCGGCGCGGTGCGGCCGTCACGGGTCATCAGCCAGGCGCCGCGCTGGTCCGGCGTCACGACGTCGTTGCCGAGCCCGAGTTCGATCGCGAGTCGACCGATCGCGTCCGTCCTGGTGGCGAAGGAGTCCGCGGCCATGTCGAGGTCGATGCCGGCGACGGTGTGCCGACGGACCATGCCCCCGAGCACGCCGGACGCCTCGACGAGCACCACGTGCGCACCCCCCTTGGCGAGGTCCCGCGCGGCGACGAGGCCGGCGACACCACCACCGACGACGACGACGTCGGTCACGCCGGCTCCCCCGCCGTCCGGCCGGAGCCCAGGGAGTGCACCAGCTCGACGACGCGGGTGATCACGGACGGGTCGGTCTCGGGCGGGACACCGTGCCCGAGGTTGACGACGTGGGCACGTGCGGCGCCACCACGACGGACGACGTCACGCACGTGCGCCTCGAGCACCGGCCAGGGAGCGGAGAGCATCGCCGGGTCGATGTTGCCCTGCACGGTGACCCCGGTGCCGACGCGGCGGACGGCCTCGTCGAGCGGGATGCGCCAGTCCACCCCGACACCGTCGACCACGACGTCGTCGCCCCCGAGGGTGGTCATGTCGTGCAGGACCTCGCCGCTGCCGACGCCGAAGTGGATCCGCGGGACGCCGAGGTCCGCGACCTGCTCGAGCGCCCGGGCGGAGTGCGGTGCCACGGACGCGAGGTAGTCGGCACGCGGCAGCGAACCCACCCACGAGTCGAAGAGCTGCGCGGCCGAGGCGCCCGCGAGCACCTGCGCGCGGAGGAACGCCCCCGACACGTCCGCCGCCCAGCCGAGCAGGCGCGACCAGGTCTCCGGGTCGGCGTGCATGAGCGTCCGCGCGCGGATGTGGTCCTTCGACGGTCCACCCTCGACCAGGTACGCGGCGAGGGTGAACGGTGCACCAGCGAAGCCGATCAGCGGCGTGCTGCCGAGTTCGGCGACGGTCCGGGCGACGGCCTCGGAGATCGGTGCGAGCGACGCCGGGTCGAGGGGTTCGAGGGCGTCGACGTCCGCCGCCGTGCGGATCGGCGAGCCGAGGACCGGGCCGCGACCGGGCACGATCTCGACGTCGACGCCCGCGAGCTTGATCGGCACGACGATGTCGCTGAAGAAGATGCCGGCGTCCACACCGTGCCGACGGACCGGCTGGAGCGTGATCTCGGACGCCATCGCCGGGTCGAGGCAGGCGTCGAGCATGGCCGTGCCGACGCGCAACTCGCGGTACTCCGGCAGCGAACGCCCGGCCTGTCGCATGAACCACACCGGGAGCGTCTCGGGTCGGTCCCCGCGGAGCGCGCGGACGAGCGGGGAACCGCTGGTCAGGCCGGAGGTGAGGGGGTGCGTCCCGGGGAGGACGGAGGCGGGGGCGTCGGTCACCGGACGATTCTCCCACCGCCTGTCAGGGTGGTTCCCGCACATCCGTGCAGGGAGCCTTCCGCACACCGAGCGCGGGTTACCATGGAACACGTGCTCATCTGTCTCACGGCGTCGCACCGCAACGCCAGCTTCGATCTCCTGGAGCGACTGAGCATCGGCGCACCGACCGCCGCGAGCCGCCTCGTGACCGACTCCGACGTGTTGGACGGAGCCGTCGTCCTCGCCACGTGCAACCGCTTCGAGGCCTACCTCGACATCGCGGGGGACGACCGTGACTCCGCCGTCTCGGCCACCGTCGACGCCGTCGCCACCGCCAGCGACCTCTCACCGACCGAACTCCGCGACTCCGTCCGGGTGCTCGGCGGCAAGGACGTCGTGCAGCACCTCTTCGCGGTGTCGAGCGGTCTCGAGTCCGTCGTCGTCGGCGAGACCGAGATCTCCGGGCAGGTCCGGCGTTCGCTCGAGGACGCCCGCTCGAACGGCACCACCACCTCGGACCTCGAACGCCTCTTCCAGGAGGCCGCGCACACCTCCCGAGGCGTCAAGACCCGCACCCGCATCGGCGCCGCCGGCCGCTCCCTCGTCCGGCTCGGTCTCCAGCTCGCGTCCTCCCGCATCACCGACTGGGCGCAGACCCGCGTGCTCCTGATCGGTACGGGCAGCTACGCCGCGACGACCATCGCGGCCCTGCGCGACAAGGGCGCCGTGAACATCCAGGTGTTCTCGCCCTCGGGTCGAGCGTCCTGGTTCGCGGCCAAGCACGACCTCGTCGCAGCCCGTGACCTCCGCCAGGCGATCGGGTCGAGCGACGTCGTCATCACCTGCACCTCGAGCGAGGTCCCGGTCGTGGCCCCCGCCGACCTCGACGACGGCGTCCGCCGGATCGTCATCGACCTCGGGCTCCCCCGCAACGTCGACCCCGCCGCCGCCGGTGTCGACGGCGTCGAGCTGCTCGACCTCGAGACCATCAGCATCCACGCGCCGATCAACGAGCTGAACGCCGAGTCCGAGGCCCGTGCGATGGTCGACGACGCGGTCTCCCGCTTCCGGGCGCAGGCGCTCGAGCAGTCGACCACCCCCGCGCTCGTCGCCTTCCGCAAGCACGTGTTCGACATCCTCGACGACGAGATCGACCGCGCCAAGCGTCGCGACGGCGACCCCGAGTCCGTCGAGCAGACCGAGCGTGCGCTCCGCCACCTCGTGGGCGTGCTGCTGCACCGGCCCTCGGTCCGCGCCAGGGAGCTCGGTCGCGCCGGTCGTGGCGAGGAGTTCGTCGGCGCGCTCGACGCCCTGTTCGGCGTGCAGCCCGCCCCCGAGACCGAGGTGCCGAGCCCGGTCGTGCCGCTCGCGGAGCGCACCGCGCCCGCTCGCGACGACGCGGACCGCACCGACGAGGCGGACGCGAGCTGAGCCTCCCGTCCGCCCCGACGCTGCGCGTGAGCGCGCTGTTGCTCGTGCGTGACCGGAGGGTCCTCATGGTGCGTGCGCGGGGGCGAGACGTGCTCTACCTGCCCGGCGGCAAGGCCGAGCCGCACGAGACCGACGTCGACGCGGCGCTGCGTGAAGCGCTCGAGGAGACCGGGCTGCGCCTGACGGCGCAGGACGTCGAGCCGTTCGGGACGGTCCTCGAACCCGCCCACGGGCAGGCGCCCGGAACGATGGTCGCGATGGCGCTCTTCCTGGTCCGGCCTGGAGGCGCGCTCGACTCCGCCACACCCGTCGCCTCCGCAGAGGTCGACGAGGTGGAGTGGGTCACCTCCGCGGACGCGGACCGGTGTCCGCCCGCCGGTGTCGAGACGCTCCGGCGGCTCGTCGCCGCGGACCTCGTCGACTGACGGGCACGACCCCGGCTACTCGTCCTTGTCGGTGTAGTGGCCGACGCCCTCGGCGCCCGCCGGCTCCGGCTCACCCGGGATGTCGCTCTCCACGTACTCGCCCTGCTCGCCGTCGGGCGTCGGACGGCCCTCGCCGGGGATGTCACTCGACACGAACTCGCCGACCGACTCGGAGCTCGTCACGTGCTGCTCGCCCGGGATCTCGCTGTCGGTGAAGGAACCGGCGCGGGGTTCGACGCCGTCTGCGCGACCCTCGTCGCCGCGTGCCTGCTCGTGCTTGTCCGTCATGGCGGTCTCCGTCGTCCGTGGCACGAGCGCTCCCGTGCCGGTGACCGCGAGTGTGCCCGCGGAGGCTGGATGCTGCCCGAGTCCGGGTCGCTCCGCGGTGGTTGCGTGGGGCCATGCAGCGCAGCGCCGTTCCGGGGATCGTGTCCGGAGCCGCCGGGATCGAGGAGCTCGCTGTTCCTCAAGGACGAGGGCTACACGGCGTGCCGGTCGTCGGACGCAGCCCTGCTGAGCGTGCAGGCACTCGTCCCGGAGGGCCAGGCGACCGACTGAGGCCTGCCACGATGGGCGCATGGTGACCATCGCGACGGAACTGCCCGCGCCCGACGAGCTGCTCGACCTGTACGGCGCGGTCGGGTGGACGTCGTACACCCGTGACCCGGACCTGCTCGTCGCCGCGCTCGGGGGATCCCACGCCGTCCTCACCGCCCGCGCCTCAGGTCGCCTGGTGGGGCTCGCCCGCACGGTGTCCGACGGGGCCACGATCGTGTACGTGCAGGACGTCCTCGTGCACCCGGACCACCACCGGAGCGGGATCGGGCGGTCGCTGCTCGACGAGGTGCTCCGCCGGTACGGACACGTGCGGCAGACGGTGCTCCTCACGGATGCCGGACCCGGCCAGCGGGCGTTCTACGAGTCACTCGGGTTCGTCGAGGCGCACGACGTCGAGCCCGCGCCGCTGCGGTCGTTCGTGCTGCTGCGCTGAACGCGCGAGAGCGCCGTCCCCGGTCGGGGACGACGCTCTCGGGGTCGTGCGGGTGTTACTTGATCTTGGCGGTGATCGTGGCGGTTCCCACGAGCAGGCCACGCTTGACGGCGTCGGTGCCGAACGTCTTGTTCAGCAGCCCCGCAGCGTCCTCGGACACGTGCACCGTGGTGCCGGTCAGGACCGCGTTGTCACCCTCGAGCTGCAGCGGCTTGAGGCTGCCGC
>NZ_JBPUGH010000097.1:0-13234 GCF_051548005.1 Curtobacterium flaccumfaciens | reverse complement strand
CCGCCGGGTGGCCGGGTGGCCGGGCAGCCGGCGGTCGGTGTCGGTCGTCGGCCGTACCCTGCCGGCATGCCCGAGGGTGACTCCGTCCACCGCCTGGCCGTCCGGCTCCGCGCGGTCGACGGTGCTCGGGTCCACTCCGGCGAGCTCCGCAGCGGGCCGGACGCCGGGTACGCCTTCCGAGGACAGCGGGTCAGCGGTCACGCCACGCACGGCAAGCACCTGCTGACCCGCTTCGACGACGACACCACCCTGCACACGCACATGCGGATGCAGGGGTCGTGGACCGTGACCGCTCCCGGCCGTCGGTTGCCGCTCCACGTGGCGCGCACCGCCCGCGTGCGACTCGCGCTCGACGACGGTCGGACGGTCTGGGGGATCGACCTGCCGGTCGTCGAGCTCGTCCCCACCGCCGAGGAGCACCGCGTCGTCGGGTACCTCGGCCCGGACCTGTTGCACGACGACTTCGACCGCGACGAAGCCGTCCGCCGGTGCACGAGCGACCCCGCCGCGACGATCCGGACGGTCCTGCTCGACCAGTGCCGGGTCGCGGGCCTCGGCAACCTCTGGGCGAACGAGCTCTGCTTCGTCCGCGGCCTGCACCCGGACCGGCTCGTCGGCGACGTCGACGTCCCGACACTCCTCGACACGGCACGCCGGATGCTGCGGCACTCGGCCACCGTGCCGGACGCGTACCAGGTGACCACCGGGGTCCTCCGTCGCGGCGAGCGGCACTGGGTCGTCGGACGGGCCGGACGTCCGTGTCTCCGGTGCGGGACGCGCGTGCGGGCACGGGACGACGTCGAGGTGGTGGGGTCGCCGGCGCGGCGGGTGTGGTGGTGCCCGCGGTGCCAGCCCGCGCCGACGACGCGCTGACCGACGGCATCCGTTCCGCGCGGAGGGCTCAGAGCACCCGCTCGAGCAGCCGCAGCGTCCCCGCGATGTCGATGCTCGGGTCCAGCAACCACTGGACCTGCAGCCCGTCGAACGCCGCGATGATGAGCGACGCCACCTGCTCGAGGTCCGCGTCCGAGTACCGCCCGGAGGCAGCGAGCTCGTCCCGCAGCTGCGCCGCGAGGTCGGCCCGCACCGTCTCGAAGCGCTCCGTGAAGAACGCCCGGGCCTCCTCGTTGCCGGGCTCCACCGACGCCCCGAGCAGCGTCGTGTACATCGTCACGAGGCCGGGGACGCTGACGTTGTGGTCCGCGGAGTGCGCCATCCGCGGGAGGACGCCGTCGATCCCGGCCATCCGGGCAACCGAGTCGGCGTCCCGCTGTCGGAGCACCTCGATCAACAGCGCCTCGCGCGACGCGAAGTAGTGCCGGAGTGCCGCGTGCGAGACCCCGATCGCATCGCCGATCGCCCGCAGCGAGGTGCCGTCGATCCCGCGGTTCGCGACGACGTCGAGCGTTCGGTCGAGGATCTCCTGCCGTCGCTGGACCCCCTTGGCGTACGGGCCTCGTGCGCCGTTTCCCGCGGTGGAACTCACGCTGCAAGGCTACGGCCCTCGGGCGGGCGGCCGATCGCGCGAGAAACGTGCGTGCAAAAAACTTCCGCATGGAGGTTTTCGGTGCTACTGTCGCCGTCACCTAGCACCGCTAGGTATTCAGATGGGCGTCAGCCCCTGGTGGCTCGAGGAGGAGTCATGTCGACACCGACGTCGAAGGAAGAACCGAAGTCCGGCCTCGCCGGCACCGCAACGCCGCCCGTCACCGCGGCAGCCGGAGCGACGAGCACCGACTCCGCCGCGGCATCGCGGGCGTTCTCGGTCGAGGGCATCACGCAGGCAGTCAGCAGCGTGCGTGTCGGCCGCGGCTACCTCTGGGGCCTCAGCTTCGCCCAGTTCGGGCTCTTCGTCGCCCTGCTCACCCCGGTCTTCGTGAGCATGTCGATCAAGGCGGAGCAGCTCAACCCGGCCAGCCCCGAGACGGTCGTCGGCTCGGTCCTGCCGTTCGGCGCGTTCGGCGCTCTGCTCGCCAACCCGCTCTTCGGAGCGATCTCGGACCGCACGCGCACCCGCTGGGGTCGCCGTCGCCCGTGGATGATCGGCGGTGTCGTCGTCTTCGTCGGTGCGCTCGCCTGGCTGGCCTACTCGCCGGACGTGCTGCAGCTCACCCTCGCCTGGGTCCTCGCGCAGGTCAGCGCCAACGCCGTGCTCGCCACGCTCACCGCGAGCTTCGCCGACAACGTGCCCGAGTTCCAGCGCGGCAAGGCGTCGAGCGTCATCGCGCTCGCACAGAACATCGCGATCCTGGCCGGTCTGTACCTGGCCGTGTACCTCGTCGGCAACCTGCCCGTCCTCTTCGTGGCGCCGGGCATCCTGGCGATCATCGCGATCGTGGTCTACGCCGTCATCTGCCGCGACGACCTGCCGACGACGCCGATCAAGCCGTTCAGCTGGCTCAACCTGATCAGCTCGTTCTGGACGAACCCGATCAAGCACCGCGACTTCGGGCTCGCCTGGTGGGGCCGCTTCCTCATCACCTTCGGCACGTTCATGTTCACGACCTACCGCCTGCTCTACATGCAGGACCGGATCGGCCTCGAGCAGAAGGAGGCCGTCGGGGTCGTCGCCTTCGGTGTGCTCCTCTACACCGTCGCACTCCTCGTCAGCGCCGCGGTCTCCGGATGGGTGTCGGACCGCATCGGCCGTCGCAAGGTGTTCGTCTGGAGCTCCACGGCGCTCACCGCGGTCGGCCTGGTCATCCTGGCGCACGTCGACTCCGTCGGCGGGTTCTACTTCGCGGAGATCGTGATGGGCTTCGCGTACGGCATCTACGCCGCGATCGACACCGCGCTCGTCGTGGACGTCCTGCCCGACCCGGAGCGTCCCGGCAAGGACCTCGGCGTCATCAACATCGCGAACGCCCTGCCGCAGTCGCTCGCACCGGCGGTCGGCCTGTTCCTCCTCGGCATCGGCGGTGGGCAGAACTACACGCTCATGCTCTGGGGCGCCGGCGTCGCGGTCCTGCTCGGAGCCCTCGTCATCTTCCCCATCAAGTCCGTCAAGTAGCGGCTCACCAACGCAACCGCCTGGAGGCGCGACCCGCGTCGACGACGCGAGTCGCGCCTCCCAGGCCGTCACCGCCACCCCGCGACGACGCGGGAAGAAAGGACCCACCATGGCACCCGCCATCTCCCTGCAGCTCTACACGGTGAACGCCGCGCTGGAGCCCGACCTCGACGGCGGCGTCCGCCGCCTCGCCGACATCGGCTTCGACACCGTCGAGGCGTTCGCGTTCGTCGGCCGCTCCGCCGAACTCAAGCGGGCCTTCGACGCGCACGGCATCAGCGCGAAGACCGGTCACGCCTTCCTCGTGCAGCAGGAGATCCCGCTGCCCGACGGCTCCGTGATGACCGCACCGTCCCACGCCGAGACCTTCGCCGCGGCTGCCGAGCTCGGCCTCGAGATCGTCATCGACCCGTTCGTCGGCCCCGACGAGTGGACCACCCGCGAAGGGGTCGAGCGCGTCGCCGCCCGCCTGAACGAGGCAGCTGCCGAGGCCGCCGAGCACGGCATGCGCGTCGGCTACCACAACCACGACCACGAGCTCCGGCCGCAGATCGACGGCAAGCCCGCGCTCCAGGTGCTCGCCGAGCTCCTCGACCCGCGGGTCGTGCTCGAACTCGACCTGTACTGGGCGTCGGCCGCGGGCATCGACCTCGTGCCGTTCATCCAGGAGCTCGGCGACCGGATCGTCGCCGTGCACGTCAAGGACGGCCCGATGCACGACGGGATCTCCACCGCCTCGATCCCGACCGACCAGACCCCGGCCGGCCAGGGCGACGTCCGCCTCGCCGAAGCCATCGCCGCGGCACCCTCGCTCGAGTACGCCGTGATCGAGTTCGACGGTTTCGACGGCGAGATCTTCGACGGCGTCGAGCAGTCCTACCGGTGGCTCGACGCCACGCTGAACGCCGTCGCGCCCGACACCGAGGCGGTCTCTGCATGACCCGCACCGGGAAGGTCGGCGTCGGGTTCATCGGCGCCGGCATGATCAGCGAGCAGTACCTCACGAACCTCACGCGGTTCCCCGACGTCGAGGTCGTCCGCATCGGCGACATCGACACCGACCGTGCGGCGGCATCGGCGGCGAAGTGGGGCGTCGCCGCGTCCGGCACCGGCGACGACGTCCTCGCGGACCCGGACGTCGAGATCGTCGTCAACCTCACGCTCCCGGCCACGCACGTCGAGGTCTCGACCGCGGCCCTCCGCGCCGGCAAGCACGTCTGGAGCGAGAAGCCGATCGGGGTCGACCGCGAGTCCGCGGCCGGACTGGTCGCCCTCGCGGAGTCGCTCGGGCTGGGGCTCGGCATCGCGCCCGACACCGTCCTCGGCTCCGGCTGGCAGACGGCCAAGCGGGCGATCGAGGCCGGCGCGATCGGCACGCCCCTCACCGCCGTGACGAGCTTCCAGTGGCAGGGCCCGGACGTGTTCCACCCGAACGCGTCGTTCCTCTACGCGAAGGGCGCGGGCCCGTTGTTCGACATGGGCCCGTACTACTTCACCGCGCTCGTCCACCTGCTCGGGCCGATCGCGTCGGTCGTCGCGACCGGCTCGAGGTCGCGCGACACCCGCCAGCTCGTCGTCGGGCCGAACGCCGGCCAGGAGTTCCCGGTCGAGGTCCCCACGCACCTCTCCGTCCTGACGTCGTTCGAGCAGGGCGGCAACGCGCAGTCGCTGCTCTCGTTCGACACCCCGCTGTTCCGCCACGGCGTCTTCGAGGTGAACGGCACCGAGGGCACGATCGTCCTGCCCGATCCGAACACCTTCGGTGGCGGGCACCCGATCCGCATCGCACGACCGCTGGGTGCGGATGTCTCGTTCCCGTTCGAGCAGGAGTGGGAGACCGTCCTCGACGAGGAGCCCACCGCGGGCCGCGGCCTCGGCGTGCTCGACATGGCGCGGGCGATCCGTGGCGGAGGCTCGCACATCGCGACGGGCGAGGTCGGGTACCACGTCCTCGACACGATGGTCGCGGTGGAGGAGTCCGTCGAGCGCCGTGCGTTCGTCGACGTCGAGTCGACCGTCGGGCCGATCGCGTCGCTGCCGGAGGACTTCGACCCCTTCGCTGCCACGCTCGACACGGTGGCCGCCGGGGTCTGACGACCGCGGGGGCCCACGCCGCCGGTTCCTGCACGATGCGCCAGCGGCGTGCAGGCCGTGTCGGTGGGGCGAGGCCCTGCTCACGTCCGCCGCGTGCGGGACGTGAGCAGGGCCTCCCGTCCGTCCGGGGCCTGGTCTGGCCGCGCGCTTGGCGGAACGGCCCCGCTCGCCGGGTCGCGCGCCGCGGGCTGACCCCGAGTCTCGGCTCCGCGGACACTTCCGCGGTCTCCGGATCGCGAAGGTGTCCGCCTACGCGAGGCTTGGTGCAGCGCTCGGCGCGGTGCGTCACCAGGGGACGACGCCGGCGTCCTCGAAGAAGCCGCCCCGCGGGCCGTCGTCGGGCAGCGTGGCGAGGCGGATCGCGGTCGCCGCGCCCTGTGCTGCGGTCCGGTCGCCCGCGAAGCCGTTGAAGTCCGTCGCGACGAGACCGGGGCACGCCGCGTTCACGATGATCGGTGTGTCTGCGAAGGCCCGGGCGTACTGGGTCGTGATGCCGTTGAGGAACGTCTTCGACGGCGCGTAGGCGGCCATGATCGGTCCGGGCTGCCGGCCGAGCGAGCCCATGCTGCTCGACGCGTTCACGATCCGCGGCGCGGGGGAGCGCCGGAGCAGCGGCAGGAACGCGTTCGTCACGCGGACGACGCCGTAGACGTTGACGTCCACGACCTGCCGGACGACGTCGAGGTCGAGCGTCGTCGGGTCCTGCGTCCAGGTGGCGGGGTCGAACGGGCCCGAGATCCCCGCGTTGTTGACGAGGACGTCGAGGCGCCCGAACCGCTGCTCGACGTCGGCGGCGGCAGCGACGACCCCCTCGTCGTCCGTGACGTCGATCTGCACCCCGTGCGCGTCGATGCCCTGTGCACGCAGTCGATCGACGGCCGCGGCCCGGCCCTCGTCGTCGCGCGCTCCGACCAGCACGCGGAGGCCCCTGGCGCCGAGGCCCTCGGCGATCGCGGAGCCGATGCCCTTGTTCGCGCCGGTGACCAGCGCGATGGTCCTGTGGTTGGTGTCGTTCGTGTCGTTCTTGCTGGGGGTGTCGTTCTGCTCGTCCATGTCCTCGATCGTCCGGCCGGTGGTGTCGACGCGTCCAACACCGATCCGGTCCCCGGTGGTACCCCACGGGTATCACCGGGCGTACGCTCTCGACGTGGACGACGTCGAGACCCGCGAGCTCCGGTACTTCCTGGCCGTGGCGGAGGAGCAGCACTTCGGGCGTGCGGCCCTGCGACTCGGGATGGCCCAGCCCCCGTTGTCGCGCGCGATCCGGCAGCTCGAGACACGGATCGGTGCGCAACTCTTCGACCGCGACCGACGCGGGGTGCGCCTGACCCCGGCCGGCGAGGTGCTCCTCCGCGACGCGCCGGCAGCGCTCGACGGCGTCCGCGCGGCCGTCCGGCGCGCGCGACGGGCCGGCGCTCCGGTCCGGCGTCTCGTGCTCGCGACGAAGGCGGGTTCGTCACACGCGTTCCTGCAGTCCCTGCTCGATGCGCACGAGGCCGCCGTGGGTGCCGGCGTCCCCGACGCGGTCCCGATCGACGTCGAGCTGTGCGAGATCGGCGAGCAGGCGGGGCTCCTGCTCGACGGCACGGCGGACGTCGCGATCATGCACCGACCCTTCGACGACTTCACCGGCATCGAGTCCGTCGACCTGCACTCCGAACCGCAGGTCGCGATCGTGCCCGCGTCGCACCCGCTCGCCCGGCGGCGGTCACTGACGATGGCGGAGGTCTCCTCGGTGCCGGACCTCCCGATGGCCCGGTGGCCCCTCGCCGACTGGACCTACCCGCCTGGCCCGGGTCCTGAGGTGCACTCGCAGTCGCAGCTCGCCCAGCTCGTCGCGCTCGGACGCACGCTCCTCGTCATCCCGCGGTCGAGTCGTGCGTGGCAGTGGCCGGAGCACACCGCGGTCCCGGTGCTCGACGCACCGATCGCCACCACGGTCCTCGGCTGGCCGGAGGGCCGCCGCACGCCGGAGGTCGACCAGCTCGTCGCGACCGCGCTCCGCCTCGAGGACGACTCCGCGGCCGCGACGGCCTGACCCGAGCCGCCTGCCGAGACTCGGCTCGGCGGACGGTCACGCGGCGAGCGGGCCGCGGAACTGTCCGCCCTCGCGAGTCTCGGGTGGGACCAGCACGGGCGCGGGACGTGCACGGCTGCGGGCGGCGCCAGCGCGACGCGCGCGCAGTGCGGTCAGGCCCAGAGGCGGGCGATCGGCACCGCGTGCCCGAGGACCCGCTCGGCCGCCCGGTGCCCCGAGTACAGCGCAGCCGCCACCGTCGCCGGGTCGTCCGTCCACGTCCCCTCGCCGGCCAGGTGCAGGACGCCGTCGATCGGCTCCGCGAGGCCGTCGTGGTCCGCCGTCGTGGATCCCGGCAGCATGTGCGCGTACGAGCCCCGAGCCCACGGATCGTCCTGCCACGCGGTCACGACCACCGAGGTCGGCTCTCCGACACGATCGCCGTACAGCCGACGCAGCTGTGCGAGCACCGAGTCCCGCACCCGTTCGACCGGCCATCCGCGGATCGCCCGCGCTGCCGGTCCCGCGGCGAACGTCAGCAGCGTCGGTGCCCCGTCGATCCGGGTGAGGTCGTACCAGGAGTGCCACCACGACCCCTCGGGCCCGAGCTGTCGGACCACGTACACGTCGTCGTCCCAGAAGCGGTCGGGGAACCGCAGCACGACCTTCTCGAAGGAGTTCATTCGCAGACCGTCGAGTGCTGCTCGGTGTCGCTCGGGGAGTGGCGGGTCGAAGGCGATCGAGCCCGCGTGCAGCACGCCGACGGGGACGGTCACGACGGCTGCGCTCGCGACGAACGGCGCTGCTCGCCCGCTGTCGTCCACCGTGACCACGACCCCGTCCGTGCCCCGCGACACCGCGGTGACGGGCTGCCCGAGCCGGACGTCGAGCCCCTCGGCGAGGCGCGCGGGCAGCTCGTCGTACCCGTGCGGGAACACGACCTCGTCCCCCTCGATCGAGTCGTCGTCCAGGCCGTGCGCGGCGAGTCCGTCCGCGGCCACGCCGTACTGCTCCTCGCTGCGGTGCTCGAGGTGCTCACGGACCCGCTCGGCACGGTCGGCATCCCACCCCTGCGCGGCCACCGCCCGTTCGACGACCGTGCGGTAGGAGTCCGTCGGACCGGATGCCTCGATCACGCCCGCGAGGGTCCGGTCGACCGCGTGCACGTCGTCGGCGAACCGTGCGGCCTCGTCGTCCAACATCCGAGACCCGTCCGGGGCGTGGTACGCGATCGGCCGACCGTCCACCTGGTACCCGCCCACGGTGAACTCCACGGTGGGCAGCCCGAACGCTCGCGCAGCGTCCGCGACCGCGCTGCCGTCGATGCCGTGGATCCACGACGCTCCGAGATCGGTGACCTGCCCGTCGCCCCGGACGGTGTGCACCCGCCCACCGACCCGGTCGCGTGCCTCGAGCACGACGACCCGCCGCCCGGTGTCCTGCAGCAGACGAGCCACGGTGAGGCCAGCGACCCCCGCGCCCACGACGACGACGTCCCACGAGGAGGTGTCCACGCTGGTGCTCCTCTCGACGGCGGGTCACGATCATCACAGGGTAGTGCGGATCTCGTCGTCGAGCGCTAGTTTCAGTGCTCGTATCCACGCTGTGGTGGAGACGCGACGACGGATATCGTCGCCGGACACATCGAGAGGTGGCTGGTCATGCGTGATGGCGGAGTGGTGACTGCGGCCACCGACACGACCGCGGTCGACAAGGGACTGCGGACCGGGACGCTCGGGCTGTTCGGCAGCGTCGTGATGGGCATCTCGTCGACGGCGCCCGCCTACAGCCTCGCGGCGAGCCTCGGCCTGGTGGTCGCGAGCGGCGGGGCGCTGCTGGCGGGCGTCAAGGCGCCGGCGATCATGCTCCTCGCGTTCATCCCGATGTGGATGATCGCCGTGGCCTACCAGGAGCTCAACAAGGAGGACCCGGACTGCGGGACGACCTTCACGTGGGCGACCCGGGCGTTCGGGGCGGTCACCGGGTGGCTCGGCGGCTGGGGCATCATCGCCGCGGACGTCATCGTCATGGCGAACCTCGCGCAGATCGCCGGCTCGTACGGGTACACCTTCGTCGGGGTGATGACGAACGATCCGGCGATCAGCGCACTCGGGAGCAGCACCCTGTGGTCGACCGTGGCCGGCGTGCTGTGGATCGCCGTGATGACCGTCATCTGCTACGTCGGCGTCGAGGTCTCGGCCCGCCTGCAGTACGTGCTCCTCGGCATCGAGGTCCTCGTCCTCGTGATGTTCGCCGCCGTCGCCCTGGTCAGGGTCGGCACCGGGCACGGCGTCGCCGGGTCGATTGCACCGTCGCTGTCCTGGCTGTGGCCGAGCGGCATGGACTTCGGGTCCGTGATCGCGCCCGCCATGCTCACGGCGATCTTCATCTACTGGGGCTGGGACACCGCGGTGTCGCTCAACGAGGAGACGAAGGACCCCGAGAAGACGCCCGGTCGCGCAGCCGTCATCAGCACCGTGCTGCTGCTCGTCATCTACGCGCTCGTGTCCATCGCCGCGATCGCGTTCGCCGGGGTCGGCACGAAGGGCATCGGCCTCGGCTCGCAGTCGAACGCCGACGACGTGTTCTCGGCGATCGGCCCGACCCTCTTCGGGGACTCCTTCATCGGCCACGCCGCGATGGCGCTGCTCGCGTTCTCGATCCTGACCTCCGCGTCCGCGTCCACGCAGACGACCATCCTGCCGACCGCCCGCACCGCGCTCTCGATGGCGGCGTACAAGGCGATCCCGACGCAGTTCGCCCGCATCCACAAGCGCTTCCTCACGCCCACGTGGTCGACCATCGGCATGGGGATCGCTTCGATCGGCTTCTACGTCCTCTTCACCCTCGTCTCGACGAACCTGCTCACCGCCCTGATCGGCTCCGTCGGGCTGATGATCGCGTTCTACTACGGCCTCACCGGGTTCGCGTGCGTGTGGGTGTACCGGCGCACGCTGTTCTCGAGCGTCCGGAACGCCGTCATGCGCGGACTCGTGCCCCTGGTCGGCGGGATCACGCTCGCGGTCACCTTCGTGTACGGGCTCGTGCAGTTCGCCCAGCCCGACTGGCTGCAGGACGACGCCGGCCACGACGTGACCATCCTCGGCATCGGGGCGGTCGCCGTCGTCGGGGTCGGATCGATCCTGATCGGCGTCGTGCTCATGGTGATCTGGTGGCTGCGGTCGCCCGACTTCTTCGCCGGCCGGACGCTCACCGCGCGGACCCCTGTCCTCGTGCTCGACACCCCGGGTGGCATCGAGACCCGCGGTCTCCCGGACTCCGGCCGCGAACCGACGGTCATCGCGCCGGACATGTCGAACCTGCCGACCGGCAGCGTGGCGGTGGACGAGGAGACCGGCAAGCGCTTCCGCCGGACGCGGTCGCGTCGCGGCGACCGCCCTGACGGCCGTCGCGACGGTCGATGATGCGGCGGTGCGCACACGCCCCGCGCGCGAGGTGACCACACGACGCACTGGCGGCCCGGTACCAGCTGGTACCGGGCCTCCAGGCCGTCGAGTGGTCACCCCTGATCCGAGCGACCGCACGCGGCGGGTCGGTCGCCCGACCCGCCGGGACGGCGTCAGCGCGCGGTGCGCGCCCCGATGCGCGGGACGACGAGGCCGAGGACGACCATCGCGACCGCGAGGATGAGGTGCAGCACGTTGTCAGCGCTGTTCAGCGGCACGAAGTTCGCACCGGTCGCCATGCCGGCCGTGAAGAGGCCGTAGATGAAGACGACGAAGTAGACGATGCCGCCGACGACGAGGTAGTTGCGCGAGCCGACGTGCGAGCGGGCGGCGATGACACCGACGACGCCGAAGAGCAGGTGCACGATGTTGTGCAGGACGGACACCTGGAAGACGCCGACGAGCAGCGCCATCGAGCCGTGGCCGGCCATCGACATGGAGCCCATGTCCATCGTGAGGCCCGGGATGAAGCCAGCGATGCCGACGAGCAGGAACACGACGCCGAAGAGCAGCGCGACCTTCTGGGTCAGCGTGGCGGCGAAGCCGGTGCGGGCGGGTGAGGTGTGTGCGGTCATGGTGCGGTCCTTCCGAACGGTGGGTTCGAACTCGATGGGCCCGAGGCGGAGTCGCCACGGAACTGTCCCAGTCGCACAGGGTCTTCGGAGCGGACGATCCGGTGGTTTGGAGGAGTTCGTGAGGACTCCCGGGTTCCGGCTGGTGATCCGTCGTGCTCCAGGGGCGCTGTGCCGATCCAGCCTGCAGGTTGCCTGTGGATCCGGTTCGGGGTATTGCGCTCCGTGGACTCCTGACCCTCGTTCTGGGGGCGTACCGGAGCGGCCGCATCTCCGTCGCACGGGGGACGCGCGTGGCCTGAGCATCGCCCTAGCGTTGGCTGCGTGATCGAAGTCGAGCACCTCACCAAGCACTACGGCCAGAAGATCGCCGTGAACGACGTCTCGTTCGTCGTCCGACCCGGGAGCGTCACGGGCTTCCTCGGGCCGAACGGCGCGGGCAAGTCCACGACGATGCGCATGATCATGGGACTCGACCGCCCCACCTCGGGTCGGGCGATCGTCAACGGCGCGCCCTACCGGAGCTTCTCCGACCCGCTCCGGCAAGTCGGGGCGCTCCTCGAGGCGAAGGCGGTGCACTCCGGGCGCAGCGCCTACAACCACCTGCTCGCGCTCGCGGCGACGCACGGCATCCCGAAGGCCCGGGTGCACGAGGTCATCGACATGACCGGGCTGGACGCGGTCGCGAAGAAGCGCGTCGGCGGGTTCTCGCTCGGCATGGGGCAGCGCCTCGGCATCGCGGCGGCGCTCCTCGGCGACCCGAAGACCCTCATCCTCGACGAGCCGGTCAACGGCCTCGACCCGGACGGCGTGCTCTGGGTCCGGCAGCTCGCCCGCCGCATGGCCGCCGACGGCAGGACCGTGTTCCTCTCCAGCCACCTCATGAGCGAGATGGCGCAGACCGCGGACCGCGTCGTCGTCCTCGGCCGCGGTCGGGTCCTCGCCGACGCACCGATCGCCGAGTTCGTCGCCGGTGGTCAGAACGGCGGCGGGAGCCGGGTGCTCGTCCGCACCCCAGCCCCCGACCAGCTCTTCGGCGCGATCGGGTCCGCCGCGTCCGCCATCACCCCGCGCGAGGACGGCGCCTTCGTGGTCGTCGGCCCCGACGCGCAGCGCATCGGTGACGTCGCCGCGCAGGTCGGCGCCCCCATCCACGAGCTCACCCCGATGGGCGCCAGCCTCGAGGAGGCCTACATGGCACTCACCCGCGACGACGTCGAGTACCGATCGGAGGGCGTCCGATGACCGCCGTCACCATGCCCCGCTCCACGAGCCTCTCCTTCCCGCGACTCGTCCGGAGCGAGTGGATCAAGCTGCGCAGCATCCGGTCGACGGTCTGGTGCTACGCCATCGTCGTCGTCCTGACGCTCGCGATGGCGTACCTGCTCGGAGCCGTCGACACCGGCGTCCAGCGTGGTGCTCCGACCGCCGTGGCGAACGAGCTCATCGTGCAGGTCAGCGCCGCCAGCGTGTCGCTCACCGCGTTGGTCGTCGGGGTCCTCGGGGTGCTCATCATCACGGGGGAGTACGGCACCGGGCAAATCCGGTCGACCTTCACCGCGGATCCCGGGCGCACCGGCGTCGTGCTCGCCAAGGCGTTCGTCCTCGCGCTGACGACGTTCGTGGTCAGCGCCGTCGCGACCTGGATCGGCGTCGCGATCACCTCCGCGCTGCAGGCCGGCCGGGACATCCGCCCCGACCTCGCGGACCCCGCGGTGTTCATGCCGATCCTCGGGTCGTCGGTCTACGTGACGCTCGTCGCGCTCCTGGCGTTCGGCATCGGGCTCCTCGTGCGGTCGAGCGCTGGCGGCATCGCCATCACGCTCGGCATCCTGCTCGTCCTGCCGACCATCGTGCAGATCATCGGCGGACTGACCAACCAGCAGTGGATCATGGACGCCTCGCAGTTTCTGCCGTCCTCCGCCGGAGCCCAGCTGTACACGTTCGACTCGGGCGCGCAGCAGGGCGACGGCCTGGACCTCGGTGGCTGGGGCGGCTTCGGGGTCCTCGCGGGCGAAGTGGTCGTAATCGGCGCGATCGCGCTCGCCGCGGCGCGTTCGCGCGACGTCTGAGC
>NZ_JBPUGH010000096.1:0-13258 GCF_051548005.1 Curtobacterium flaccumfaciens | reverse complement strand
CCCGTACAGGCTCCTCACGACCGGAGCGTGTGCAATCGGGGCACGACCCCGGGAGGCACACCGTGCACACGACCACCCGCCGCACCTGGACCGCCGTCGGCGCGGCCGCCGTCACTGCCCTCGTCCTGTCGGCCTGCACCGACGGCGGCGCCCGGACCCTGCCGCGGACGGAGACAGCCGGTCCGATGCCCTCGTCGACGACGACAGTTGCATCCCTGGTGCCCGACGGCGAGACCGCCGACGTCGCGACCGGACTCGACGCACCATGGTCGGTCGTCCGCACGGGCGACGGCCCCGAGGCACTCATCAGCGAGCGCGACTCGGCGAAGGTGCTCGAACTCGCGGCGGACGGCAGCACGCGGGAGGTCGGCACGGTCCCCGGGGTCCGGTCCGGCGGCGAGGGCGGACTGCTCGGACTCGCGCTCCACGACGGCGACCTGTACGTGTACTCGACCGCCGAGGACGGCAACCGCATCCAACGCTTCGCGCTCACGGGCGACACGGGCTCGTACGGCCTCGGCGACGCCACCACGATCCTCGACGGGTTGCCGTCGAGCGGCATCCACAACGGCGGGCGGATCGCGTTCGGCCCGGACGGCATGCTCTACGCGAGCGTGGGGGACGCCGGCAACGGACCCGATGCGCAGGACCGCGACTCCCTCGCGGGGAAGATCCTGCGGATGACGTCCGACGGGGACGTCCCGGCGGCGAACCCGTTCCCGGACTCGTACGTGTGGAGCCTCGGGCACCGCAACGTGCAGGGCATGGGCTGGGCCGCGGACGGCACGATGTTCGCCGCCGAGTTCGGGCAGAACACCTGGGACGAGCTCAACGTCGTCGAGAAGGGCTCGAACCACGGCTGGCCGGAGTTCGAGGGGAAGGGCGGCACCGGCGAGGGGTTCGTCGACCCCGTGCAGCAGTGGGCCACGAGCGACGCGTCCCCGAGTGGCCTCGCGGTGGTCGGTGACACGGTCTTCGTGGCGAACCTGCAGGGCGAGTCCGTCCGGGCGGTCCCCGTGTCGGACCCGTCGCAGTCGACCGAGTGGTTCGGCGGCGACTTCGGCCGCATCCGCACCGTGCTCGAGGGCCCGGCGGGTGTGCTCTGGTTCGTGACGAACAACACCGACGGACGGGGTGACCCGCAGGACGACGACGACCGCATCGTCTCCGTCCCGCTGTCCCGGGGCTGAGGCGGCCCCACCCTGCCCGCCGCCGGACCGCCGCCCGGCGGCTGAACAGGGGTTCCGGCAGCACCTCGCACGCTGCGCGACCGCGGAAGTACGGTGACGGCATGGACCACCGTGACGAAGCCCGCGACTTCCTCTCGAGCCGCCGCGCCCGCATCACCCCGGAGCAGGCCGGTGTCGAGACCTTCGGCGGGCGTCGGCGCGTGTCGGGACTCCGGCGGGAGGAGGTCGCACGGCTCGCGGGCGTGAGCATCGACTACTACACCCGACTCGAGCGGGGGAACCTCCAGGGCGTCTCGGACAGCGTGCTCGACGCGATCGCCGGAGCCTTGCAGCTCGACGGGGCCGAGCACGAACACCTCCGGGACCTCGCGAAGCACCAGAACGACTCCCCGAGGCGGGCCGGGCGGACCACCCCGGTCGCGGCGGTGCGCCCGGAGCTGCAGTACCTGCTCGACGTCATCACGGACGCGCCGGCGATGATCCTCAACAACCGGCAGGACATCGTCGCGGCGAACGACCTCGGGTACGCCATGCACTCCGTCCAGGTCGACTCCCCGGACCGGCCGATGAACTTCTCGCGCTTCATCTTCCTGCACCCGGTCGCCCGGGAGTTCTACCCGGACTGGCAACGCGCCGCGCACACGAACGTCGCGATCCTGCGCCGTGAGGCCGGCCGGAGCCCGCACGACAAGGACCTCGCGGCGCTCATCGGGGAGCTGTCGATGCGGAGCGACGGGTTCCGGGACCTCTGGGCGTCGCACGACGTCCGGCGGCACTACGCGGGCGTCAAGGCCTTCCGGCACCCGGTCGTCGGACCGCTCGAGCTGCACTTCCAGACGCTGGAGCTCGCCGAGGACCCGGGGCTCTCCCTGACGATCTACCCGGCGACCCCGGGCAGCCCCACCGCCGACGCCCTCCGGGTGCTCGCGTCGTGGGCTGCGACGGAACGCATCGGGGAGCGTGCCCGCACGCTCGTGTGACGCCGCAGGTGGTCCTGCCGTGAGGGGTGTCACCAGCCCCTGTCTCGGACAGCACGGCGCTCGTAGCGTGGGGAACCGACCACTATCCCGGAAGGACGACGCATGACCGACACCTCGTCCGTCGACACCCCCCGCACGACCGCTGCCGACGCGTCGTTCTGGGCACGCCTCCGCTTCCGCTGGCAGGCGGAGCAGGAGCTCCACGAGCTGACCCGTGACCGCGCCCGGGAGGACCGGGTGCGCGCCGAGGCCGCCGTCCGGCTCACTCCGAGCGCGGCTGCCTTCGCCGAGCTCTTCCGCCGGTGACCGACCAGGTCCGGGCCGGGATGACGCCGGGTCGCACGCTGCTGTTCGCCGTCGCGGGCGGGGCGGCCGTCGGCAACCTGTACTGGGCGCAGCCCCTGCTCGACGACATCGTGTCGTCGCTCGGCACGTCCGCCGCGCTGGCCGGTCTGCTCGTCACCCTCACCCAGGTCGGGTACGCCCTCGGCATCCTGCTGGTGGTGCCGCTCGGCGACGTGCTCGACCGCAAGCGGTTGATCCCCGGTGTGCTCGTCGCCTCGGCCGTCGCGCTCCTGTTCGCCGCCGTCGCCCCTTCGTTCGCGGTCCTGCTCGTCGCCCTCGCACTCGTGGGGCTCACGACGGTCGCCGGGCAGCTGCTCATCCCGCTCGCCGGCGATCTCGCCGATCCGGCGTCGCGGGGCCGGGTCGTCGGCACGATCGCCTCGGGCGTCCTGACCGGCATCCTCGTGTCCCGGACGGTGAGCGGACTCGTCGCGGATGCCTTCGGGTGGCGTGCGATCTACGTCGTCGCCGCGGTCGCTGCGCTCGTGTTCGCGGTGCTCCTGCACCGTGCGGTGCCCGCGCTCGAGCGCCGCGATCGCGTCGCGTACCCACGTCTCATCGCCTCCGTGTTCCGCGCCCTCGCCGCACACCGCTCCGTCCGCGTCACGCTGGTGATCAGCGCGACGGTGTTCGCGGTGTTCACGATGTTCTGGACGGCCCTGACGTTCCTGCTGAGCGGCGAGCCCTACGGGTACTCGACCTCGGCGATCGGCCTCGTCGGGCTGGCCGGGCTCGCCGGTGCGGTGGCGGCCCAGCGCGTCGGACGACTCCACGACCGGGGCCTCTCCGTCCCGGTCACCGGTGGAGCGCTCGCCCTCGTCCTCGTGTCACTCGTGGTCGCCGGGCTCGGCGCCCGGTCGATCGTCGTCGTGCTCGTCGCGGTCGTGCTGCTCGACGTCGGGGTGCAGGCGGCGAACGTGCTCAACCAGACGCGACTCTTCGCGATCGACCCGGCCGCGCGGAGCCGGCTCAACACGGCGTTCGTGACCGGGAACTTCGTCGGCGGTGCGATCGGGTCGGCCGTGGCCTCGGTGCTCTGGAACGTCGGCGGGTGGACGGCGGTGACGGTCGGTGGTGCCGTGCTCCTCGGCTTCGCACTCACCGTGTGGGCGGTGCACCGGCGCCGCGGGCTCGTCGTCACCGCCGGTCACTGATCGGGTCAGATCGATCAACCCGCTGGCCCCGATCCCGACCGTGTCGCCCGTCGGTTCGAGCACGTCTCCTGTCCGGCTGCGGGACTCAGTTCGCAGGCACGCACGCGTCTGATGAATCTGATACTTTAGCGTCCACTACTCAGCTCAACGGAGAGAGAGAAGATGTTCGCGATTCCACTGGCCATGATCACTGCCGCCACACTCGCCCTCACCAGCGTGGCTCCGAGCCCGATCGACCCACGAGTCGACGACCTCGAACGCGCCGTGGCAGCCCAGCCGGACGGATACGTCGACACGCCCTCGGTACCCGAGGGACAGCTGTCCCTGGATGGCCGCTCCCTGACGGCACCGTCCCCCGACGGCAGTGTCGAAGTACGGCTCCCGCTCGCGAGCGCTGCCCTCGGCATCGACAACCCGACAGCGCACGGCTCGCGCGCTCTCGCCGTCGAGGATCAGGGTGACGGCGCATGGCGCGCGCTGCTGCACCTCGCCGACGGTGGAACTGACCCGGCGCGGTTCGCGTTCGATTTCGAGGACGGAACGGAACTGATCCCGCTCGAGGACGGTGGCGTGACGGTGCGGAACGCCGATGGCGATCTCCTCGGCATCGTCGGAGAACCATGGGCCGTCGACGCTGCCGGAAACGCCGTGCCCACGCACTTCGAGGTCGACGGATCGACGCTTGTTCAGCATGTTCAGCCCGACGCAAGCACCAGGTTCCCGGTCGTCGCCGACCCGTTCTGGATCCCAGCGCTGCTCGTGATGGCGCACCTGACCCGGCATGCGCTCGCCCAGGCGGCAAAACGCGGAGTCAGTCAGGCGCTGATCAAGCAGGTCGTCCAGAACGGCAAACGTTCCGCTGGGAACAAGGGAACGTCCGTCTTCACGCAGGGCACGGGGAAGAATCGGGTCCGAGTGGTGGTGGACAACAAGTCCGGCAACATCATCACCGTGACGAGGGGTTGAGATGCACTTCGAGTACGACGCAGAAGCCGATGCTGTCTACCTCACGCTCGGAGCGCCCGTCGGGCCAGGCGAAGCAGTCCGGCAGGTGACGATCGAGGACGGCGGCATCCCGAGGGTCATCATCGACTACGACGCGGACGACAAGATCCTCGGCTTCGAGATCTTGGACGCGAGCAGGTCACTCCGGAGCGAGGACCTCGGTCGTTGACGCTGGCGCGGCCGCCCGTCAGACGACCAGCGGCCGCGCCACCTCGACCTCGCCGTTGTCGACGAGCCACCGCACCGCGTCGAGCACCGTCGCCGCGGCCGTGTACGCGGGCTCGTACCCGAGCACCCGCCGGGTCTTGTCGAGGCTGAACACCTGCGACCGCGACAGGTGCTGCCGACTGGCGTCGGCGTCGTCGGGGGCCGTGGTCTCCCGGAACCGGTCCCACGTCACGGACTCGAGCCGTGCCTCCTGGCCGAACCACGACGCGACCAGGTGGGCGTACCCGCGGACGGTGAGCGCCGTCGGGGCCGTGACGAAGCAGTCCTCACCCACCGCTGCGTCCCGGTGCTCGACCGCGAGCTGGAACGCCTGCGCGACGTCGTCGGCGTGCACGTGCGCCATCGACTCGGCACCGAAGCCCGGCACCTCCACCGGCTCGCCCGCGGAGAGGCGGGTGATGACGGAGGTGTCGAGGTTGCCGAGCGGACCGATCGGCACCCAGCCCGGCCCGCTGATGTGGCCCGGGTGCAGGGTGGTCGTCGCGACACCGCCTGATGCGGTTTCCTCCTTGTACAACCGGGCGATCACGTCCTTCTGCTCGCCGTACTCGCCGAACGGCGGCGTCGCGTTCTCCTCGGTGATCGGCAGCACGTACGAGACGCCGGCGCGCCAGATGGAGCCGCAGTGCACGAGGTGCGTGTCCGTCCCGCGGAGGGCGTCGAGCATCGCGCGGGCGCTGTCGACGGTGAAGCACACGAGGTCGATCACCGCGTCGGCGCGCAGCTCGGCGATGCGGCGCCCGAAGGTCCCGTCGCGGTCCTCCTGTTCGCGGTCGGCGGTGACCCGTTCGACCCGCTCCCACTCCGGGGCGTCGACGTAGGCCGAACGGGTGCCGCGGGAGACGACCACGACGTCGTGGCCGGACCGGACGAGACGCGGGACGAGGAAGGTGCCGATGTGGCCGGTGGCCCCGATGACGACGATGCGCATGACGGCCACGCTAGGCCTCCTGCCCTGCGCAGCGGAATGTTCCGACGCGGAACGGACTTGCTGCCCGCATGGCTGCACGATCCGGTGGTGTGGGCCTGCGCTCCGAGCGCGGGCCGATCCTGCTCTCCCTCATGCTCGCGACCGCGCTGGTCGCCCTGGACTCGACGATCATCGCCACCGCGTCGACGTCGATCGCTCGGGACCTCGGACACTTCCAGCAGCTCCCGTGGCTGTTCTCGGTGTACCTGCTCGCCCAGGCGGTGTCGGTGCCGATCTACGGGCGACTCGCGGACGTGCTCGGCCGGAAGCGTCTGCTCCTCGTCGGCATCGGGCTCTTCCTGCTCGGATCGGTGCTGTGCGGTGCCGCCTGGTCGATGCCGGCGCTCATCGCGGGCCGGGTCGTGCAGGGTCTCGGCGCCGGTGCCGTGCTGCCGATCTCGATGACGATCACGAGCGACATCTACACGCTGGAGGAGCGGGCGAAGACCCAGGGGTACCTCGCGTCGGTGTGGGGCATCTCGTCGGTGGTCGGCCCGACGCTGGGAGGGCTGTTCAGCGAGCTCGGCGCCTGGCGCTGGATCTTCTGGATCAACGTCCCGCTGGCGCTCGTCGCCGCGTTCATGCTCGTCCGGGCGTACACGGAACAGCGCGCGACGGACCGGGCCCGGCAGCGCATCGACCACCCGGGAGCCGTGCTGCTGACGCTCGGGACGACCGCGCTGCTGCTCGGGCTCCTCGAGGGCGGGACCACGTGGGCGTGGGACTCAGGCGCCTCGATCGGCATCTTCTCCGCCGCGATCGTGTTCCTCGCGGTGTTCATCGTCGTGGAGCTCCGGACCGAACACCCGATCTTCTCGCTCGCACTCCTGCGTCGGCGGGTGGTGGCGGCCTCCACGATCGCGTCCCTGGTGATCGGCGTCATCGTGATGGGGCTCTCGACGTACGTCCCGATCTACGCGCAGGACGTCCTCGGCACGTCGGCGTTGGTCGCCGGCTTCGCCCTCGCGGCGCTGACGCTCGGGTGGCCGATCTCGGCGTCGCAGGCCGGCCGGTTCTACCTCCGCTGGGGCTTCCGCGTGACGGCGCTCATCGGGTCGTCGCTGGTGCTGCTCGGCGCGGCGCTGACGATCGTGCTCGGATCGGCCTCGTCGGTGTGGCTCGTCGCGCTGTTCTGCTTCGTCGTCGGGGCCGGCATGGGCCTCACGGCCGTCCCGACCCTGATCGCGGCGCAGTCGTCGGCTGCTCACGACGAGCGCGGAGCGGTGACGGGCACGAACATGTTCGCGCGTTCGATGGGCTCGGCGATCGGCGTCGCGGTGTTCGGCGCGGTCGTCAATGCGCACGTGCGGCTGAACGCGGCCGGAGCGCCGGAGGGGCCCGGCCTCATGACGGCGATGCACCTGGTGTTCGTGTCGATCGCGGTCATCGCGCTCGTGCTGCTCGTGGCGGTGTCGTTCATGCCGGCGCACCGTCGGCGTGCGGAGGCACCGGCCGGGGCGGAGCCTGCAACCGCCTGAGGTGGTCACCACATGACGGCCTGGAGGCACGGTGCGGGCCCGCCCCGTGCCTCCAGTCCGGTTGCTGGTCGTGTGCGCGGCATCACGAGGCTCGCGCACAACGACGAGTCTCGTGCTCGCCAGCACCAGACTCGTCGCTCACCACGAGACTCGGCTCGCCCGCGGCACCGCCGCGTCAGTCCGCGGTGACGGCCTTCACGGAGCCGGCGATCACGGCGGCGTCCTCGGCGAGCGCCACCACCGGGTCCGGCAGGTGCGTCACACCGCCGACGGCCTTGCGCGCCGCCCAGCCGACGAAGGTGCCGACGATCGCACCCACGCCGCCGAGGATCGCGCCCTCGACGACGAGGTTCTTGCGACCGGTCGTGCCGAGCGCCGCACCTGCGAGGGCACCCGAGGCGACCCGTCCGAGGATCGCCGGGAACCCGATGCGGCTCGGCGTCGCGGGGAGCTTGTCGCCGATGAGCTCGCCCACCGCGCCGGCGACGAGGAGTCCGCGGCCCAGCGGCGTCGCGAAGACCTTCCAGTCCTGCCACGCCCCGGAGAGCTTCGCGTTGTCGTGGTTCAGCGCGAGCACGGCGAGGGGCGTGGCGCTGCGGCCACCGCTCAGGACGCCCAGCGCGAGCGTCCGGACGAGGGTTCGCTGTTCGTGGTCGGTGCTCATCGGTGTCTCCTCCTGGCTGACGCGTCGTGGTCCGCTCGTGACGGTACGCACCCCGTGCTGGGAGGTGTCGCCTCTCCACAGCCGTCGCGCGCCCCTACCGCGGGCGCCGCGGTGCTCCTACCATCGGCGCATGAGCACGATCACCGTGGAGCGGCGGGAGCACGTCGCGGCCCCGCCCGCCGCCGTCCTGCCGCACGTCGCGGACCTCACCCGGTGGCGCGCGTGGTCACCGTGGGAGGGTGCCGACCCCGACCTCCACCGCGAGTACACCGGCGAACCGGGGACCGTGGGGGCGACGTACGCGTGGTCGGGCAACCGGAAGGCCGGGGCCGGCAGCATGCGGGTCACCGAGGTCGGCCCGGACGGGGTCGTCGTCGCACTGGACTTCACGAAGCCGTTCCGGTCGAGCAGCGTCTCCCGGTTCGAGCTCGTCCCGTCCGGCTCCGGCACGGATGTCGTCTGGCGGATGGAGAGCCCACGGACGTTCATGACCCGGGTGTTCCCGCTCGAGAAGCTCCTGGGTCCGGACTTCGAGAAGGGGCTGCGGCAGCTCCGGGACGTCGTCGAGCGCGGCTGAGTCGCATGGAGGCCCGCCGGGTACCGTCCGGGTGATGAGCAACGTCATCCTCTTCGGCGGTCACGGCAAGGTCGCGCTCCTCGCGACGAAGATCCTCAGCGACCGCGGCCACACCGTCACGTCCGTCATCCGCGACGCCGACCAGTCGGACGAGGTCCGGGCGCACGGGGGCGAGCCCCGCGTCGCGGACATCCAGGAGCAGACCCTCGAGTCGTTCACCGACCTCGTCCGCGGGCACGACGCCGTGGTGTGGTCGGCAGGAGCCGGTGGCGGGTCCGCCGACCGCACCTACGCGATCGACCGTGACGCCGCGGTGCTGACCGTGCAGGCGGCCGCCCGCGCCGGGGTCGACCGGTACGTCATGGTGTCGTGGTCCGGATCGGTGCTCGACCACGGCGTGCCCCAGGACGACGACTTCTTCGCGTACGCGCAGTCGAAGTACGTGGCGGACGCGGTGCTCCGCGACTCCGGGCTCGCGTGGACCGTGGTCGCGCCGAGCACCCTCACCGACGACGAGCCCACCGGCCGCGTCGACTGGGACGGCTCGTCGTCGAAGGTTCCCCGTGGCGATGTCGCGCACGTGGTCGCCGACGTCGTCGAGGACCCGTCCACGGCTGGGCACACCGTCCGCTTCAACGGCGGGTCCACGGACATCGCCACGTTCCTGCGGACCGCGGCGGAGTGATGCCCGGCCGGCCGGTCAGGCCCCGGTCGGTCGGCTGAACAGGTTGACGACGGTGCCGTCGGGGTCGCGGAACAGCGTCGAGCGGTTCCCCCACGGCATCGTCGTCGGTTCGAGGACGACGTCGTCGAGCACGTCACGCAGCCGCGCGAACTCGGCGTCCACGTCGTCGACCTCGAACTCGACGAGCACCGAGTCGTTGCTGCCGGGCCGCGGAGCGCGGTCGCCGAGCATCGCCACGGTGGCGGTGGAGCCGATCGCGAGCACGGGACCGTGGTCCCCGCGGAACTCCGCGAACACGGGCGCCGGTCGGTGGGCCGTGGTGCCGGTGACCTGTTCGTAGAAGGTGACGAGTCGGTCGAGGTCGTCGGTGATGATGCGGATCGATGCGAATGCCATGTCGGCAGTGTGGGGGCGCTCCGCGACACCGTCCTGTCGGTGATTCCCGACGGCGCGACGGGCAGCGCGGTCAGTCCTCGACCGCGTGCCGGGTGACCCCGTGCGGGATGTCGAGATCGTCTGCCCGGAACGGTCGCGGTGGCGCGTGCTCACCCGTGGGGTCGAGCGACTCGATCCGCCCGGCACGGAAGGCGCGCACGGCACGCCGCAGCCGGCACCAGGCGACGAGGTACCAGACGCCGTCGCGGACGACGTAGCCGAGGGGCTCGACCTCGCGGTCGCTCGGCTCGTCGTCCCGGTCGCGGTAGCGGAGCCGGAGGACCTCGCCGTCGCGCAGTGCCGCGGTCACGACGTCGCCCGCCGGGGTGTCGTCCTCGGGTTCGAGGAACGCGATCCGCCGGGCGACGGCGAGTGACTCCGCGAGCCGCTCGTCGCGGGTCGCGGCGTGCACCTTCCCGAGGGCGCTCGCGGCGGCGTCGCGGAACGGCCCGGTCGCGAGGGCGCCGAGACCGACGGTGACGGCGAGCGCCTCGTCCACGGTCAGGCCGAGCGGCGCGAGGGTGTGCGCACGATCGAGGCAGTAGCCGCCGGTCCGGCCCGGCTCGGCCCAGATCGGCACACCCGCCTGCTGCAGGGCGGAGAGGTCGCGCTCGACGGTGCGGACACTCACCTCGAACCGTTCCGCGAGGCGGCGGGCGCTCAGCGGTCGCGGCGCGACCGCGCGGAGTGCCTCCACCAGCGCGTAGAGCCGGTCGGTGCGGTTCACGGGGTGACCAGGAGGCGGACGGGAGGCACGGTGCAGCCCCGCCACGGGCCTCCCGGCCGGTGGACGGCGTCCGCCGAAGGATCGGTGCGGCGGTCGGTCATCCCACGATCGTAGGGCGGTCCCCGGGCTGGACCACGCGCCGGTCCGACGCTGCCCACCGGAGCAGTGCCCCGCCCGCGAGCGCGCCGACGAAGTCGGCCGCCAGGTCGCCGATCGTGTCGTCGTACCCGACGAAGATCGACGCGTCGAGGTACGTGTGCCCGACCCACTCGCCGATCTCCCACACATCGCCGATCGCGAGGCCGGCCGCTCCGCAGACCACGACGAGGGCGGCGACCGACAGCGTCCGCACGTCCTGCAGCACGCCCAGGTCGGACGCGATCAGGCACAGGAGGACGCCGAGCAGTCCCACGAGCACGACGTGCACGGCCTTGTCCCACCCGGGCACCGTCGTGTACCAGTCGAGCGTGCTGCTCCACGCGGCGACGGAGGAGAGCACCCCGACGGCGAGGTCGAACGCGGGTCGGAGCCCGAGCATCCGCGGCACCACGGCCCCGAGGAGCGCGAGCATGGCGACGGCGAGGTCGATCGCTCCCCACCCGATGCCCGCGACCGGCACGCTCAGTGCGACGAGCACCCGGACGACGTCGGCCGCCCACTCGGCTCCGCGTGGTGGCCGGAGGAAGGTCGGTCCGAGGGTCCGGAGCAGGGCGCGGGTGGTCACACGGCCTCCCAGCGGAGGACGGCGGAGACGGCCGCGTGGTCCGAGAACGCCGGACCACCGGGCGGGCCCGTGGTGATCGCCGCGGACCGTACGCGAGCGCGGACGTCCGCGCCGCCGCTGTCGCCCTCGCGCACCAGGACGCGGTCGAGGCGCGCGCCGCCGGGTCGGGGCGAGCGGTGGTTCGTGTACGTGCCGACCGCGGGGGAGTCGTGCACCTCGGCGAGGTCCCACGTGTCGACGAGACCGGCAGCTCCGAGCGCGCGGGCGACCCCGGACCGCTCGGACGCGTTCCAGTCCGCCATCGCCACCACGGGGGTCCCGGCGCCGCGGGCGAGGCTGCCGACGAGCCGGGCGCCGTTCCGGAGCGCGAGGGGGGAGAACGGATCGAGGTGGGTCGCGATCGCGGTGAAGCGCACCCCGGTGGCGAGGTCGTCGACCACCGCGGTGACGGCGATCCGCGGGAAGAGGCTGCCCCAGGACCGCGAGCCGATCCGGTCCGGTCGTCGTGACAGCGCCGTCGTGCGGCGGTCGACCACGCGCAGTCGCTCGGCGTCGAGGAAGAGTCCGACGTGTTCGGCGTCACGGGCGCGGCTGCGGGCGGCGACGACGGCCGTCCAGCGCGGACCGAGCGTTGCGCTCACGGTGTCGAGCTGAGCGGGGACGGCCTCCTGGACGGCCAGGACCGTCGGTCGTTCGGCGTCGAGGAACGCGGCGAGCGCCCCACGGCGGTTGCCCCAGGCGTCCGCGTGGTCGCGGCGCAGGTGCGGGACCGGGCGTCGCACGTTGAGGGTCGTGCAGTGCAGGTCGGGGGCGTCGGTCACGCGGGGACCTCGGCGGCGGGCTCCGGGGCCGAGGAGGCCTCGGTGCCCCGTCGGGCGGGCACGGGGCCGGTCGGTACCGGGAGGGTCTCGTGCCGGAAGCGTCGCAGCAGTCGCCCTGGCGGCACGGCGCGGAGCCCCGACGCCACCAGGGTGTGCTGGGCCTTGAGTGTCCGTCGGAGCAGGCCCCGCGGGTCTCGGACCGGGCTGCCCGACACGGTGACGACGAGCGTCCGGTCGAGCACGGTCCGCCACCGAGGGTCGAACTGCAGCGAGAGGTCGACGTCGTCGTGCACCCGTGGGTCGTCGCGGTGCACGCGGTGCCGCACCGCGCGCCAGGCCGATCGGCGGAACAGGGCGTTCGAGCCGTACAGCGGCGGGCGTCCGAGGGCGGCGGTCATGGTCGCGAAGTAGGCGCGCATGTACATCGTCCGCCAGAACGCCGAGGCGACCGGCCCGAGGTCGCGGAACTCGCCCGGTCCGGTGACCGCGGTGACGAGCGGGTCGTCGAACCACGGCAGCGCGCGTTCCAGCCAGTCGTCCGGCACGATCGTGTCGGCGTCGATCCGGGCGACGACGTCGCCGGTGGCCGCGTCGTACCCGGTGCTCGCAGCCGAGGCGATGCCGCGCCGGAGCTCGTGCACGACCCGTGCTCCGGCCTCGAGCGCCACCCGGACGCTGTCGTCGGTGCTGCCGTTGTCGACGACGACGACCTCGTCCGCCGATCGGGTCTGGCGCAGCACGGCGGCCAGGCACGCACGCAGGTGCTCCGCGTCGTCGAGCACGGGGACGACGACCGTGACGGACGGGGGCACTGCCATGCTCCCGACTCAACCAGGACGCGACTGGGCGGCCGTGACGGTCGGCCGACGAGCGCGGTCAGTACTTCGCTGCGATGCCGACCATGTCACCACGGCCGAGCGTCCGGGACCCGAGAGCACACGGGCCCATCGACGGCTCCATGACCTGGCCGGTGCCGGTCGCCACGTGGCCGAGGCCGTACAGGTGCCCCCACTCGTGCGTCGCGACGGCCTGCACGTCGTAGCGGGTCCCGGAGCACGTCGAGGCGGTGCTCCACGAGTACTTCGTGTTGTACCGCTGGTCGGCCTCCTTGGCGACACCGTTCTGGTCGTACCAGACGCACGTCACGCCGAGGGTCCCGACCGGCAGGTACCCCCACCCCACGACGCTCGACCCGTTGTTCGCCGAGCAGCCACCCTTGATGGTCACGTTGTAGGCCTGCGTCGTCGTGCCGGCGTACGCGTCCGCCGCCGTCGA
>NZ_JBPUGH010000095.1:0-13381 GCF_051548005.1 Curtobacterium flaccumfaciens | reverse complement strand
GGGGCGGCCCCGCCGTCCAGCGCGAGCGCCTGCGTGACGAGGGCCGTCCCGAGTCCGCGGCCACGGGCCTCCCGGCGGACCGCCAGCTCGAGCTCACCGTCGCGCACCACGGCGACGCCCTGCTCGTCGCCGATGACGGTGGCACGCCCCGCCCGCACGTCGACCAGGGTCTGGTCGGAGAACGGCCGCGGCTCGCCCTCCGCCGTGAAGGCGTCGAGCGCGACGGTCACTGCCCGGCCAGCCGCTCGGCCTCGTCCTCGTAGACGTTGAACCGGTAACCGACGTTCCGGACCGTGCCGATGAGCGACTCGAGGTCGCCGAGCTTGGCGCGCAGTCGTCGGACGTGCACGTCGACCGTGCGGGTGCCGCCGAAGTAGTCGTAGCCCCAGACCTCGCTGAGCAGCTGCTCGCGCGTGAACACCCGGGAGGGGTGCGTCGCGAAGAACCGGAGGAGCTCGAACTCCTTGAAGGTGAGGTCGAGCGGCCGACCCCGGACCTTCGCGGAGTAGCTGGCCTCGTCGATGACGACGCCGGAGGCCTGGATCTTCGTGCTCGCGGGCTGCTTGGCCGCGCGACCGGCCGCGAGCCGGATGCGCGCGTCCACCTCTGCCGGGCCGGCGGTCTCGAGCACCACGTCGTCGACGTTCCACTCGCTGTTCACCGCCGTGAGACCGCCCTCGGTGACGACGAGGACGATGGGGGTCGGCGAGCCGCTCGTCACGAGGATCTTGCAGAGCGCCTTCGCGCCGACGAGGTCGACCCGGGCGTCGACGAACACGAGGTCGCTCTGGGGCGCGTTCACGAGCTGTGCGGCCTCGGCGGGGACGTGGCGGATCCGGTGGCTCAGGAGACCGAGGCTCGGCAGGACGTCGCCGGGCGCGGCCGATGTGAGTACCAGGAGCTGGGCCACAGGACCTCCAGGGCGTGGGGGACGTCGTGGACACATCCTAGTGATGCTCGGGATGTCCCCCGCCGTCCGGGCGGACGGTGCGGGCGGGCGCGCCAGCGCGCAGCCTCGGGCTGCCGCGCGGGCGGACGGTCCTCGTCGCGCCTGTCATGATGGGGCGCGTGACCGAGCCCGTGCCGCCCGCCGACCAGCGTCGCCTCAAGCTGACGTCCGTGCTCCCCGTGTGGCTGCTCGCGGTCGTCGGCGCCGTCCTCGTGATCACGCTCGCGCAGAAGGACTCCTTCGCGTGGCTGCTCCTCGTCTTCGTGCTCTGCGTCCTCGTCAGCTTCGTCCTCCAGCTCATCACCGCGACGAAGGACGGACTGGTCGAACGGATCAGCATCGCGTCGTCGGGGGCCTTCGTCGTCGTGCTCGTCACCGCCGTGGTGCTCCTGGCGCGTTGAGCCGGTCCGCGTAGACTCGGGGCATGGATTCGCTGCTTGCGCTCGAGCTCTTCTACGTGGGCCTCCTCGGCCTGGCGTCGCTCGCGATCGCGTTCGTCTCGGTGACCGTGATCGTGAAGCTGTTCAAGGGTCAGCGTTGATCGAACTGCCGGAGGGTCTCGCGCCCGAACTCGTCCCGCTGTCCTGGCTCGTCGGCGTCTGGGAGGGCACCGGCGTCGTCGAGTACCCCGTCGGCGACGAGGACGAACCGCGGAAGTACGACTTCGGTCAGCGCGTGAGCTTCAGCCACGACGGCCTGCCCTACCTCAACTACTCGTCCACGACGTGGCTGCTCGACGACGAGCACACCCCGCTCGCTGCCGAGATGGGCTACTGGCGGCTCGATCGACCGCACGAGCCCGGTGACCGCGGTCCCGCGATGCTGCTCGGTGACGGACCGACCCCGTTCGGCACGACCCAGAGCGTCGAGACCCTGCGGAACGCGACGGACGGTTTCGACGTCGAGGCCGCGATCGTGCACCCGACCGGCGTCAACGAGCTCTACGTCGGCCGCGTCCGCAAGGGCCGGATCGACCTCGCGACCGACGCCGTGATGCGCTCGCCGAACGCGAAGGACTACACGGCGGCGACGCGCCTGTACGGCCTGGTCGAGGGCAAGCTGTTCTGGGCGTGGGACATCGCCGCACTCGGACAGGAACTCACCTCGCACGCCTCGGGGCAGCTCGCGAAGGTCGACTGATGACGACGCCGTTCGCGTCGCGTCCGGGATTCGTCGCGGGCGACCGCGGGGTCGCCGCGCACTACGGCAACCCGCTCGGCGAGCAGCGGCTGCTCGAGCGCGGTCGTGCGGTCGTCGAACTCGGGCTCGGCGTCGTCACGGTCACGGGCCCGGACCGGCTGTCCTGGCTGAACTCGATCACCTCGCAGCTCCTGACCGGCCTCCGGCCCGGCGTCTCCACCGAGACCCTCGTGCTCGACGCGTCGGGTCGTGTGGAGCACGCCGCCCGCGTCGTCGACGACGGCGAGACCACCTGGCTGCTCACCGAGCCGGACGACGCAGCCCCGCTCGCGGGGTGGCTCGACTCGATGCGGTTCATGCTGCGTGTCGAGGTCACCGACCGGTCGGCGGACTTCGTCACGCTCGGCCGGTTCGCCGGGGCCGTCGGCCCCGCGGACGCCGCGGTCGAGTGGGTCGACCCGTGGAGCGAGGTCGCGCCCGGTGGGTGGGGCTACGCCGCCCTGGAGGCACACCCCGCCTCCGACTGGACCCTCCGCATCGCCGTGGTCGCCCCCGGCACCGCGGCCGCGATCGCCGCGTCGGACGTCGCCGCCGCGGGGCTCCTTGCGTACGAGGCCCTGCGGATCGCCGCCTGGCGCCCCGCGCTGTCGGACGTCGACGAGCGGACGATCCCGCACGAACTCGACTGGCTCCGCTCCGCCGTGCACCTGTCGAAGGGCTGCTACCGCGGGCAGGAGACGGTCGCCAAGGTCCACAACCTCGGGCACCCGCCGCGTCGTGCGGTCCTGCTGCACCTCGACGGCTCCGACGCCGTGCTCCCCGCCCCCGGCACGCCCGTGCTGCTCGACGAGAAGGAGGTCGGGCGACTCGCCGCCTCGGCCGTGCACCACGAGCTCGGGCCGATCGGGCTCGCGGTCGTGAAGCGGTCCCTCGACCCCGACGCGACGCTGACGCTGCTCGCCGACGAAGTGGTCGTGACCGCGGCGCAGCAGGTGATCGTGCCCCCGGGCGCCGGAGCCACGGCGAACGTGCCGCGGCTGCCCCGCCTCGGAGCCGTCCGCCGCTCCTAGCGCGCGCACCGTCCTCAGCCGGCCGGGGCCACGGCCTCCCACGAGACGGTGAGCTCGCCGAGGCGCCAGCGCGAGACCCCGTGGAGCACCGGCCAGCCTCGGTCCCGCATGCCGCCGACGGCCGCGAGCCACCGCTGCCGCGGCCCGTACGTGCCGAGCGGCGCCGCGACCGCCCACGCCAGGTCGAGGTCGCGGAGGAAGTCGTGGACGCGCTCACCCGGCACGTTCCGGTGGATCAGGGCCTTCGGGAGCCGTTCCGCCACGATGCTCGGCACGTCGAGGCCCGCGAGGCGCAGCGACACCGTGAAGGTCCGCGGGGCGACGTCGTCGAGCGTCACCCAGGACGCCACCCGCCCGACCTCGTTGCAGGTGCCCTCGACGAGCGCACCGCCGGGCTGCAGACGGTCCTGCATGATCCGCCAGGAGGCGACCACGGCCGATTCGTCGTACTGCCGCAGCACGTTGAACGCCCGGATGACCGCCGGACGCCGGCCGCCGGGCGTCGGGGTCTCGAAGCCCCCGAGCCGGAAGGTCACGCCGTCCCGCGTGCCGGCGTTCGCCCGGGCAACCCGCTCGGGCTCGATCTCGATGCCGGTCACCTCGACGTCCGGACGGACGCGGGCGAGCCGGTCGCGCATCTCGAGCGTCGTCGTCGGGCGGGCACCGTAGCCGACATCGGCGACGAGCGGGTCCGACGTCCGGCGGAGGACCGGGAGTGCGGCGATCCACCGGTCGACGCGGCGGAGCCGGTTGTACCCGGTCGTCCCGCGCGTCACGTTCCCGATGGGCATGGACCCCAGGCTACCGAGGCGTACCCGCTCGGTAGACTCGGGCGCATGACCTCCACGCTCGTCCTGCTCCGTCACGGCAACAGTGACTGGAACCAGAAGAACCTGTTCACCGGTTGGGTCGACGTCCGACTCAGCGAGCTGGGCGAGAAGGAGGCGAAGCGCGCCGGCGAGCTCATCGCCGAGTCGGGCATCGTCCCGGACGTCCTGTACACCTCGCTGCTCACCCGTGCGATCCAGACGGCCGACATCGCCCTGCTCGAGGCCGACCTCGCCTGGCTCCCCGTGAAGCGCGACTGGCGTCTCAACGAGCGGCACTACGGCGACCTGCAGGGCAAGGACAAGGCCCAGACGCTCGAGCAGTACGGCGAGCAGCAGTTCATGGAGTGGCGTCGGTCGTTCGACGTCCCGCCGCCCCCCATCGCCGACGACGCCGAGTGGTCGCAGGCCGGGGACCGCCGCTACGCCGGCCTCGGCGACCAACTGCCGAAGACCGAGTCGCTCAAGCTCGTGATCGACCGCCTGCTGCCGTACTGGGAGTCGGACATCACGAAGGACCTCGGCGCGGGCAAGACGGTGCTCGTCACGGCACACGGCAACTCGCTGCGCGCGCTCGTGAAGCACCTCGACGGCATCTCGGACGACGACATCGCCGGGCTCAACATCCCGACGGGCATCCCGCTCGTGTACGAGCTCGACGACGACTTCCGTCCGACGAAGCCCTCGTACTACCTCGACCCCGAGGCCGCCGCGGCCGGTGCCGCTGCCGTCGCCGCGCAGGGCGCGAAGAAGTAGCACCGAGCACCACGAGGAACGCCCCGCCGATCACCGGCGGGGCGTTCGCGTGTCCGTGCCAGCTCCGGGAGCGACTGCTCAGACGAAGTGCGACGCGATCTCCTGCACCAGCGCACCCACGTCGTACGGCTTCGCGGTGTCCACCCGGACGACGGGGACGCCGGGCAACGCGATCGGTCCGGCCGTGGCCGCGTGCTCGTCCCAGAAGGCGATGACGTCCGTGAGGTCGCCGTGCACGTCGTGCCGCACCGGGAGCGTGCCGGGCTCGTAGCGTTCCCGCAGCCGCTCGTCGGCGGTGGCCCGGTCGACGTCGCACCACACCTCGACGGCGCGCGGCGACCCGGCGGAGGCGAGCCCGGCCTCCAGGAGGTCGCGGTCACGTGACGGCAGCCAGACGGCGTCGAGGACGACCCCGTTCTCGACGGCCCGCGCCATCGACCACATCGTGTCCATGGCGATCGCGCCGAGGTCGCGCGAGGCGATCATCGGACCGGCGATGTCCGCCAGCGGCTCCTTGATGCGGTCCTTCGACAGGAAGGGGCAGCCGAGCACCTCGGCGAGGGCAGCTCCCACCGTGCTCTTGCCCGAACCGGGCATCCCGTTGACGACGATCGCGACCTGAGCCATGCCACGATCCTCCCGTCAGAGCGGGAAGACCGCAAAAGCGCGCGTCAGGCGGGGGAGGTCGTCACCGAGGCTGCGCCGGCCCAGTCGCCGGTCGCCAGGTACTCGACCTTCTTCGCGATCGACACCGCGTGGTCGGCGAAGCGCTCGTGGTACCGCGAGGCGAGGGTCGCGTCGACGGTGTCGATCGGGTTGCCCTTCCAGGTCTCGCCGAGCACGAAGTCGAAGACGCTCGCGTGCAGCTCGTCGACGGCGTCGTCCTCGTCGCGGATCTCCGCCGAGAGCGCGATGTCCTCGGTGGCGAGCAGCCGCGTGAGCTTCTGCGCCATCGCGACGTCGTGCGCACCCATCTTCTTGAAGGTGCCGCGCAGGCCCTTCGGCACGACCTTCTCGGGGAAGCGCTGCCGGGCGAGCTGCGCGATGTGCTCGGCCATGTCGCCCATCCGCTCGAGCGAGGAGCTGACCCGGAGCGCGGTGACGACGACGCGGAGGTCGCGGGCGACGGGTGCCTGGCGGGCGAGGATGTCGATGGCGACCTCGTCGAGCTCGTTCGCGGCCTCGTCGATCTTCGCGTCGTCGGCGATGACCTCTTCGGCGAGGGCGACGTCGGACTCGCTGAAGGCCTGGGTGGCCCGGGTGATGGCGGACTCGACGAGCCCGGCGATCTCGGTCAGTCGCTCCTGGACGTCCTGGAGTTCCTGCTGGAAGACTTCGCGCATGGGGGATGTGCCTCTCTCTGCGGTACCGGTCGAGTGTCGTCAGCGCAGGTGAACGGATGGTGACCTGCGGCTGAACGTTGCTGCGGACCGGCCCGGAACCGCGCCGGACGACGGTGAACGGCGTCCGAACCGGGTGTGACCATCCCTACACTGACGGCATGGACAACGCGTGGCTCGTGCCACTGTCGATGCTCCTCGGCGGGGTGTTCGGCGCGGGCGTCGTGGTGCTGATCATCACCGCCGAGCGCACGGCTCGTGCGGCCGACGTCGCGGAGCGGACGCTCCCGGACGGTGTCGCCGCGGTGATCGCCACCATGCACAACCCCGCCGTGGTCGTCGACCCCTCGAACACGGTCGTGGCCGCCTCGCCGCAGGCGCTCACGGTCGGACTCGTCGTGCGTCGGCGGCTCGTGCACACGGAACTCCGCGATCTCGTCGACCGCGTCCGCGCGAGCGGCGAGATGGGTTCGGAGGACATGGAGCTGCCCCGCGGCCGGCACGGCGAGCTCATCGGCTACCTGAGCTTCCGCGCGGCGCAGCTCGGCAACCGGTACGTGCTCGTCACGGCCGACGACCTCACCGAGAGCCGGCGCATCGACGAGGTCCGGCGTGACTTCGTGGCGAACATCTCGCACGAGCTGAAGACCCCGATCGGCGCCATCGGCCTGCTGTCCGAGACCCTCGTGGCCGCGGCGGACGAACCCGAGCACGTGCGGAAGTTCGCTGCGCAGCTCGTCACCGAGTCCGAGCGGCTCGGTGCCCTCACGAAGGACATCATCGAGCTGTCCCGCCTGCAGTCGGTCGACGCGCTCGAGTCGAGCGAGGAGACGTCGATCGACCGCATCGTGCAGGCCGCCGTCGACGCCAACGAGATCGTGGCCCGCGCGCGCGACATCGACATCGTCCGCGCGAAGAAGACCAAGCTGCGGGTGATGGGCGACCCCGGCCTGCTGCAGGTCGCGGTGTCGAACCTCATCGCCAACGCGGTGAAGTACTCGCCCGACCACACCCGCGTCGGTGTCGGCGTCCGGAGCACGAAGGGCTTCGTCGAGATCGCCGTCACCGACCAGGGCGTCGGCATCCCCGAGGCCGACCTCGACCGCGTGTTCGAGCGGTTCTACCGGGTGGACCCCGCGCGCTCGCGGGCCACCGGCGGCACCGGGCTCGGACTCGCCATCGTCAAGCACGTCGTCGGCAACCACGGCGGCGACGTGCGCGTCTGGTCGCAGCCCGGCAAGGGCTCGACCTTCACCATCCGCCTGCCCGAGGCGGACACCGACCTGACCACCGCACTCGAAGAGCAACTGGAAGAGCAGCCATCGTGACCAAGATCCTCATCGTCGACGACGAGCCGGCCCTGAGCGAGCCCCTGGAGTTCCTGCTGCAGCGCGAGGGGTACGAGACCTCCGTCGCCGCCGACGGCGTGACGGCGCTGTCGAAGTTCGACAGCGAGAACCCCGACCTCGTGCTGCTCGACCTCATGCTGCCGGGGCTCTCCGGCACGGAGGTCTGCCGGCAGATCCGTACGCGGTCGAACGCGCCGATCATCATGCTGACGGCGAAGGACTCCGAGGTGGACATCGTCGTCGGGCTCGAGCTGGGCGCCGACGACTACGTGACGAAGCCCTACTCGACCCGGGAGCTCCTCGCCCGCATCCGTGCCGTGCTCCGTCGCCGGACCGAGGACGACCCGGGGGACTCGGGCATCCTGCAGGTCGGCGGGATCCGGATGGACGTCGAGCGCCACACGGTGTCGGTCGACGGCTCGGAGACGCCGATGCCCCTCAAGGAGTTCGAGCTCCTCGAGCTGCTCCTCCGCAACGCCGGTCGGGTGCTCACCCGCGGCCAGCTCATCGACCGGGTGTGGGGCTCCGACTACTTCGGCGACACGAAGACCCTCGACGTCCACATCAAGCGGCTGCGGTCGAAGATCGAGCGGGTGCCGAGCGCGCCGGAGGTCCTCGTGACGGTCCGCGGCCTCGGGTACCGCATCGAGGCGTAGCGCCGCGCGTCACGCGGAGGGCGCGTCTCCGCCCCGCGCGTCGCCCCGCGCGTCACCCCGCCGTCGGAACCGGGTTCCGCCCACGACACCACGGACGAGCGCGGTGCGGTGTCCGGAACCTGGCTCCGGCGGGCGCCCGCCCCGCGGCAGTGTCGCAACGCACTGGAGGCGCGGTGCCGGTCTCGGGGACCGGCACCGCGCCTCCAGGCGGTCGCGCCGCGTGACGGGCGCTGTGCGCTGTGCGCTACGGGTTGATCGGGGCCTCGGTCGTCGCGTCGCCCGACGGCTCGTCGGTGCTGCGCGAGGTCGCGGAGTCGGAGGGCTCCGTCGTCGCGCTCGGCGCCGAGGTCGGTGCGAGGGTCGCGTACTCCTCCTGCGCCGTGGTCAGGACCGGCACGTTCAGCGAGACGCCCTCGGCGCCCGAGTACGAGAAGTACACCTTGACGAGCGAACCGGGCTTCGCGTCGGCCTGGTCGAACACGACGTCCGTACCCGCGGCAGCGGTGGAGCCCTGCGTGCCGTCGCCGTTCGTCTCGGTGCCCGGGGTCGGCGTCGCGCCGGAGTCGGATGCGGCGAGGTCCACGCGGGAGTTCTTCGGGACGTCGATCGTCTCCGTGTCGCCACCGACCTCGATCGAGAGCGTGACGTTCTTCGAGTCGGAGCTGTTCACGAACGTGCCGATGAAGCGGGCGCTCTCGCCGTCGTCGGAGATGAGCAGCGCGTTCCGGATGTCGATCGAACCCGTCTTGGCGTTCGTGCCGTCGGTGACCTGCTGGATCTCCGCCGTCCCGACCGGCGAGACGAACGCGCACCCGGTGGCGCCGATCGCGATGGTTGCCGCAACGGCGACGGACACGAGTACCCGAGCTCGCAAGAGATTCCTCCGGAAGATCACGTTTGGGGACCGGACGGTCCGACCCCATCCTAGCGATCACCTGGGAGGGCGAGTGCCCAGGGCACCCTTACCCGAACACCCCTTGTGGTAAACTGGGTGTCTCGGAACGGAGCCTGATACATGCAATTCGAGGTCGGCGAGACCGTGGTCTACCCCCATCACGGGGCGGCAACCATCTCTGAAGTGAAGACGCGCGTCATCAAGGGCGAGGAAAAGGTCTACCTGAAGCTGCGTGTGACGCAGGGTGACCTGACGATCGAGGTGCCGGCGGACAACGTCGACCTGGTCGGCGTGCGCGACGTGATCGGCAAGGAAGGACTCGACAAGGTGTTCGAGGTCCTCCGGGCACCGTTCACCGAGGAACCCACCAACTGGTCCCGCCGGTACAAGGCGAACCTCGAGAAGCTCGCCTCCGGCGACGTCATCAAGGTCTCCGAGGTCGTGCGCGACCTCTGGCGCCGCGACCAGGACCGCGGGCTCTCCGCCGGTGAGAAGCGCATGCTCGCGAAGGCCCGGCAGATCCTGATCTCCGAGCTCGCGCTGGCCGAGAAGACCGACGAGGACAAGGCATCGACCGTCCTCGACGAGGTCCTCGCCTCCTAGCGCGTCCGAAGCACTGGACACCACTGCGACCGCTCTGCTCCCCTCCGGGGTGAGCAGGGCGGTCGTCGTCGTCGCGGCCGGTTCCGGCACGCGCCTCGGCATCGGTACGGCCAAGGCGTTCGTCCCGGTGGCCGGGTCGCTCATGCTCGCGCGGGCCCTCGAGCCGCTCTTCACCCTCGGTCCGCCGACACTGGTGGTGGTGGTCGCCCCCGCCGACCGGCTCGACGAGTGCCGGCAGGTGGTCGCCTCGGTCGCCGGAGCGGCGGTCGCGTACACCGCGGTCGTCCCGGGAGGCACGGATCGCCACGCGTCGGTCCAGGCCGGTCTGGCAGCGCTGCCGGACTCCGTCGACGCCGTGCTGGTGCACGACGCGGCGCGCTGCCTGACGCCCGCTGCTCAGTTCGAGCGGGTCTTCGGCGCAGTCGCCGCGTCGGGTGACGGGGTCGTCCCGGCGCTGCCGGTCGTGGACACCGTGAAGCGCGTGGACGGCGACGTCGTGCTCGAGACCGTCGACCGGTCGGTGCTCGTCGGGGTGCAGACGCCGCAGGGGTTCCCGCTCGCGGCGCTCCGGCAGGCCTACGCCGTTTCCGGCCGGTCGGAGACCGACGACGCCGGCGTGTTCCAGGCCGCGGGACGGACGGTCCGCTCGGTCCCGGGCGACGCGGACGCGTTCAAGATCACGACGGCGTGGGACCTCCGCCGTGCCGAGTCGGTCGTCCGCGCGCGGTCCGGAGCGGACGGGTTCGGCGTGCGGATCGGCCTCGGGGTCGACGTGCACGCGTTCGACGCGGCCTCGCCGTGCCGCGTCGGACTGCTGGACTTCCCGGGGGAGCCGGGTCTCTCCGGGCACAGCGACGGGGACGCGGTGGCGCACGCGGTCTGCGACGCGCTGCTCTCCGCCGGCGGGCTCGGCGACATCGGCGGGCGCTTCGGCACCTCCGACCCGCGGTACGCCGGCGCGGCCGGGGACGTCTTCGTGCGGGGCGCGGTCGAGCTGCTCGCGTCCGCCGGGTTGGCGCCGGCGTCGGTCACGGTCCAGGTGATCGGCAACCGGCCGAGGATCGGGTCACGGCGGACCGAGATGCAGGACGCCCTGGCCGCCGTCGTCGGGGCTCCCGTGGCGGTGTCCGGCACGACCACCGACGGTCTCGGCTTCACCGGTCGGGGCGAGGGGCTCGCGGCGATCGCGACCGCCGTCGTCCGGCAGGCCTGACGGACCGCGACACACCGGCGTCCTAGGCTTGGGGGCGTGACCGTTCGCCTCCACGACTCCCGCGCCGCAGCCGTCGTCGACCTCGTGCCCCTGGTCGACGGACACGTGAGCGTCTACGTCTGTGGCCCGACGGTGCAGTCGTCGCCGCACATCGGGCACCTCCGCTCCGCGCTCGTCTACGACATTTGGCGTCGGTGGCTCACGTACCGCGGCTACCGGGTGACGCTCGTCCGGAACGTCACGGACATCGACGACAAGGTGCTCGACCTTGCCGCCGGCACCGACGAGGAGTGGTTCGCCCGGGCCTACCGCGTCGAGTTGGAGTTCACCGCGGCCTACCGTGCGCTCGGGATCCTGCCGCCGACGTACGAGCCCCGGGCGACGGCGAGCGTGCCGCAGATGCACGAGATCATCGAGCGCCTCATCGAGCGCGGGCACGCCTACGCCGCGCAGGACGGCTCCGGCGACGTCTACTTCGACACCGGCAGCTGGGCGTCCTACGGCGCGCTCACCCGGCAGCGTCGCGAGGACATGGTCGACGCCGCCGACGCCGACCCCCGCGGCAAGCGCGACCCGCGGGACTTCGCGCTCTGGAAGGGCCGGAAGGACGGCGAGCCCGACACCGCGGTGTGGGACAGCCCCTGGGGTCCCGGCCGTCCGGGCTGGCACATCGAGTGCTCGGCGATGAGCCGTCGGTACCTCGGTCCGGCGTTCGACATCCACGGCGGCGGGCTCGACCTCCGGTTCCCGCACCACGAGAACGAGCTCGCGCAGTCGACCGCGGCGGGCGACCCGTTCGCGACGTACTGGTTGCACAACGGCCTCGTGACCGTCGACGGTCAGAAGATGTCGAAGTCGCTCGGCAACTCGATCTTCGCGGCCGACTTCCTCGCAGCGGCCCGTCCCGAGGTCGTCCGGTACTTCCTCGGTGCCGCGCACTACCGCTCGTCGATCGACCACCACGACGGGTCCTTGGCCGAGGCGGAGGCGGCGTACGACCGCATCGCCGGCTTCCTGTCCCGTGCCGCTCCGCGGCTCGAGGGCGTGCAGCTCCACGACGCGCCGGCCGTCCCGGAGGCCTTCGCCGAGGCGATGGACGACGACCTCTCGGTGCCGCAGGCCCTCGGCGTGCTGCACGAGACGGTGCGTGCCGGGAACGCCGCCCTCGACGCGGACGATGCGGACGGGCTCGGTCTCGCGTACCATCAGGTGGCCGCGATGGTGGAGGTGCTCGGCATCGACCCGCGAGCGGCCCACTGGTCGAGCGGCGGTCAGGACACCTCGGCCGCCCCGCTCGCAGCCCTCGTCGAACGCCTCGTGCAGGAGCGTGCCGACGCCCGGGCCGCACGGGACTTCGCGACGGCCGACCGCGTGCGTGACGACCTCGCCGCCGCGGGCATCACCATCGAGGACACCGCAGCGGGTACACGCTGGAGCATCGCCTGACCACGGCCGTGCCGAACAGGAGCTGAGCATGAAGAACGTTTCCGGGAGCAAGAAGGGCCGTCCGGGCGCCGTCCGGTCGGGCCGCAAGGGCAACAAGCAGGTAGGCTCCGGCGGCCAGGGCGCGCAGGCGCTCGAGGGCCGGAAGCCCACGCCGAAGGCCGAGGACCGCCCGTACCACCCCGCAGGCAAGCGCAAGGCGGCCAAGGAGCGGCTCGAGGCCGCCCGTGGTCGTCACGGTGCGTCGAGCGCCCCGCAGCAGCGGTCCGGCCGTCCGCCGCAGCGGAAGAGCGACGACTCCGAGCTGGTCACGGGGCGGAACTCCGTGCTCGAGGCCCTCCGCACGAAGACGCCCTCGACGACGCTCTACATCGCGTCCCGCATCGAGGTCGACGACCGCGTGAAGGAGATCCTCGCGCTCGCCAACCACCGCGGCGTGCCGATCATCGAGCTCATGCGCCCCGAGCTCGACCGCATCACCGGCCACGACAGCGTCCACCAGGGCGTCGCGCTCAAGGTCCCCGCGTACGAGTACGCCGTGTCCGAGGACGTCGTCGAGCGGGCGTTCGCCAAGGACGAGGTGCCGCTCATGGTGGCGCTCGACGGCATCACCGACCCGCGTAACCTCGGTGCGATCATCCGGTCGACCGCGGCGTTCGGCGGGCACGGGGTCATCGTGCCGCAGCGTCGCTCGGTGGGCGTGACCGCGTCGGCGTGGAAGACCTCCGCCGGTGCCGCAGCCCGCACCCCGGTCGCGATGGCCCCGAACCTGACGCAGACCCTGAAGTCGCTCAAGTCGATGGGCCTCTTCGTCCTCGGCCTCGACGGTGACGGGGACGTGGAGCTCGACGGCCTCGAGCTCGCCGACCGCCCGATCGTGATCGTGGTCGGTTCCGAGGGCAAGGGCCTGTCGCGCCTCGTCACCGAGACCTGCGACGCGATCGTCTCCATCCCGATCTCGTCGGCGACCGAGTCGCTCAACGCGGGCATCGCGGCGAGCGTCACCCTGTGGGAGGTCGCCCGGCGCCGTCGCGCCGCGTAGTCGACGGGCAGAACACGCCGTCGACGTGGAGCCGAGCGGGCAGAACCGGTCGCTCGGCCCACACGAACGTGACAGGGAAGGCCCGCTCGCGCATCGCG
>NZ_JBPUGH010000094.1:0-13520 GCF_051548005.1 Curtobacterium flaccumfaciens | reverse complement strand
GACCCGCACCGCGCCTCCCGTCCGACTCGCGGTGGCGTCCGGCCCGTGGTGGCGTCCGGAGCGGCGGTCGCTACGCGGTGACCGCGCGACGCGCGACGATCGCCTCGGCGATCTGCACCGCGTTGAGCGCGGCGCCCTTCCGGAGGTTGTCGTTGCTGACGAACAGTGCCAGGCCGTGCCCCTCCGGCGCGGACTGGTCGGCGCGGATGCGGCCGACGAACGACGGGTCCTGCCCCGCCGCCTGCAGCGGCGTCGGCACGTCCGACAGCTCCACGCCCGGCGCGCTCGCGAGGATCTCCGTCGCGCGCTCGGGTGACAGCGGCCGGTCGAACTCCGCGTTCACCGAGATGGAGTGGCCGGTGAACACCGGGACGCGGACGCACGTACCGGCGACGAGGAGGTCGGGCAGCTCGAGGATCTTGCGGCTCTCGTTGCGGAGCTTCTTCTCCTCGTCGGTCTCGCCGAGGCCGTCCTCGACGATGCTCCCGGCGAGGGGCACCACGTCGAACGCGATCGGGCGCACGTACTTGACCGGCTCGGGGAACGTCACCGCGGTGCCGTCGTGGGTGAGCTGGGCGGTGTCCTGCTCGAGCGCCGCGCGCGCCTGACCGAGCAGCTCCTCGACCCCGGCGAGCCCGGAGCCCGAGACGGCCTGGTAGGTCGTCGCGACGAGGCGACGGAGCCCTGCTTCGGCATCGAGGACCTTCAGCACGGGCATGATCGCCATCGTCGTGCAGTTCGGGTTCGCGATGATGCCCTTCGGGGCGTCGTCGATCGCGTGCGGGTTGACCTCGCTGACGACGAGCGGGACGTCCGGGTCCATGCGCCAGGCACTGGAGTTGTCCACCACGACGGCACCGGCCGCGGCGAACTTCGGCGCGAGGGCGCGAGATGCCGTGGCGCCCGCCGAGAACAGCGCGATGTCGATGCCCGACGGGTCCGCGGTCTCCGAGTCCTCGACGACGATGTGCTCGCCTCGGAACGGGAGCGTGGTGCCGGCCGAGCGGGCGCTCGCGAAGAAGCGGACGCGGTCGGCGGGGAACGCGCGTTCCTCGAGCAGGCGACGCATGACCGCGCCGACCTGACCGGTGGCGCCGACGACGGCGACGGTGGGGTTGCTCATGTAGTGCTCCTGGTCGATCTGCCGGCTCAGCGGCCGGTGCCGGCGTAGACGACGGCCTCGGTCTCGCCGTCGAGGCCGAACGCCTCGTGCACGACACGCACGGCGTCGTTGAGGGTGTCGGCCCGGGTGACGACCGAGATCCGGATCTCCGACGTCGAGATCATCTCGATGTTGATCGAGGCCTCGTGCAGGGCCCGGAACAGCTGCGCGGAGACGCCGGCGTTCGTGCGCATGCCGGCGCCGACGAGCGCCAGCTTGCCGATCTGGTCGTCGTACTGGATGCTCTCGTACCCGATGTCCGCCTTCGCGACCTCGAGCGCGGTGAGGACGCCCTGGCCCTGGTCCTTCGGGAGGGTGAACGAGATGTCCGTGCGGCCGGTGACGGCCTCGGACACGTTCTGCACGATCATGTCAATGTTCGCTCCGGCGCGGGCCACGATCGTGAAGATCTCGGCGGCCTTGCCGGGGGTGTCGGGCACGCCGACGACGGTGATCTTGCCCTCGGAGAGGTCTCCGGCGATGCCGGTGATGATCGGTTCTTCCACGGTTTCCCCCTCTGCAGGGTTGTAGACGATGGTGCCCTCGGCGTTGGAGAACGACGAGCGGACGTGCAGGGTGACGCCGTGCCGACGGGCGTACTCGACGGCACGGATGTAGAGGACCTTCGCGCCGGACGCCGCGAGCTCGAGCATCTCCTCACTGGTGATGCGGTCGACCTTCCGGGCGCGCGGGACCACGCGGGGGTCGGCGGTGAAGATGCCGTCGACGTCGGTGTAGATCTCGCAGACGTCCGCGTCGAGGGCGGCCGCGAGGGCGACGGCGGTCGTGTCGGAACCACCACGACCGAGTGTCGTGATCTCGCCCGTCGTGCGGTTGAAGCCCTGGAAACCGGCGACGATCGCGACGTGTCCGGCGTCGAGGGCCTCACGCACGCGCTTCGGGGTGACGTCGACGATGCGCGCCTTGCCGTGCTGGGCGTCGGTCAGCATGCCGGCCTGGCTGCCCGTGTACGACGACGCTTCGACGCCGAGGCTCTTGATCGCCATCGCGAGGAGCGCCATCGAGATGCGCTCCCCCGCCGTGAGGAGCATGTCGAGCTCACGGCCGGCCGGGATCGGCGTCACCGAGTGCGCGAGGTCGACGAGCTCGTCGGTCGTGTCGCCCATCGCGGACACGGCCACGACGACGTCGTTGCCGGCCTTCTTCGTCTGGACGATCCGCTTCGCCACGCGCTTGATGCTCTCGGCGTCCGCGACGGACGATCCACCGAACTTCTGCACGATCAAGGCCACGGGTAGGTACTCCTGGGGACGGGGCGGACGCGCGGAGCGCGCGGTTCCGACAATCGTAGAGGGTGTTCCGGGGATGTTGCGTCGGGACGGTCCCCGACGCAACGATCCTGCGTCGGCGTCGGCCGGAGGGGTCAGCCGCCCACGAGGCGCCGGCCCTCGAAGGCGCGACCGAGCGTGACCTCGTCCGCGTACTCGAGGTCGCCGCCGACGGGGAGGCCGGACGCCAGTCGGGTGGTCCGGATCCCCATCGGCACGAGCAGGCGGCTGAGGTACGTCGCGGTCGCCTCGCCCTCGAGGTTCGGGTCGGTGGCGATGATGACCTCGTCCACGGTGCCGTCCGCCAGTCGCGTCATCAGCTGCTGGATCCGGAGGTCGTCCGGTCCGACGCCGTCGATCGGGCTGATCGCACCGCCGAGCACGTGGTACAGCCCGCGGAACTCCCGCGTCCGCTCGATCGCCGCGACGTCCTTCGCCTCCTCCACGACGCAGATGACGCTCGGGGAGCGCCGCGGGTCACGGCAGATGCTGCAGCGCACGTTCTCCGTGACGTTGCCGCAGACCTCGCAGAACCGGACCTTCTCCTTGACCTCGGCGAGGAGCTCGGACAGGCGCGTCGGGTCGAACGACTCGGTCTGGAGGATGTGGAACGCGATGCGCTGCGCCGACTTCGGGCCGATGCCGGGGAGGCGGCCGAACTCGTCGATGAGGTCCTGGACGATGCCGTCGTACATCAGGCACCGTCCTCGTGGAGGGCGGTCTCCTCGATGAACTGCGCACCGAGGATCTCGCGGACGACGGCCTCGCCGTAGCGGCCGGCGACGGCGGTGCGACGGATCTGCGGAGCAGGAGTGGTAGTGGGAGCGGTACGGGTTGTCTGCTGCGAGCCTGCCTGCTGCGGGCCTGCCTGCTGCTGACGTACCTGCTGCTGGCCTGCCTGCTGCTGCGGGCGCGCCTGCTGCTCCTGTTGCGGCCGTGCGGCGTTCGGTCGGCCGTACCCCGGGTCGGGGAAGGGCGCGCCGTCGTCGTACGGTTCGTCGTCGAGCGGGTAGTCGTCCACCGGGACCTCCGTCGACGGCGCCGCGACCGGGGTCGACGGTGCGGTGCTCGTGGCGGTCGCAGCGGCCGGGGCCGGCTCGGCAGCGGTGGCGGAGTCGCCGGTCGTGGCGGGTTCGTCGGTCGTGGCGGACTCGGCTGGCTCGGCGCTCGCGGCAGACGAGGACGCGGCGCGACCCGGCGCCGAGAAGGACGACGCGGGGCGGAGCTGCGCGGCGAGCGCCGCGTCGGCCGCGGGGTCGGCCGGACGCTGCGGTTCCGCCGGCGCCACGGACTCGTTCGGGTCGGTCTGCCCGAACGGTGCGCCCCAGGTCGGTTGGACCGACTCGGGGACGGCACCTGCGGTCGGGTCCGTGGTGGGGATCGCGGCGACCGCCCACTCCGTGACGGGCGCACTCGGCTCGGCCGGCTGCTGCGCCGGCTCGGGCTGCCGATCCTGCTGCTGAGGACGGCGGTCTCGCTGCGGCTCCTGCTGTTGCTCGACCACCGGACGCTGCTGCGGCTGGGGGCGTCGCTCCTGCTGCTCGGGCGCCGGACGCTGCGGCTGCGCCCGCTGCGGCTGCGCCTGCTGCTCGGGCGCCGAACGCTGCTGCGGCTGCTGCTGCGGCTGCGGCTGCTGCTCGGGCGCAGGACGCTGCTGGGTGCCTGCCGCCGCCGGGCCTCGGGCGACGAACTTCACGCGGATGCCGAGCACGTCGACGATGGCGGCACGGAGCAGTTCGCTCACGCTCGCCGACGGGTCGGACATCTCCTTGAACGACGCGACGTCCTGCTGGCTCGGGAACGTCAGCGTGAGGACGTCGTCCCGCAGCGCCGTGACCTGGGCGGTCACGACGACGGACCACGCCGATCGCTTGGCGCGCTGCACGTGCTCGACGACCTGCGGCCAGGCATCGCGCATCTGCTGGAACCCGACGACGCCGACGGGCTGGATCGCGGGCTCGTCGCCGACGGCGGTCCCCTGCCCGGTCGACGAGGAGCTCACCGGGGCCGAGGGTCGCTCGGACTCCGCCGTGGGCGCGGGCTCCGGGGTCGGAGCACTCGGCACCGCAGCAGCCCACGACGCGGCGGCGTCACGGGCTGCTGCCCCGGGGGCGACCGGGGCGGGAGCGGCGTCGGCCGGACGGTCGGACGAGCCGGCGTCGTTCGCGGTCGGAGCGGTGGCCCGGGCGGCGGGCGCCGTGGTCCGGGCGGCAGGGGCCTGGACAGAGACGTCCTGGACAGAGACGTCCTGGGCAGAGACGTCCTGAGCAGGGACCCTCGGAGCGGCGGCGCTCGGAGCGGCGGGTCCAGCGGGGCGCGACGCAGCCGCTGCTGCGGTACGCGACGCGTCGACAGCGGACCCGGTCGGAGCCGACCGGACCGGCTCGGCCTGGTGCCCACCGGCGTCACCGACACCGATGCGTCGTTCGAGCCGCTCGACCCGGGCGAGGGCACCGCGCTGGGTGTCGTCGCTCTCGGGCACGAGGATGCGCGCCGTCATCAGCTCGAGGTGCAGGCGGGGCGAGGTCGCGCCGGTCATCTCGGTGAGCGCCCGGTTCGCGATGTCGGCCGCCCGGGAGAGCCCGGTGGCGCCGAACACGCCGGCCTGCCGGGTCATCGTGTCGAGCTCTTCCGGCGAGACCCCGCGGAGCACGGCGGCCGCGCTCTCGTTCGTGGCGGCGACGACGATGAGGTCACGGAGACGCTCGAGCAGGTCCTCGACGAAGCGCCGCGGGTCCTGCCCGGTCTGCACCACGCGGTCCACCGCGGCGAACGCGGACGCCGGGTCGGCCACCGCGAGCGCGTCCACGACGTCGTCGAGCAGCGCGGCGTCGGTGTAGCCGAGCAGCGCGACGGCGCGCTCGTACGCGATCGCACCGTCCTCGCTGCCCGCGATGAGCTGGTCGAGCAGCGACAGGGTGTCGCGGACCGATCCCCCGCCGGCCCGGACGACGAGCGGCAGCACGCCGGGGGCCACCGACACGGACTCCTGTTGGCAGAGCTGCTCGACGTACTCGAGCATCGCCGCGGGCGGCACGAGTCGGAACGGGTAGTGGTGGGTCCGCGACCGGATGGTGCCGATGACCTTCTCGGGCTCGGTGGTCGCGAAGATGAACATGACGTGCTCCGGCGGCTCCTCGACGAGCTTCAGCAGGGCGTTGAAGCCCTGCGGCGTGACCATGTGGGCCTCGTCGAGGATGAAGATCTTGTAGCGGTCGCGGGCGGGGGCGAACACCGCACGGTCGCGGAGGTCGCGCGCGTCGTCGACGCCGTTGTGGCTCGCCGCGTCGATCTCGATCACGTCGAGCGAGCCACCGCCGCCGCGGGCGAGCTCGACGCAGCTCGGGCACACGCCGCACGGCGTGTCGGTCGGCCCCTCGGCACAGTTGAGGCAACGCGCGAGGATGCGCGCCGAGGTCGTCTTGCCGCACCCGCGGGGGCCGCTGAAGAGGTAGGCGTGGTTGACCCGGTTGGTCCGCAGCGCGGTGCGCAGCGGATCGGTGACCTGGGACTGCCCGATCAGCTCGGCGAAGTTCTCGGGCCGGTAACGGCGATACAGGGCGGTGACCACGCGACCAAGGGTAGTCGGCACCGCCGACACCACCAGCCGTCTCCACAGGACCCGACCGATCGACGGACGGGAGGCACGGTGCGGGCGTGCACCGTGCCTCCAGTCCGTCTCCTGGTCGCGCCGCGACCGGCGTCAGCCCCTGCGGCGACGCACCCCGCGGGCGAGTCGGGACAGGCCGAGGAGCAGGAACCCGAGCACCACCAGGCCTGCCGCCGCGCTCGCGAGGGGTGCCACGTCGGTCCCGGTGAAGGCGAGTCCGCCGCCCGACCCGACTCCGCTGCCGCTGCCGGGCGCCGCCGGAGCCCCCGGGGTGCCGGGCATGTCCGGAGCACCCGGAGCACCCGGAGCACCCGGAGCTCCCGGCGTACCCGGCGTACCCGGCGTGCCCGGCGTGCCCGGTGTACCTGGTGTACCCGGGTCACCCGGGTCACTCGGCACGGGAGGCGCCCCGTCGACCACGACCGTCACGGTCTGCGCCGCCGACGTCGCACCCGCGACCGTCTGCACGACGCTGATCGTGTGCGTGCCGACGAGGAGCCGCAGGACGACGCTCCAGGCCCCGTCGGCCCCGGCGGTGACCGTGACCGGCGATCCACCGTCGACCGACAGGGTGACCGTCGCACCGGGCTCGGCCGTCCCGGTCACCCGCCAGTCGGTGTACCCGGCCCCGTTCGCCTGCTGGTGCGTCCCGGGCGTCGGCGCCGTGATCGCGAGCGGGTCCACGGCGGCGACCACGACCGCGACCGGCTCGGCCGCGGTGGCGACCCCGTTCACGCTCTCGGTCGCGCGGATCGTCCACTCGCCCTCCGGCACGCGGTCGAAGGTCACGCTCCAGGCACCCGTGACGTCCGCGGTCGTCGTGCGCGACTGCCCGTCGGACAGGGTGACGACGACGAGTGCGCGGGGCGTCGCGGTCCCGCGGACGGTGAACGAACCGGAGTCGCCCGTGCCCGTCGCGGGGATGAGCTGACCGGGCGTCGGGCTGGTGATCGTGATGCCCGTGGGCTGCGCGACCACCACGGTGACGCCGACCGTGACCGGCCGCGAGGTGACGCCACCGACGGTCTCGGTGACCGCGACGGTGTGGTCGCCCGCGGGCACCCCCGGCACCGTGACGGTCCAGGACCCGTCACCGCCGGCGAGGGTCGTCCGTGTGCGCCCGTCGATGTCCACGGTGACGCGCGCGCCGGGTTCTGCGGTGCCGGAGACCGGCACGTCCGCGGTCCCGCTCGGGACCGTGAACACCTGGCCGTCGACGGGCGTCCGCACGTCGACGCCGCTCGCGGCCTGGACGGTGAAGCCGACCGCCGGTGCGGACGACGACTCCGAGCCGACGCGCTGCGACGCCGCGATCGTGTGGTCGCCGGTGCCGACCGACGGCACGTCGACCGACCAGTCGCCGTCCGCGTCCGCGGTCGTGGTGACCGGGTCGCCGCCGTCGACACGGACGCTCACCGCCGCTCGCGGGGCCGCGGTGCCGGCCACGGTGACCGTCGTGGACCCGCCGAGCACGCGGTGGACCGTGCCCTCGGCGGGGGCGGTCACGACGATGGCCTCGGCCGGTGCGACCTCGACGGTGTACGCGCGGTCGATCGGCGTCGACACCGTGCCGCCGACGACCTGCCGCACCTCGATCGTGTGGTCGCCCGGCTCCACGCCCGGGAGGGTCGTGGACCAGCGGCCGTCGCCGTCCACGAGGACCTCCACGGGCGCGCCGTCGTCGGCGACGAGCCGGACGGTCGCACCGGGGTCGCCCGTGCCGGACACGGGGACGTCGGTGGACGTCGTGCCGTTCGGCACCGTGACCGTGGCGTCGGCTGTCGGGCTGGTCAGCGTGAGCGCGCGACCGGCGGTGACGGTGAACGTGCTCGTGACCGCGGGCGAGGTGGACGCTCCGATCGTCTGGGTGGCGCGCACGGTGTGCTCGCCGGTGCCGACCGTCCCGAGGCCGACGCTCCAGGTGCCGCCCGTCGCCGTCGTCGTGACCGGGTCCCCGCCGTCGATGGTCACGCGGACGACGGCGTCCGCCTCGGCAGCACCGGCCGCCGTGACAGCGACCCGCGAGTCCGGCTGCGCGACCCGGACCTCGGTCCCGTCGCCCGGTGTGGCGATCGTGATCGGGTCCGCGACCGTGACGCGCACCCGGACCTCGACCGGCTCGGAGACGGTGTCGCCGATCCGCTGCGTCACCCGGACCGTGGTCGGGTCCCCCGCCGGCACGTCCGGCACCGAGACCGACCAGTCGCCGTCGGCGTCCGCCGCGGTGGACTCGCTGCGGCCGCCGCCGAGGTCGACCACGACGGTGGCGCCGGGCTCGGCGGTCCCGGCGACGTCGACCGTGGTGGTGGCGTCCGGGCCGGCGACGGTGTAGTCCTGCCCCGCCGTCGGCTCCGTCACCGTCACCGGGTCACCGGCCACGACGACGACGTCGCGCTCGACCGGTGTGGTCGAGGTGGAGCCGCCGACCGTCTGCGTGACGCTGACCGTGTGCATCGCGACGGCCAGGTCCGGGACGTCGATGCTCCACGACCCGTCCGTGCCCGCCGTCGCCCGCACCGGGTCGCGGTCGTCGACGGTGAGTTCGACGATGGCGCCCGGCTGGGCGTCGCCCGCGACGGTGACCGTCGTGGTCGCGTCCGGCCCGGCGACCGTGACGGGGTCCGAGGGCTGCCGGATCGTGAGCGCTGCCGCGGCCACGACCGAGACGGACCGTTCGACGGCGGCGCTCGTGGTGCCGCCGATCGACTGCGTCACCGACGCCGTGGACGATCCCACGGGGACGTCCTCGACGGTGGTGTCCCACGTGCCGTCCTGCCGCACGGTGGCCGTGGCGGTGCGGTCGCCACCGAGGTCCACGGTCACCTCGGCACCGGGCGCGCCGGTGCCGGCGAAGTCGACGTCGGTCGTCGCGTCATCGTCCGCGACCGTGACGGTCGTGACCTCGGCCGGGGTCCGGACGACGAGGGGAGCACCGGCGGCGACCGTCACGTCGACGGTCACCGGCGCGGACTGCTGCCCGCCCACCGACTGCGTCGCCGTGACACGGTGGTCCCCGACCGGCACGTCCGTGAACGTGTGCGACCAGTCACCGTCAGCGGTGCTCGTCACCGTCGCCGACGCCCCCGTGGAGAGCCGGACGGTCACCTCCGTGTCCGGCTGCGCCGTCCCGCTCGTGGTCAGGTCGACGGTCCCGGTGGCGTCCGCGACGGTGACCGTCGTGTCGACCGCGGGCTCGGTGATCGCGATCGGCACGGCTGCGCGCACCCGGACGGTCTGCTCCGGACTGGAGGCGGTGGTGCCGCCCACGGTCTGGGTCGCGACGAGCGGGTGGTCGCCCTCCGGAACGGCGGTGAAGACGACGGTCCAGTCGCCGTCGCCGTCCGCGGTGGTGGTCAGCTCCGCGTCGGCGAGGGTCACCCGCACCGGGGCACCGGGGTCGGCGGTGCCGACGACCGTCACCGGACGGGAGTCCCCGGCGTCCGGCACGGACAGGATCCCGGCTCCCGGCGACGTGATCGTCACGGGGTCGGCGGCCTCGAGCGTGACCGTCCGCTCCGCCGGCGTGGACGTCGCGCCCGCGACCTCCTGGGTGACCGACACGTCGTACGCACCGACGCCGAGGTCCCGCAGGGTCACCGACCAGGACCCGTCGGCAGCGGCGGTCGTGGTGCGGTCGTCCTGCTCGGGCACCGACAGGGTGACCGTCGCGCCGGGCTGCGCCGTGCCCGTGACGCGCACGTCGCGCGTGACGTCCTCGCCCGCGACGCGGATCGGGTCGGTCGTCGGTGCGGTGATCCGGACGGGCGCGGCCGTGACGACCCGGAACGTGGTCGGGAACGCGCTCGTGCTCACGCTGCCGACGGTCTGCGTCGCGTTCACGGTGTGCGTGCCGGTCGGTGCGATGCCGGCCGCGGTGACGGTCCACGCGCCGCTGGTCGGATCGGCCGTCGTCGTGAAGGCCGTTCCGCCGTCGACGGAGACCGACACCGCGGCACCGGGTTCGGCCGTACCGGTGATCGGGACCGTCGCCCGGGCGTCCTCGTCGACGACGACGATGCGCGTGCCGACGGGCGGGGTCTCGATCGTGATGGCCGTCCCGGGAACGACCGAGAAGGCACGAACGACGGTGTCGCCCCGCGTGCCGTTCACGGTCACGACCGCGGTGACGGTGTGGTCGTCGGTGTCGAGCCGGACGCTGCCCGTCGCCGGTGCGGTCCAGCGGCCGTCCGGGCCAGCGGTGACCTCGATCGGGTCGCCGTCGTCGAAGCGGACCGTGACGGTGGCGCCGGGTTCGGCGGTGCCGGTGGCGACGACCGGAGCCGAGCCACCGGGGCCGGACGCGATCTCCGAGCCGGCGACCGGTGTGTCGATGGCGACCGGGGCGCCGGCCACGACCTCGAAGTCGCGGTCGACGGGGCCGGACGTGGCGCCGCCGACGGTCTGCGTGACCCGCACGGTGTGGACGTCGACGTCGACGCCGGGCAGGGTCACCGACCAGGTGCCGTCGTCACCCGCGGTCGTGGCCACCGCCGCGCCGCCGTCGAGCCGGACGTCCACGTCGGCGTCGGGCTCGGCCGTACCGGAGACCCTGACGGCGATCGTCGAGTCGGCGGTGGCGACGGTGGTGCTGCTGTCCTGCGTCGGCGTCGTCACGGTCAGTGCTGCGGCGGCCCGGACCGTGAGGGTCCTCGTGACCACCGGCGAGGTGGTGTCGCCGATCGTCTGCGTGGCACTGAGCGTGCGGGTCCCGACCGGCACCCCGGCCACGGTGAGGGTCCAGTCGCCCTCGTCATCGGCGGTCGTGCTGGCCGTGAGCCCCGAGCCGACGGAGACGTCCACGGTGGCGCCGGGCTGCGCGGTGCCGGTGACGCGGACGTCGGTCGTGTCGTCGACGGTGAGGACCGTCAGCACGGCACCGGCCCCGGGCGCGGTCAGCACGAGGGGTTCGCCCGCCACGACGGCGAAGTCGCTCGTCACGGGGTCCGACGTCGTGCCGGCGACCGTCTGGGTCGCGGCAGCGGTGCGCTCCCCCACGGGAACGCCCGCGAAGGTGGCGCTCCAGCGCCCGTCGTCGTCCGCGGTCGTCGTCGCCGCGAACGCTCCGCCGATCGAGACCGACACCCGGGCTCCCGGGGCCGCGGTGCCGCGGACCGTCACGGGTGTGGTCGACGTCGGGTCGGCCACACGGATCGTGCTGCCGTCCGCGGGTGCGGTGATCCTCAACCGCTCGGCGGCCGTGACGGTGAACGCGCGACGCACCGGCTCGCTCGTCGACCCGCCGATCGTCTGGGTCACGGCTGCGTCGTACGAGCCGGCCGGCACGTCCGGTACGGTCGCCGACCACGACCCGTCCGCCGCAGCCGTCGTCGACGCCGCGAGGCCGTCGCCGAGGTCGACGTCGACCGTGGCCCCGGGCTGCGCCGTCCCGGACAGGACGACCTGGCGGGTGGTGCCGACGAGCGGGAGGTCCTGCCCCGCGCTCGGTGACGTGACCGTCAGGTCGGCTGCCTGCACGACGCGGAAGGACCGGGTGACGGGTGCTGACGTCGAGTCCCCGACGGTCTGGGTCACGCTGGCGGTCCAGCTACCGGTCGGCAGGTCCGCCACCGGGACGCTCCAGGACCCGTCGGCGGCGACGGTCGCCGTCCCCGTGCGACCGCCACCGAGGTCGACGTCGACGCGCGCGCCGGGCGTCGCCGTGCCGGTGAGCGTCACCGTGGTCGAGGTCCCCGCGATCGTGAACGTCCGGCCGGCGGTGGGCGTCGTGACCACGAGCGGCTGCTGTGCCACGACGGTGAAGCGCTGCGTGACCGTGCCCGCGGCCGTGCCCCCGACGGTCTGCGTCGCGGTGGCCGTGTACTCGCCGGTCGGCACGTTCGCGACCGACGTCGTCCACGTGCCGTTCGCCGCGACGGTCGCGGTACCGGTGCGGCCACCGCCGAGGTCGACGCGGATCGTCGCGCCGGGTTCGCCCGCGCCGCTCACCGTGATGCTGCGCGTCGAGGCCGCGCTGGGCACGGTGAACTGCTGCCCCGCGGTCGGCGCGGTGATCGTCGGCGTCGCGAAGGCCGCGGCCCGGACGGTCGAGGTCGCGAGGTCGACCGTCGCCACGTCCGCGCCGGGCAGGACGGACAGCCGGAGGGCGTGCACGCTCCGGGCGCCGGTGTCGTCGCCGCGGCCGTCGCGGAAGCCGGTGCTCGTGTCCTGCGCGTTCACCGTGAGGTCGACGACCTGGCGGAGGAGCAGCACGACCGGTGCGAGCGTCCGCGCGACCGCGGTCGTCGTGGCCCGCAGTGCGGTCCCGAGGTCGTCGAGTGCGGTGCCGGTCACGAGCGGTCGGACGAGCGTCTGCGCCGCCGGGACCACGAGCGAGGTGATCGCCGGGGTGAGGAGCGTGCCCAGGAGCGACAGCCCGAGCGGGCCGCCCGTCACGGTCGTCGTCGGCGTGCCGGGGGCGGAGCCGGCGAGCTGCCCGAGGGTCGAGTCCACCCGGATGGTGATCCGGTCGAGGGCCCCGACCGCGGAGCGGACGTTCGCCGCGACGTCGATCCGGACGGCGGTCGAGTTGATCGTGTTCACCACGGCCGTCCGCAGCGCCGTCGGCAGCTGGGTCCCGAGGATCGTGGCGATGCTCTGGTTGATCGACGCCACCGCCGCGTCCGTCAGGACCGGTGTGTTCGCCGGCTGGCCGTTGAGCGCCGTGAGCTCGTCGAGGTCGACGGTGATCGCGCCGGTCGACGGGGTGATCGTCACCGCGCCGTCGGTCAGGGGCTGGGCGAGCACCTGCGTGAGGGTGTCGTCGAAGTTGAGGTTCACCGACGCCTTGACCGTGGTGCCGTCGACGGTCACGAGTGCGCCGAGCGCGGTGGTGCGCAGGAGGCGCTGGAGTTCGGCCGTCAAGCCGGTCGTGACACCGGAGAACGCACCGTTCGCGCCGACGGTCGTGTTCACCGTGGTCGAGAACGACCGGAGGTCGCTCCGGAGCGACGTGCTCAGCCCGGCGACCGCGGGGCTCGTGAGGTCGAGCCGTGCGCTGGCGATCCGGTAGTCGCTCGACGTCGTCACGCTCGCCCCACGCGTCGCCGTGATCGTCGACGCGAGCGCGCCGACCTGCAGGCGTCCGGTCGAGAGCACCGAGGTGTCGGCACCGACGCGGGACAGCAGCGGACGCAGGTCCAGCGTCGCCGCGTTCGTACCGGTCCCCGATCCCACCCCGATCGCGCCGTCGTCGGTCAGGAGCCCCGCCGAGGCGGTCGCTCCGGTCGCCGAGCTCCGCGCGTACTGCCCGTCCACGCCGAGCGTCAGGATGCCGTTCGAGCCGAGCAGGTCGACGTTGTTCCCGAGCCGCACCCCGAGCGCGTTCACGGCGGTGAGGTCGAGCGGCTGGCTCGTGGTGCCGCCCCCGCTCGTCGCGGCCCGGGCGGAGTACGCCCCGCCGAGTCGTGCGATCGAGTCGACGTCGATGATGCCGGAACCGCCGAGCAGCACGCCCTCGGCC
>NZ_JBPUGH010000093.1:0-13586 GCF_051548005.1 Curtobacterium flaccumfaciens | reverse complement strand
CCCTGACACCGTCCGACCTGGCCCACCTCGCCGCGACGGCGGCCGTGGTGCACGGGCTCGCGGCGCGCCGCGCCTCGCGCGGCGGACCCTTCCCGATCACCGGCCTGATCGAACAGCTGAGCGGCGTCGTGCGCGACCTCGCGGTCGACGGCGACGCGAGCTAGCGTCGCGCGGCGCCGTGACCGGACGACGTCGCGGTCGTCGCGCGACAGCGGGCGGGTCGTCCCGCGGCGGTGACGCACCCACCTGACGGCCGAGAGGCACGGGTCGGGCCCGCACCGCGCCTCCCGGCCGTCCTCCGGTCACCTCCGACACCCTGTCGGCGTTCCGACACGGGCGGGTCGGTACGCTCGTCCGGTGCAGCGGAGAACCTGGGTCGAGCCCGTCCTGTTCGGGGCGGCCTTCGTCGCCGTGCACGCCCTGCTGTGGTGGCTGACGACGACCTCCGGCAACCTGCCCCTCGGCGACGTGACGATCACGTACCGCCGCTGGATCGAGACCGGCCAGCAGACGCACTTCTGGGTCGGCATCGACGAGGCGTGGGTGTACCCGATCCTCGCGATCGTCCCGATGGCCGCGGCCGCGCTCGGCGGTGTCGCGTCGATCGGCACGGGGTGGCTGGTCCTGATGGTGCTGCTCGACGCCGTCGTCTGCGTGCTGCTCTGGCGCTTCCGGGCCGCGATCGGCACCGTACGCGTCCGGGTCGTCTGGTGGTGGCTCGTCTTCCTGCTCGCCCTCGGACCGATCGGGCTCGGACGCATCGACACCGTCGCGACGGTCCTCGCGCTCGCCGGGGTGGCCTTCGTGGTGTCGAGGCCCGCCGTCGCCTCGGTGCTGTTCACCCTCGCGGCGTGGACGAAGGTGTGGCCCGCCGCGCTCGTCGGCGTCCTCGTGCTGCTCCGTCGCGGACACCGTCGGGGCGTGGTCGCCGGCGCGCTCGTGACCACCGCGCTCATCGTGCTCGTCGACGTGCTCTACGGCGGCGCGGCGTACCTGTTCTCGTTCGTCGGGGAGCAGAGCGGCCGCGCGCTCCAGATCGAGTCACCGCTCGCGACGCCGTTCATGTGGGCGGCGGCGCTCCGCGTGCCCGGAGCCGCCGTGTACTACGACCGCGAGATCCTGACGTTCGAGGTGTCCGGTGCCGGCACGCACGCGGCGGCGGCGGTGTCCACTCCGCTCATGGCGCTCGTCGTGCTCGTCGGCGTGGTCCTCGCGCTCGTCGCTGTCCGGCGTGGAGCCTCCCGGGCGCAGGCCGCGCCGGTGCTCGCACTCGTGTTCGTCGCCGCGCTGATCGCGACGAACAAGGTCGGGTCGCCGCAGTACATCGGGTGGTTCGCGGTCCCCGTCGTCTGGGGGCTCGTCGCCGGGCGGGCGAGTGCGCGGCGGTTCCTGCCGATCGCGCTGCTCGCGCTGCCGACGGCGTTCCTCACGCAGCTGGTCTACCCGGGGTACTACGACCAGGTGCTCACCGTGCAGCCGTGGATCCTCGTGGTGCTGACGCTCCGGAACGTGCTCGAGGTCGTCCTGCTCGTGTGGGGGATCGTCGGGCTGGTGCGGCTCGGGGCGGGCGCCTCGTCCCCGGGGCGTCCGTCCGACGGCGGCTCGTCGACGGGTGCGTCGTCGGCGGGTGGCTCGTCGTCGGGTGCGTCTGCGGCGGGCGGCTCGTCGTCGGGTGGCTCGTCGTCGGCCGTGGCGCGTTCGGCGCGTCCGCGGGGCAGGATGGGCGCATGATCGTCGCGTTCTCCGTCGCACCGTCCGGTGGTCCTGCCGCAACCGAGGACGGCTCCGTGCACGACGCCGTCGCCGCCGCCGTGCGGGTCGTCCGCGAGAGCGGGCTGCCGAACCGCACCTCCTCGATGTTCACGGAGGTCGAGGGGGAGTGGGACGAGGTCATGGACGTCGTGAAGCGTGCCACCGAAGCCGTCGCACCGTTCGGGACGCGGGTGTCGCTCGTGCTCAAGGCCGACATCCGGCCGGGGCACACGGGCGAGCTCGACGGCAAGGTCGAGCGGCTCGAGGCTGCGCTCGACGGTTGAGGGGTCGGCCACGCCCGGTGCGGACCCGGCGCCGCCGGGCGCAGGCACGGCGGCAGGGCGTCTCGGCGTCGTGAGGACACGCTCGTGAGGGGCTGCTGGGGCATGTCCGTGAGGGGGTTGCTGAGGGCATGCTCGGGACACCACCGACACGCCGTGCGCCTCCCGCGGATGTCGGTGGTCGGGTGTCTCCTGTCGGTGACGGACGCAGCGGGCGTCCGCACCACGACGAGGAGCTGCTCATGATGCACGACGGCTGGTGCCCCGACTGCGACCTGCGGACGGTCGTCATCGACTCCGACACCGACGGTCAGCACGCCTGGGCGACCTGCAGCGAGTGCGGCGCTGGGTGGGTCCACCGTGACGAGCTGCCGGAGGCCACGACACCCGCTCGGTCCGTGCCGGAGCGCCGCGCCGCCTGACGACCTGAGCCAAGTACCCGCTCGTCGGCGAACCGCCGTGATCGGTCGAATCGATTCGGCACGTCGTCTTCCGTCGGGCTGTTGGAGCGTTCTACACTGCTGGGAGCAGGTCGGCAGCGCCGGCCTGTGACCCGTTCGCCGCCGAACCGGGACACCCGCTCCGCGACGTTCCCGCCGCTCGCGACGGGGCTCGGGCGAGCAGGACGCACGACCTGAGCGTGCGCCGTCCCGGTCGGACCACGCACCGCCAGTGGGACATCGGTCGACGTCCCGGGCCGAACCGATCCTCCCGTCCGAGAGACAGGCTCCATGACCCACCTCACGCCTGCGCGCCGCACTGCCGCGCTCATCGCCCTCGCCCTCGGCGGGTTCGCGATCGGATCGACCGAGTTCGTCGCGATGGGGCTCCTGCCGAACATCGCCGAAGCGCTGCTGCCCTCGCAGTACGCGGCGAACCCGGACGCGGGCATCGCGCACGCCGGGTGGCTCGTGAGCGCGTACGCCCTCGGTGTCGTCGTCGGAGCCCCCACCATCGCGGCGATGTCGGCGAAGTTCCCGCGCAAGGGCCTCATCCTCGTGCTGCTCGTCGGCTTCGTGCTGGCCACGGTCGCCAGTGCCGTGCTGCCCTCGTTCGGACTCGTGCTCGTCGCGCGGTTCGTCGCCGGCCTGCCGCACGGTGCCTACTTCGGCATCGCGTCGATCGTCGCAGGGGACATGATGGGGCCGGGCAAGCGCGGCAAGGGCATCGCGATGGTGCTCCTCGGCCTCTCGGTCGCCAACGTGGTCGGCGTGCCAGCGATCACCTGGGTGGGGCAGGTGGCCGGGTGGCGCGTCGCGTACGGGGTCGTCGCCGCACTCTTCGCGCTGACGTTCCTCGCGGTCGCCGCGTTCGTGCCACGCTCCGCGAAGGACGAGCACGCGACGATCGGCCGCGAGCTCCGGGCGTTCCGCGAGCCGCAGCTCTGGATCGTCATGGGCCTCGGCGCGATCGGCTTCGGAGGCTTCTTCGCGGTGTACTCCTACATCTCGCCGATCGTCCAGAACGTCACCGGGCTGAGCGAGTCCGCGGTCCCGCTCGTCCTCGTGGTGGTCGGACTCGGCATGGTCGTCGGCGGCGTGGTCGGCGGGCACCTGGCGGACCACAGCGTCAAGCGCACGATCTACTTCGGGCTCCTGGCGCTCGTCGGCTCGCTCCTCGTCACGGTCCTGACCGCGCAGTGGACCGTCGGGATGTTCGTCGGTGCCTTCCTCATCGGCGCCACGTCGTCGGCGATCCCGCCGGCGGTCCAGTCGCGCCTCATGGACGTCGCGGGCGACGCCCGGACCATCGCGGCGGCGCTGAACCACTCGGCGTTCAACATCGGCAACTCACTCGGCGCCGCCCTCGGTGGTGCGGCGATCGCGGCCGGCTTCGGCTTCCTCGCGCCGGGGTGGCTGGGGATCGTGCTCGCGCTCCTCGGCGTCGGGGTCACGGCGATCAGCTACGGGGTCGAGCGACGGACGACCGCCCGGGCGGCGGTGCGCTCGTCGCACCCGTCCACGGGGCCGATCACGGCGCCGGTCCCGACCGTCTGACGCGCGGCGGAGCAGCGCGCCGCCCTGCACCACGGAACGGACACAGCACCGCGCTCCGGCGCGGTGCTGTGTCCGTTCTGCGGTGTCGTTGGCGCTACAAGCCGAGCGGGCTGCCGTCCTGCACGATGATGCCGTCGGTGATCGCCCGCTTCCGGAGCGCCACCTTCGTGCCCACGTCGAAGCCGGCCACGCGGTACTTCTCCCGGATGCGCTTGAGGTAGCTCTTCGCGGTCTCCTCCGAGATGCCGAGCTGGTACGCCACGCTCTTCACGGGCTCGCCACCGCCGTAGAGCGCCATGACGCGACGCTCCTGCGCGCTGAGCTTCGGCACCCCGCCGACGTCGCCGGAGTTGATCGCCAGGTCGAGCTCGGCGGAGACGTACTGCTCGCCGCGCTGGGCGGAGCGGATCGCCTCGACGATCATGTCCGCGTCCTCGCTCTTCACGAGGTAGCCCAGGGCGCCCGAGGCGAGGGCCTCGCGGACGACGTTCGGCTCGGAGTACGTGCTCATGACCACGGTCTTGACGCCCGCGGTCTTCAGCGTGGAGATCTTGAGCGAGACCGGGATCGAGTCCTTGAGGTCGAGGTCGAGCAGCACCACGTCGACCGGGAACGCGGGGTTGGTGAGCAGCTCCGGCCAGGTCGTGACGGCGGCCACGAGGGTGATGTCGTCGGCGGCGCTGCGGATCCACTCCGTCAGAGCGCCGAGGAGCATCCTGTGGTCGTCGACGAGGGCGAGTCGGATCGGTTCCTCTGGAGTCGCCATGGTGGCGTCCTTTCTCGGGGGCTGTGCCGATCCTAGGGGGACCGAACGCACGGTACGGGCAGGCTGGTCAGGGTGTCCGGTGGTTCGGGTCCAGCCGGTGCGGTCCGGGCGACGGCTACATCGTCGGGTGCCGGTTGACGACGCAGTGGGCCACGATCCGCAGGGCGCCGTCCTGGACGGTCTCGGTGAACGGGCCGATGCGGTGCAGGGCGCTCCACGTCGCCGGGCCGAGCCGTCGGCGCGTGACACTGCGCGACTCGATGACGATCGGGACGTCCATCGTCTCGTCGGTGACGGGGTGTCCGTCCGACCCGACGGGCCCGAGGGTCACGGCGACGACGGGCTGGCCGGGCTGGGCGGTCCGGCCCTCGCCCGCCATCTGCCACAGGGCCTGGAGGAGTCCGTCGCGCTGGGCGGGCGAGAGGTGGCCGGCGAGGGACCCCGGGTCGGCGACGCTCACGGCGCGACCGAGGTGGTCGGACTCGGTGATCGCGTGGTAGAGCCAGGTCTCTCGGCGGCCTTCGATGAGGTGGAGCCGGAGTTCCGTGGCGAGCGAGGCCGCGACCGATGCGGAGGCGTCGGAGAGGGGCAGCGGGTCCGATCCGTTCGCGACGGCGTCGAGGAGCTTCTCGGCCGCGAGGTCGAGTCGGGCGAGCTCGTCCGACGCGAGCATGCCGACGGCGAACTGCGGCGCCTGCACGTTGCTCTGGACCAGGACCCGGTCGAGCTCGCGCTGCACGAGCTGACGGAAGCGCTGCACGACGAACAGGGCGAGCGACGGCGGCACGACGACGAGGGCGACGAGCGAGACCATGCCGGGCAGGGTGTCGGTCGTCACGGGGGTCGAGACGAGGCACATGACGATGAACGTGATGCCGAGGACGACGATCGCCGCCGCGACCTCGCGCGCCGGTCGCAGCGATGCGATGGGTAGCAGGGCGAACCCCGCGGCGACCGACGCGGTGGCGAAGTGGGCGATGTCGTGGCCGTGCCAGATACCGATGAAGTCGAGTGTGACGACGCACGCCAACACCACGCAGATCAGTGCGAACGCGACCCCGGTCAGCCGCTCTCCGTAGGTGAGCAGGCTGAGGCCGACGCCGAGCGCCGCGACGATGTACAGCCCCCAGGCGGCGGCTGGCAACCACGGGTCGGGGTACTCGGGCCAGCGGGCGAGGAAGAGCACGATGCCGGCGACGGCCTCGATCGCGGTGAGGACGGCCGCTCCGGCGCCGAGGTAGCCCGCGCCGAGCGACGCGCCGGGCTTGGCCGCCTGCCGCAGCGAGCGGGCACCGGTGGACGTCGACGGGAGGCCGCGTGCCTGCCGACGTTCGCTGCCCCGGTACCGCTCCCGTGCCTCCCGGCGGGTCCGCGGAGCGGGCTGCACGGTCTCACCGGGCAGTCCGCGACTGATGGTGTCCTCGGGGACCCGGCTCACAGCGCCGGCTCCGTCCGCCGTTTTGCGGGACGTGCGGGACGTGCGGGACGACGCTGGCTCATCGGGGGGCCTCCAGGACGACGGTCGTGCCGGAGCCCGGCGCGGAGAAGAGCTTGGCGTCGCCACCGACCTCGCGGAGGCGGTTCACGACGCTCTCCTTGAAGCCGAGGCGTTCGGCGCTGACGTGCGTGAGGTCGAAGCCGACCCCGGAGTCCGTGACCATCGCCCGGACCATCTCGTTGTCGTGCACGATCGTCACGTGTGCCTCGCCGACACCGGCGTGTCGCCGGACGTTCTCGAGGCACTCGCCGAGCGCGAGCAGGAACGCGTCGAGCACGTTGGACGGCAGCAGGACCTGACCGGTCCCGTGCCAGCTGACCTCGAGCCCCATCCGGCCGAAGCGCTGCTTGACCGATTCGAGGGTCTGTCCGAGGGGCGACTCCTCCTCACGCGTGAGCGAGTAGTCACCGGACTGCTGCGGCTGCGGGGTCGCACCGAGGCGGAGGTGGCGGAGCAGCCGCGCGTCCTCGGCGGCCTGTTCGCGCATCGCCTGCTCGGAGACGCCGACACCGGAGTGGGCGAGGAGCGTCAGGGTGGCGAGCACGGTGTCGTGCAGGAGCCGTGCGCCCTGACGTCGCTGCGCCTCGGTCTCACTGGCCTGGCGTTCCGCGCGGTGGGCGGTGCCGATGCTGTAGATGCGGCGGGCGACACGGGGGATGCTCCGGGAGATCCAGACGGTGACGACGGCGATGAGCACCCACCCGAGGAGCGCTCCGCTCGCGGCGACGGACAGGAACGACCCCGTCGCCCAGGCCATGCCCGCGGCGGTCGTGGCGCCGGCGGCGAGGGTCAGACCCAGTCCGACGGGGTGACCGCGCTGAGCCATCAGCGGTGCGGAGACCCCACCGGCCGCGAGCGGCATGACCGCGCTCGCCACGACCGGACGCGTGGTGTCGTCGGCGCCGAGGAGCAGGATCGCGAGCGCGCCGAGACCACCGGCGAGGATCACCGCCGTCCACCACACCGAACCGCTCGACCCGAACGCGACGAAGCCGGCGATCATCGCCGCGATGCACGCGACCGCTCCGAGGAGCAGCCCGGCGGGGACCGCGAACGAGACGAGCACGGCCACGAGGCTGATGGCGGTGCAGACGATGCCGACGACACGGGTGGTCGACCGGAGCAGTCGGTCGCGTTCCTGTGCGATCAGTTCCATCGAAGTCCTGTGCGTTCGTGCGAAGTCGAGACTCGGTCAGCCGAGCACCACGCCATCATTCCACGCACGGCACCCGTTGGGGGGTGTTCGGCGCGCGCTCCCGTACCGGATGGGAACCGAATCGTGATCGCAGGTGCGATGGAATCCTCCGGCTCCCGCACCGGGTCAGCCGAAGAGCCGACGGAGGTGTCCCCCGACGGCCTCTTGCTCGATGAGGAACCCGTCGTGCCCGAACTCGCTCGTGACCACCGTGGCGCGGTCTCCCTCGAGCGTGTCCGGGATGCCAGCGGCGATGCGGTGCTGGTCCTCCACGGGGAACAGCCGGTCGCTCGACACCCCGAGCACGAGTGTTCGCGCCGTGACCCGACCGAGTGCCGCGGTCACACCGCCGCGCCCGGCACCGACGTCGTGCGAGTCCATCGCGTGCGTGAGCGTGATGTACGACGAGGCGTCGAAGCGCCGGGTGAACTTGTTCCCGTGGAAGTCGAGGTAGCTCTCCACCGAGAACCGTCCGTCGTCGCCGAGGGGTGAGACGTCGCTCTGCCAGGACCGGTCGAACCGCCCGTTCAGCTCGTCCGGTGCCCGGTAGGTCATGAGCGCCATGCGGCGGGCGAGCGCGAGGCCGCGGTGCGGTCCCTCGCCCGGTGCGGCGTCGTGGTAGTCGCCGCCGGCGAACGCGGGGTCCATCTGGATCGCGGCGCGCTGCAGCGAGTTCGCGGCGATCTGGTCTGCGGTGGTCTGCGCCGTCGACGCGAGGACGGCGAGCCGCTCGACCCGCTCGGGGTGTGCGACCGCGAACTCGAGCGCGTGCATACCGCCCATCGAGCCGCCGACGACACCGGCGAACCGGTCGATCCCGAGGCGGTCGGCGAGCTGGACCTGCACCCCGACCTGGTCGCGCACCGTGACGAAGGGGAAGCGCGACCCCCACTCGACCCCGTCCGGCGCTACGGAGGACGGTCCGGTCGTGCCCTGGCAGCTGCCGAGCATGTTCGGCACGATGACGAACCAGCGGTCGGTGTCGATCGCCCGCCCGGGTCCGACGACGTCCCCCCACCAGCCGGCGGTGCGGTGTCCCGGGCCGGCCTCGCCCGTGACGTGCGAGTCGCCGGTCAGGGCGTGGAACACCAGGACAGCATTGTCGCGCTCCGGGGACAGGGTGCCCCAGGTCTCGTAGGCGACCCGGACGTTCGGCAGCCGCCCACCGCGGACCTGCTGCTCGCCGAGGCTCTCGAAGCGTCGGTTGCCGGGGTGGTCGCCGGGGCGCCAGGCGCCCGTGACCGGCGGCTTGCCGAGGGTGCCGAGTTCGGTCCCGGGCACGAGGGAGGACGGCACGGAGTCCTCGGGGGTCGTCTGCCAGTCCATCGTCCGACCAGTCTGCCGGGAGGCACGGCTCGCCGCCGCCGTGTTACGTCACCCCGAGCGGGTGCTCGTGCTCGCCGGTCGTCCGCTCCCGACCTGCCGCGGACGGCTCGGCAGTTCGAACAGCACCGCGACGGCGCGGTGGCCACGGGCGGCGATGATCGCCACGGCGCAGAGCACCGCGACGGCGGACGCCGTGACGACGATGACGGGAGCCGGCCACGAACGGCTCTCGTCGGCGGCCCCGGCGGCACCGAGGAGCCCGGTGAGCACGACGAGGTGGGTGACGTAGGGCACGACCGCGTTCTGCCCGAGGTGGGCGAGTCCGTCCTGGACGGGTCGACGTCGTGGACGGGATCGCGTGCCCGGGAACGGACGCGATCGAGCGAGCGCCACCAGTGCGACGACGGCGAGTGCGACGAGCGGCGCGGCGACCGCTTCGTACCGCACGCGCTCACCGGCGGCGAGCGCGATGAGCAGCAGCACCACTGCCGTCGCACCACCGACCGAGACGGCGATCGCTCGCGCTCCCGACGGTCGCCACCGCCGAGCCGCGACTCCGAGGAGGAAGAAGCCGAAGAGGTAGGCGAAGCGGTCGGCCCGGTGGGTCTCCGGCAGGAACCCGCTGACCGTCACCGACAGCGCGGCGACCGAGAGGAGGGCCGGCGTCGGGAGTCGGCGGAGCAACCACGCGGCGATCGCGAACACCGCGAGGAACTGGAGGAACCAGAGGTAGGTGGGGGCGACGGTCCAGATCCGGACGAGAGCGGCCGGGACGAGACCGCCCGTGGCCGCGAGCACGACGACCGACCACACGAGGTACGGCCACACCAGGGTCCGCGCGCGACGGATGGCGAAACGGCCGAACGGCTGGAGCAGGGCCCCGCCGAGTACCAGTCCCGAGATCGTCATCAGCAGCGGCATGCGGAACGGGGACAGTGCGGCGTCCAGGAGGTCGGTCACCGGATGGGACCAGCCCTGCGCGGCTCCGAGCGCGGTGGCGTGGTGGAGCACGACCCCGATCGCGCAGCAGCCGCGGACGACGTCGATCCAACGCTCTCTCGGTGCAGGCATGGCCGGAGTCTGCTGTGCCCGGTACGGCCCTCAGGAATTCCCCGCATTTCGTATGTTGCGGGTGGCCACGATGCGTCGTCGCGCTCGCACGCCGCACGCGGACGCGGACGCGCACGACGTCCCACGTGTCGATCGACACGTGGGACGTCGGGACGCGCGCGTTCCGTGGGAGCGGAGCGGGCCTCAGGCGCGCAGGCGCTCGGACTCCGCCCGGGCAGCGGCGAGTCCGGCCTCGAGGTCGGCCCGGAGGTCCTCGACGTTCTCGATCCCGACCGACAGGCGGACGAGCCCCGGCGTGACCCCGGTCGTCAACTGCTGCTCGGGCGTGAGCTGCGAGTGCGTGGTCGACGCCGGGTGGATCACGAGCGAGCGCACGTCCCCGATGTTCGCCAGGTGCGAGAACAGGCGCAAGTTGTCGACGAACGCCTTGCCCGCGTCGACACCGCCCTTGAGCTCGAAGGACAGCACCGCGCCGACGCCCTTCGGCGCGTACTTGTTCGCGGCGCCGTACCAGGGCGAGGTCGGGAGCCCGGCGTAGGACACCGTCGCGACGTCCGGGTGCCGGTCGAGCCACTCCGCGATCTCCTGCGCGTTCGACACGTGCCGCTCGATGCGGAGCGACAGCGTCTCGATGCCCTGCAGCAGCGCGAACGCCGTGTCGGGGGAGTTGGACGCACCGAGGTCGCGGAGCAGCTGCACCCGTGCCTTGATGATGTACGCGAGCTGGTCACCGACGGCCTGCGAGAACACCGCGCCGTGGTACGACGGGTCCGGCGTGCTGAACTCCGGGAACTTCTCGGCGTGGTCCGACCAGACGAACCGCCCGCCGTCGACGATCACGCCGCCGATCACGGTGCCGTGCCCGCCGAGGAACTTCGTCGCCGAGTGGACGACGATGTCGGCCCCGTGCTCGAACGGGCGGATGAGGTACGGCGTCGCGATCGTGTTGTCGACGATCAGCGGGACACCGGCCTCGTGCGCGATGTCCGACACCGTGGCGATGTCGAGGACGTTGATCTTCGGGTTGCCGATCGTCTCCGCGAAGAACAGCTTCGTGTTCGGCCGGACGGCGCGACGCCACTCCTCGGGGTCGTCCTGGTCCTCCACGAAGGTGGTCTCGATGCCGAGCTTCGCGAGCGTGTACTTGAAGAGGTTGTACGTACCGCCGTAGATCGACGACGACGACACGATGTGGTCACCCGCACCCGCGATGTTGAGCACCGCGTACGTCTCCGCGGCCTGCCCCGAGGACACCAGGAGCGCCCCGGTACCGCCCTCGAGCGCGGCGATGCGCTGCTCGACGACGTCGTTCGTCGGGTTCATGATCCGCGAGTAGATGTTGCCCGGCTGCGCCAGCGCGAACAGGTCGCGAGCGTGGTCCGAGTTCTCGAACACGTACGAGGTCGTCTTGTAGATCGGCGTCGCCCGGGCACCCGTCGTCGGGTCCGGCTGGGCGCCGGCGTGGACCTGCGTCGTCTCGAACCGCCAGGCGGCGGCGTCGTTCGTGCTCATCGGTGCTCCTGTCGGGTGCGGTCGTCGAGGTGGGCGGCGCACCGGCCGGGAGGCCCGGGGCAGCGCTGCGTCGTCCGTCACGGTACGCAGGTGGCGCAGGTCGCACCAGCGCACCCGCCACGCGACGTAACGGACGGTGCGGGGGCGACCCGTGCCTCCAGGCCGGCGCTGTGCGCCTAGCGCACCTCGTCCTTCCGGAACAGCCACCCGACCCTGGGCTCGAGCAGCCAGCGCATCGCGCTGCGCACGAACGGCTGCGCCAGGAAGAGGCTCACCGCGCAGGCGACCACGACCATGAGCAGCACGTACGGCCAGGCCGAGTGCTCCCCGGCGAGGACGCCGGACTCCCGGATCGGGTAGAGGACGAACGTGTGCAGCAGGTAGACGTACATCGTCGCGGCGCCGAACCGCGTGATCCAGACCGTCCGTCGCGGCACGAGCAGCAGGAACGACGCCGTCAGCACCGCGGCGAGCAGCATCAGGCCGAAGCGCACCGCGCCCGCCCACCACGCGTCCTCACCGAGGCCGGAGTACGAGTCGTCGTAGAAGAACCAGTGGTGGAGGTCGAACTCCTTGAACTGCGGGATCCAGATCGCACACGACACCGCCCACGCTGCGAAGACCGCAGCTGCGACCACGCGCACGCGCACGACGGTCCGGCGGGGGGCGTCGTACCAGCGGTCGAAGAGCCCCCACTGCTTCACCTGCCAGCCGACGAGGAAGAACGGCAGCAGGCTGATCGCACGGCTCAGCGAGAGCGTCGAGTCCACGTTGTCGAAGTAGCCCACCCCGATGCTGAACACCACGGCCCAGAACAGCGGCCACCGCAGCTGCGCGAGGTACGGCAGGATCAGCCGGAAGATCCCGAGGGCGAGCAGGAACCAGAGCGTCCACGTCGGCTGCGTCGGGTTGAACTGCTTGCCGCCCTCGACGATCGCCTGCACCACGGTCCAGATCGTCTGCATGATGATGTACGGCACCACGATGTCCGTGATCGTCCGCTTCATGCGGTCCGCCGTCGGGGTCGCCGCCGACGAGAAGTAGCCGCTGATCACGCCGAACGCCGGCATGTGGAACGCGTAGATGAACGTGTAGAGCGCCAGCGCGTGCTCGCTGTCGCTCGTCTGCCGCTGGATCGCGTGCCCGATGACGACGAGCGTGACCGCGAGGAAGCGCGCCGTGTCCCACATCGGGATGCGCTGCTTCGCCCGCCCCGGCTCGAGGCCGGCAGGGGCCACCGGAGCCGCTTCTCTCGTCATGGCCCGCCACGCTACCGGCTGGCACGGCGTCGTGATCGGTACGGTGGTCTCCCAACCGTGTCCCACACCCAGGCGTTCGGAGGAACACCCATGGCACCTCGTCGCGCAGTCGTCACCGGAGCCAGCTCGGGCATCGGCGCAGCGACCGTCCGGCTCCTGCGCTCCCGCGGGTGGGACGTGCTCGCGGTCGCCCGGCGCGAGGCGAAGCTGCAGGCGCTCGCCGAGGAGACCGGAGCGACGTACCTCGTGGTCGACGTCACCGACCCGTCGGACGTGGCGGCGCTCGACGCACGGGTCGCCGAGACCGGAGGGGTCGACGTGCTCGTCAACAACGCCGGTGGTGCCCTCGGGTCCGCGTCGGTCGAGGAGTCCGACGTCGAGGACTGGCGGGCGATGTTCGAGGTGAACGTCATCGGCACGAAGCAGGTGACCGCTGCGCTGCTGCCGGCGCTGCGGGGAGCCGCCCGGAGCGGCGGGCACGCCGACATCGTCACGGTGACGTCGACGGCCGGGCACGTGGCGTACGAGAACGGCGGCGGGTACAACGCCGCGAAGTTCGCCGAGCACGCGCTCGTGGCTGCACTCCGGCTCGAGCTCAACGGTGAACCGATCCGCGTCGTCGAGATCGCCCCGGGCCTGGTGAAGACCGACGAGTTCGCGCTTACCCGGTTCCGCGGGGACGAGGCGAAGGCGGCAGCGGTGTACGACGACGTGCCGGAGCCGCTCGTCGCCGAGGACGTCGCGGAGGCCATCGTGCACGCGGTCGAACTGCCGGCGCACGTGAACCTCGACCTCGTGACCGTGCGTCCGGTGGCGCAGTCGGCGCAGCACAAGCTCGCGCGGGGGCCGTTGACGCCGCGCGACTGACGCGGTGGCCCTGCCGCTGCCGCTGCCGCTGCCGCTGCCGCGGTTGCGCTGCGGTGCTGTCG
>NZ_JBPUGH010000092.1:0-13605 GCF_051548005.1 Curtobacterium flaccumfaciens | reverse complement strand
GCTCGCCCCCGACCTGTCCCTCGCCGGGGCGGTCGCCACGCTCGTGCACGCGCGGCTCGACCCCGAGAGCGGTCACGTCGACGTCGTGGACCTCGGGCACGGCCTGGCGGCCGTCGTGCGCGCTGGTGGCGTCGTCGAGGAGTTGCGAAACCCGGCGCTGCCGGTCGGCCTGCTGCCGGCGGGGTCCGTCCGACGGTCGACGGCGGTGGCGCTCGCACCCGGCGACGTGCTCGTGCTCTGCTCCGACGGAGCCCTCGCGCTCCCCGGGGTCGACGGCCTGCCCGATCTCGCCCGCGCGGCCGCCACGGGAGCGGACGCGGCGCGGGCCCTGGTCGAAAGAGCAGCTCCCATGACGGCGGCGACCGTCACCACCGTCCGTCGGGACTGACGCTCAGCGCCGCCGTGTGCTCGCGGTCGGACCGGTCAGGGCGACCACGAGCAGCGTCGCGAGCATCCCGACGCCGGCGAGTTCGACCCCGAGGCCGAGGAGCATCCAGTACGCACTGCCGACGACCTGCGGCTGCGTGATCGCGTCCGGCCACCAGCCGTCGAGGAGCGGGAACGTCGGCGGGAACGGGTCGAGTGCGAACACCACGAGGCCGCCGAGCAGCAGCGCGACACCGACCCCGGCCATCGCGCCGCGGGAGCGCCGGAGCATCCGGACGACCAGGGCGGTCGCGATCGCGGCGAGCCCGACCACCGCGACGAGGAACGCGGTCACGACCACGGCCTGCGGGGCCAGGGCGAACCAGTCGAGCACCGCCACGGGCAGCAGCAGCCACCGACCCGTCCGGGCCAGGAGCGCCGGGTTCGTCCACGCCTGCATGCCGACGACCGTAGGGCACCCGGGCTGGACGATGCCCGGTGGTCGGCTGTGACCGGACCGGGTCCCGGACGTCGGTAGCATCCCCTGCGGAGGAAGCGCATGCCACAGGACGAACCCACCCGGCAGCGACGGGCGATCGCGACCCGGGCGTCGATCATCGAGGGTGCCGCGAGGGAGTTCGACGAGCGCGGCTACGTCGGCGCGTCGATGGACGGGGTCGCCGAGCGGGCCGGGGTCACGAAGGGCGCGCTCTACTTCCACTTCACCTCGAAGGCCGACCTCGCCGGCGCCGTGATCGCTCGCCAGCACGAGGTGTCCCGTGCCTACGCCGAGGTCGCGCACGCCCGGGGTCGGACGCCGCTCGAGTCGATGATGTGGATGTCGCAGGGCCTCGCGGTGCAGATGACCACCGAGGTCGTCGTGAGCGCCGGCATCCGGCTCTCGACCGAACCCGCCGGCAACGGCGTCGCCCGGCAGGACCCGTACACCGACTGGATGCGCGTGACGGCCGACATCTTCCGCGAGGCGATCGCAGCAGGGGAGGTCGACGACCGGTGGGACCCCGCGCTCATCGGTCGGGTCGTCAGCCCCGCGTACACCGGCGTGCAGGCGGTCTCGGACGTCCTCGCGGACCGCGCCGACCTGTTCGAACGCCTCCGGGAACTCTGGACCGTGCTCCTCGCCGCGTTCGTGACGGAGCGCACGCGACCGGAGATCCCCCGCCTGGTCGCCATCATCGCCCCCGACGACGGGAGAGGGCCGGCTCGGTGACGCGGGTCCCCCCAGGGACACCCACGTCACCTCAGCACGAGGATACCAACCGGTACGGTTCCGTTGCGGCCCCCGTTCACGGGTGCCGACCAAGGCGGCGGTACCCTCGTCCGGTGCCCACACCCGCCGCCGAGGTGCACGTCGACGTCCCGCTCGTGCGCGCGCTCCTCCGTGACCAGCACCCCGACCTCGCCGACCGCCCGCTCGAGGTCGCCGCGAACGGCTGGGACAACGTGCTCGTCCGGCTCGGTGACGACCTCGCCGTCCGACTCCCCCGCCGCGCTGCGGCCGCACGGCTGATCGAGCACGAGCAGCGCTGGCTGCCCGGCATCGCCCGCCGCGTCGCACCGGTGGTCCCCGTTCCCGCGCCGGTCCGGACGGGCGCGCCCGCGGCGGGCTACCCGTGGGCGTGGAGCGTCGTGCCGTGGCTCCCGGGCGTCGCCGCGGGCGAACGGGTGGGTGGCGCCCGGATCGGCGTTGCGCTCGCCGCCTTCCTGGAGCTCCTGCACGTGCCCGCTCCCCCGGACGCGCCCCGGAACCCGGTGCGGGCCGTCCCCCTCGCGGCGCGTTCCGAGGCGGTGCTCCACCGGTTGGCGACCGAGGACGTGCCACGGGCCCGTGAACTGGCCGCGGTCTGGCGGACCGCAGCGGCCCTGCCAGCCAGCACCGCGCCTCCCGTCTGGGTGCACGGCGACCTGCACCCCTTCAACCTGCTCGTCGAGCCCGACGTCGGGCCCGACGCCGACGGCGACCGCCTGTCGGCGGTCGTCGACTTCGGCGACGTGACGTCGGGCGACCCCGCCGTCGACCTCGCGACCGCGTGGCTGACGCTCGACCGGGAGGCCCGGTGCGGCTTCCGGACAGCACTGGCGGTCGACGACGCGACCTGGGGTCGGGCCCGCGGCTGGGCCGTCTCCATCGGCTCGGCCCTGCACACCACCTCCGACCCCGCGTTCCGCGCGGTGGGCCGTCGCGCGATCGACGCGGTCCTCGACGACTGAGGGCTGTTGCAGCGCACGGACCCGGGGTTACCCTGACCCCCACACATCCGTGCACGTGAAGATCGGAGGGGCCTGATGACCCTCGAGTTCCGCGTCCAGCACGACGTCGCCACCGACGCCTCCCCCGTCCCCAGTCCGCCCGCACGCCGAGGGATCCGCGGCCTGCTCGACCGGTACGCCGCCCACCGATCATCCGTCCGGACCCGCCGTGCCCAGGCCCGCGTCGAGGAGCTGCACGAGCTCGAAGTGCTGCTCTCCGATGCCCGCGCGGTCATCGAACGCGGCTGGATCCAGCACGCCTGGTTCGCGTACCTCGACGACCACGGCCGGATGCGCAAGGCCTCGAGTGCCTCCGCCGTCGGCGTGCAGGGTCGGCCGCTCGTCGGCGCCTGCCTCGTCGGCTCGGTCGTCTACGCCGCCGGTGGTCCGACCGCCGTCCACTCGCAACGGGTGCAGCGCGCGCTCGACCTCGTCTGGAACGCCCTCGCCGTCGAGGAGGGCTCCCCCGTGCTCTGGTGCCCGGCCCCGGACGTCCGGATGGCGCGGGTCCGCGACCTGACGAGCTGGAACGACCGGGTGTCCCGGACGTCCGCGGAGGTCTCCGGGCTGCTCCTGACGGCCGAGCGCGTCGCCGTGCACGAGTCGGCGCGCGTCCAGGCCACCGTCCGCGACCCGGGCCTGGCACGATCGGGAGCATGAGCGACCAGATCCCCGACGACGACGTCCCCGAGGTCCGCCCCGCGGCCCCGGGGACGGCCGTCACCGACCGCCCGGTGACCGGATCCGAGAAGGAGACCCTGCACCGGTACCTGCGGAAGCACCGCGCCGCACTGCTCGCGAAGGTCGACGGGCTCGCTGAGCGGCAGGCGCGGTGGCCGCTCACCCCGACGGGCACGAACCTCCTCGGCCTCGTCAAGCACGTCGCGGGCGTGCAGGCCGGGTACCTCGGCGAGGTCTTCGGACGCCCCCTGCCCGATGCTCCGGCCTGGCTGGACTCGTGGGAGGGCGACGACATGTACGCGACGCCCGACGAGACGATGGCCGACGTGATCGCGTTCCACCACCGGAGTGCCGCGCACGCGGACGCCACGGTCGCGGCACTCGACCTCGATGCGCGTGGCACCGTGCCGTGGTGGCCCGAGGACCGCCGCGAGGTCACCCTCCACCAGGTCCTCGTGCACCTCGGGTACGAGGTCGCCCGGCACGCGGGCCACGCCGACATCGTCCGCGAGATGCTCGACGGGACCGCAGGCGACGGGGACGGCAACCTCGCCGAGAAGAGCGCCGCCGACTGGGTCGCGTGGCGCGAGCACCTCGTCGACGTCGCCGAGCGGGCGGGCCTCCGCGACCTGCGGCCATAGCCGACCGCTGCTCGGTATCGTTACCGTTCTCCCAGGGTCGCCGCGTGACCCCACCCGTGACCGGGCGTTTTCATCGCGCCCGCTCGGATTTGACCCGTCGATCCGAACATTTGCAGATGTACAAGAAGCGAAGCGCTGCGTAGCTTGGTCCGCGTTCGTGCCCCGATCAGTGGGCACTTCGGCCGACCAGGAAGGAGCGCCCACCCGTGTTCCAGTACGTCGTGGAGCGATGGGACCAGATCTGGTTCTCCTCGTGGCAGCACTTCTCACTGGTGGTCCAGTGCGTCGTCCTCGCCACGCTCATCGCCGTGGTGCTCGCCGCACTCGTCTACCGCATCCCCGGACTCCGGGCCGCCGCGAACGAGGTGTCGACCGTCGGGTTGACCCTGCCGTCGTTCGCCGTGATCGGCCTGCTGCTCGTCCCGCTCGGCTTCGGTGTCGTCCCCTCCGTGGTGACCGTGACCTTCTTCGCCGCGCTGCCGATCCTCCGCAACGCGGTCGTGGGGCTCGGAGAGATCCCCGACACGGTGGTCGAGTCCGCCCGGGGCATCGGGATGAGCCGCTTCCGCACCCTCGTGCAGGTCGAGCTCCCGATGGCGTGGCCGATCATCCTCACCGGCGTGCGGGTCTCCGCACAGATGGTGATGGGCGTCGCCGCGGTCGCCGCGTACGCGCTCGGCCCGGGGCTCGGCGGCTTCATCTTCTCCGGGCTCTCCCGGCTCGGCGGCGCGAACGCCCTCAACTCCGTGGTCGTCGGCACCGTGGGCGTGGTCCTGCTCGCGCTGGTCCTCGACCTCCTGCTCCTCGGCCTCGGCCGTCTGACCATCTCGCGAGGTATCCGTGTCCAGCACTGAACGCACCAGCACCGACCCGGCCGGCACCGACCTGCACGGCACCGCCACCGCCGACGCCGCCGTCACCGGGCGCGGGATCCTGCTCGACGAGGTCACGAAGCGCTACCCCGGCCAGGCGAAGCCCGCGGTCGACGGCATCACGCTCGAGATCCCGGCCGGCAAGGTCGTCATGCTCGTCGGCCCGTCCGGCTGCGGCAAGACCACCACGCTGAAGATGATCAACCGCCTGATCGAGCCCACCGAGGGCCGCATCGTCGTGGGCGAGGACGACGTCACGAACATCGACGGCGACGAACTCCGGCGGCGCATGGGCTACGTCATCCAGGCCGGCGGCCTCTTCCCGCACATGACGGTCGCGGCGAACATCGCGATCGTGCCGAAGATGCTCGGCTGGTCGAAGGAGAAGATCGCCGCGCGCGTCGACGAGCTGCTCGACCTGGTCTCCCTCGACCCGGACACCTATCGCGACCGCTACCCGCGCGAGCTCTCCGGCGGCCAGCAGCAGCGCGTCGGCGTGGCCCGGGCGCTCGCCGCAGACCCGCCCGTCCTGCTCATGGACGAGCCGTTCGGCGCCGTCGACCCGATCACGCGGCAGCGGCTGCAGGACGAGCTGCTCCGCATCCAGGAGGAGCTGCACAAGACGATCGTCATCGTCACGCACGACTTCGACGAGGCCGTGAAGCTCGGCGACTGGATCGTCGTGTTCTCCGAGGGCGCCCACATCGTGCAGTACGACACCCCGGAGCGCATCCTCGCCGAACCCGCGAACGAGTTCGTGGAGAACTTCATCGGGTCGGGTGCGGGGCTCAAGCAGCTCACGTTGAACCGGGTGCGGGACGTCGAGGTCGAGTCGGCCGTGACGTGCTCCCCCGGTGAGGAGGCCAAGGCCGTCCTGCAGCGCATGCGCGAGGCGGGTGGGCACGGGCACGCCGTCGTGGTCGACCGTCGCCAGCGGCCCATCGGTTGGCCGACCCGTCGTCAGATCGAGCGGCTCGACCGCATCCCCGAGGGCATCGACCCCGACCTCCCCGTCGTGGGCGAGGCCGCGACCCTGAACGACGCGCTCGACACCATGCTCGTGTCGAGCGCCGGTGCCGCGCTCGTCACCGGACGTCGCGACGCCTTCCGCGGGGTGATCACCGTCGAGACCGTCATGGACGCCATCACGAAGTCGCGCGCCGCCGCGGCCGAGGAACAGGCGTACACCCCGGTCGGCACGAACACGAACCCGATCGAGACGATGCCGCCCGCACCGGCGCCCGCACCGGCGTCCGCGCCGGCGGCACCGGTCGCCGACCCGGAGCGCGCCGATGGCTGACGTCGTCGCCGCCGGCACCGACCGCCCCACGCGCGTCTCGTGGCGTGGGCTCGTCGTGCAGCCGGTCGTCATCCTGGTGATCCTGGTCGCGTTCGCCGTGTGGCTGAACACGGCGGACCTGACGCCCACCGAGCGCACGACCCTCAACCCGTCGGACATCCTCGCGCTCACGGGGCAGCACCTGTACCTGACGCTCGCGTCGACGGTCATCGTGCTCGTCATCGGCATCCCGCTCGGTGTACTGCTGACCCGTGGCCCGTTCCGTCGGGCGAGCGGCGGGATCCTCGCCGTGGCCAACTTCGGACAGGCGGCCCCGGCCGTGGGCCTCGTGGTGCTGCTCGCGGCGTGGCTCGGTTTCACCTCCTGGGCGGCGATCGTCGCCCTCGTCCTCTACGCGATCCTGCCGGTGCTCCGGAACACGATCATCGGCATCGAGAGCGTCGACCAGCGGCTCGTCGAGGCCGGGCGCGGCATGGGCATGAGCGCTGCGTCCGTCCTGTTCAAGGTCGAGCTCCCGCTCGCGGTCCCCGTGATGCTCGCCGGCATCCGCACCGCGCTCGTGCTGCTCGTCGGCTCGGCGGCCCTCGCGACCTTCATCGGCGCCGGAGGCCTCGGACTGCTCATCACCACGGGCGTGAACCTCTTCCTGCCGAAGGTCCTCGTGTCCGGGGCGCTCCTGATCGCACTCCTCGCCCTGTCCATCGACTGGGTGGGCCGGATCGTCGAGACCGTCGCACGACCGAAGGGACTCCGATGAAGCGCCGCTCCGTCGCCGCCGCCGTCCTCGCGGGGGCGTCCGCCCTCGTCCTGACCGGCTGCGGCCTGCAACCCGCAGCGTCCTTCGTGCCCGCCGCCGGGCCCGGGACCATCGAGCGCATCGACGACCTGCCGGACGGCGCGCACATCACGGTGACGTCGAAGAACTTCACCGAGCAGCTCGTGCTCGGCAAGATCGCGGTGCTCGCCGCGAAGGCCGCCGGGTTCGACGTCACCGACGAGACGAACGTGCCGGGCAGCGTCGCCGTCCGCCAGCTCATGACCGGGCACCAGGCCGACATGACGTACGAGTACACCGGCACCGCGTGGCTGACCTACATGGGCCACGAGGCCGGCATCCCGGACAAGCAGGAGCAGTACGAGGCCGTCCGGGAGGAGGACCTCGGGAACGGACTCACCTGGCTGCCGCCCGCGCCGATGAACAACACGTACGCGTTCGCCGTGCGTGAGGAAGCCGTCGACGAGCTCGGTGGGATCACGAAGCTCTCCCAGATCGCCGACCTGCCGGCCGACCAGCGGACGTTCTGCGTCGAGTCCGAGTTCAACTCACGGGCCGACGGCTTCAAGCCGATGCTCGAGAAGTACGGCCTGCAGGTCGGCGGCTCGGGCGAGGACGCGATCCCGTCCGGCAACGTCGACATCCTCGACACCGGCACCGTCTACACCGCGACCGACCGTGGCAAGTGCAACTTCGGCGAGGTCTTCACGACCGACGGACGCATCAAGTCGCTCGGGCTGGAGGTGCTCGAGGACGACCGCGGGTTCTTCCCCGCGTACAACGTCGCCCCCGTGCTCTCCACGACGACGCTGAAGGAGTACCCGCAGCTCGAGGACGTCTACGACCAGATCTCCCCGAAGCTCACCGACGCCGTCCTGCAGGAGCTCAACCGGCAGGTCGACGTCGAGGGACGCGAGCCCGCCGACGTCGCCTTCGACTGGATGACGAAGGAAGGCTTCATCAGCAAGGGCTGACGCGAGCAGGAGACGGACTGGAGGCCCGTGGCGACCCCGCCACGGGCCTCCAGTCCGTCCATCGGTCGCCTGCTCAGCCGGTCGCGATCCGCGACGCCGTGTCGCGGATCAGGGCGACCATCCGTGACCGCACCGCGTCCGGGGCGGTGTCCTCGTCACGAGCCGCCGTGCGCAGCGCGGTCATGCACATGCCGAGCAGCATCTCCGCGGCCTGCGGGGTCGCGGCCTCCGGTCCCCACGCCGGGTCGCGCTCGAGCACGGTCCGCACCGCGCCGACCATCGCCTCGGACACCGAGGTCATGCGGTTGATCTGCCGCCGCATGAGCTGCGGGAACCGCACCACGAGTTCCTTGCGAGCCGTCCGCTCGGACTCGTCCGCGAACGTGTCGCCGAACACGAGGAACGCCAGGTCGACGACCGCCTGGGCCGCCGGCTCCCCCGCGACCGCCTCGAGGTGCGACGCCAGGGCCTCCGCCGACAGGTCGAGCTCGGTGTGCCCGAGGACGGCGTCCTCCTTCGAGTCGAAGTAGTTGAAGAAGGTGCGCGGCGAGACGTCCGCCCGCGCGGCGATCTGCTCGATCGTGGTGTGGTCGATCTCGTGCTCGAGCGCCAGCGACCGGGCGGACTCGGCGATGCGTCGTCGCGTCTCGATGCGCTTCCGGTCGCGCAGACCCAGGGTCTCGGGCATGCTCCGACTGTAGCCGTCGGCGGGCGCTGCGGCGGCGACGTGCATAGTGTCGGGTCCGTGGCGGCGTTCGGGCGGGACATCGGGGACGGGTGCACGCTGACGCTGCGCGACCTCACGACCGTCGAGCCGTTGCACGACCTCGTCGTCGCCAACCTCGACCGGCTCCGGGCCGCCGAACCGTGGGCGTGGCAGGTGCAGAGCGTCGACACGATCGCGATGCACACCGAGCACCTCCTCGGCCAGTACGCGATGGACCGGTCGCTCCCGTGCGTCATCCGGTCGGACGACCGCATCGTCGGGGCCGCGTCGCTCGCCTTCGACCCGTACCTCGGGCAGGCGTCGCTCGGCTACTGGATCGACGCCGGTCTGGAGGGACGGGGCATCGTCCGTCGCGCGGCCACCGTCCTCGTCGGGGTGGCCCGTGCACGGGGGTGCGCGCGGGTCGAGATCCGGACGGCGGTTGACAACCGGCGGAGTCGCGGGCTCGCGGAGCGGCTCGGGTTCGTGCACGAGGGGACGCTGCGGAGTGCGATGCCGCTGGGCTCGCGGCGTGTGGACGTGGCGGTGTACGGCCTGGTGCTCTGAGCGGTCCGTTGACGACCCCGGCGCTACCGCGTCGCGCTCTTCGTGCCGCCGACGCCGCTCGCCGCGCGGAGGTGCGCAGCGACCCGCTCGGCGAACACCGGGCAGCCGGCGTCGTGCAGCGCGACCGCGAGGCCCTTCCGGTTCGGCCGTGCGTTCCAGTACCGGTTCTGGTCGAGGACGACGTTCCGCACGAGCCACGGAACGGCGTCGTCCACGAGCACGAAGAAGTCGTCGCACCCGTACACCTCGTACGGCAACGCATCGAGTTCCTCGAAGCCGCGGTCTTCGGTCAGGAGCACGTCCGCTCGGCATGCGAGGGCCGCTGCGTGGACGTGCCGGTCCTTTCGATCGCTGCCGGGCCAGTCGACTCGGCCGTCGAAGTCCTCCACGAGTTCATCGACGGCTGCCCTGAGGGTCCGTACGAGCTGCGTCGTCGCACCGCCATCGCGGTCGGGATGAACGGTCCGCAGTCGCGCCACGGTCTCCGCGAGGACGTCCTCGGTCGTGTGGAGCTGGAACATCTGCGGCACTTCGGCGCGGAGCAGGCAGAGCCAGTCGCGCAGCGTTCTGCTGAAGAACACGTTGGCGTCGACGAAGACCCGTTGGAGCACACCGCAACACTACCGGTGGCGTGTGACACGTCAGTCGAACGCTTCGCCGGCGGTACGGACATCGCGCGCCGCGGTCCTACGACCGGCATCGCGTCGCTGCCGGAGCTCGAGCACGTCACGTCGACGGAGTCTCGTGTGACTTCCCACCTTCGACGAGGGGATCTCGCCCGCTCTGATCAACTTCATGAGCGTCGGGCGGGAGACCCCGAGTTCCTTGGCGGCCGTCGTGGTCGTGAGTTCCTCGGGGATCGAGACGGTGACGACCGCCGACCCGTTCGCGGTCGAGCGGAGGGTGTTGACCAGGAAGGCGGCGAGGTGGCCCGGCACTGCGATGCTCGTTCCGTCGTCCAGTGTGAGCGACATGCCCACCACCTGGCGGTCGTGCGCGCGCTCGACCGTGTCCGCGGCTTCGTCACGGACTGCCGGGTCCGGAGTGGTGTCTTCCGTGACCACGCTGCGTACGGGGGGCATCGTGCTCTCCTGTCGTTCGATGGAGTAGGTGGTGCTCCACACTACGAGGGTTGCACTTACAAGTGCAACCCTCGTGCTTCCGGTGTGCGCGGTCCGAGAGCGGGTCAGCGGCCGGTGGTCGCTCCGTGCCACACGGCGAACGACCCGCCGATGACGAGCAGCGCGCCGACGAGGACCCACACGGCGAGGGCGACGAGGTTGAGCAGGATGCCCCAGCCGGCACGTCCGCGGGCCATCGGCTCCAGCGACCGCGACGCGATGCCGAGGCAGAGCCCGACGATCGGGGCGAAGAAGGTCCAGCCCGCGAGCAGCGAGCAGATGCCGAGGACGAGGCTGGCCGTCCCGAGGCCGGTACGGGGAGCAGTCGGGTACGTGGTCATGGCTCCGACACTACGGACGCCGTGGTGGCGCGTCGTCCGTCCGGGCGCTGATCCGGGTCCGTCGAGCGGTTGACGGTCGCCCGTCGCCGGTATCGTCGTGGCATGGCCCTGTTCGGACGACGCAGCAAGAACGACGTGCGCGACCGACCCGTGAGTCAGGTCGAACTCAAGCGCGCCGTCGACGAGGGGTTCCTCATCGCCAAGGCCGCGATCGTCGTGGCGGTCGCGAACCGCATCATCACGAACGCCCTCCGCGACCAGGGGTACTTCGACCACGCCCTCATCGCCGACGCCGCGCGTCAGGAACTCCACCGGATGGCCGAGGAGCAGCGCGGGGACGCCGCCCGGATGCGCGAGATCCGTGCGACGTCGAGCAAGCAGAAGGGTCGCTCGCGGCACCAGCACGACTACCGACGCGGTGATGACCACAAGCTCCGGACGCGCGAGGCCACGTACGAGGAGCTCGCCGCCCTGCTCGACCGCCGTCGCGACGACCAGAAGTTCGTCGACGGCATCGTGCTGCAGGCCCGGGCGCGAGCCTGGGACGACATCGGCACGACGGTGGTCGGGCGACTCGGCTGGGCGCAGCGTCCGACCGACGACTACGAGGTCGGCCGGGACGAGCGTCTGCAGCAGATGCTCGACGAGGACTTCGCGACCCTGCTCGCCGAGCACCCGGTGGGGTCGACCGCTCCTGATGCCGACGAGCCCGACGACGTCGACGGCGACGAGGACGGGTCCGACCCGGCCGACGCCGACACCGCCCGTCCCTGACCACGGCTCGGTCCCGCCTGGCCCGCTGGTCCAGGGGACCGCCGCCATCGTGGACCGCCGTCGCCGCCGCCGTCGCGCCCTTCCGCGGACATCGTGCTCCGACGTGCGGGGGCGCACTGTTCGTCGCGGGGTGCGACACCGGCGCCCGCGCCTGATGACCACGGCTGGGCACCTGCGCACCTGGCTGTCCCTAGGCTCGGACCCATGGTGGACGCGGTGGTGGTCGGAGCAGGACCGAACGGACTCGCGGCAGCGGTGACGCTCGCGCGCGCCGGGCTCAGCGTCGAGGTCGTCGAACGGAACGACACCATCGGCGGGGGAGCACGGACGGCCGAACTCACCCTGCCCGGCTTCCACCACGACGTCTGCTCCGCCGTGCACCCGATGGCCCTGCAGTCCGAGTTCTTCCGCGCGTTCCGGCTCGAGGACCGCATCGAGCTGCGTCTGCCGGAGGTCCAGTACGGCCACCCGCTCGACGGCGGCCGTGCTGGGATCGCACACCGGGACATCGCCGAGACCGCGGCCGGCCTCGGTGCGGACGGTCCCGCGTTCCACCAGCTCATGGCTCCGCTGGCCCGGCACTCCGACCAGGTCGCCGACTTCGCGACCGACGCGCTCCTGCACGTCCCACGGCACCCGGTGACCGTGGCGAAGTTCGGGCTCCGCGCGCTCGAGCAGGGCACGCGCGCTTGGAACGCGCGCTTCCGCGAGGACGTGGCGCCCGCGATGGTCACCGGCGTCGCCGCGCACTCGATCCAGCACGTGCCCTCCCTGTCCACGGCAGCCGCGGCGCTGTCGCTCGGCTCCTACGCCCACGCACGGGGCTGGCCCGTCCCGATCGGCGGGAGCCAGGCGATCGTCGACGCACTCGCTGCCGACCTCCTCGCGCACGGCGGCACGATCGAGACCGGCCGCGAGGTCACGAGCCTCGGCGACCTCACCCCCGCCAAGGCCGTCTTCTTCGACACGAGCGTCCCGGGCATGCTCCGGATCGCGGGGAAGCAGATCCCGACCCCGAAGCGCGGGGCACTCCGCCGGTTCCGGTTCGGCAACGCCGCGGCGAAGGTCGACTTCGCGCTGTCCGGGCCGGTCCCGTGGGAGAACGAACTCCTCCGGAAGGCGGGCACCGTGCACATCGGCGGGACACGGGCCGAGATCGCCGCGGCCGAGGGCGCGGTGGCCCGTGGGCAGCACGCCGAGCGGCCGTACGTCCTCGGTTCCGAACCCACCGTGGTCGACCCGAGCCGTGCTCCGGAGGGGAAGCACGTCTTCTGGGCGTACGCGCACGTGCCGGCCGGCTCCGACGTCGACCAGGCCGAGACCGTCACCCGGCAGATCGAACGGTTCGCACCGGGGTTCCGCGACCTCGTGCTGCACGCGTCGAGCCGGACGGCCGTGCAGATGGCCGAGTACAACCCGAACTACGAGCGGGGCGACATCGCGGCGGGCGCGGCGAGCTTCTGGCAGCTCGTGAAGCGGCCGGTGCTGTCGTCGGACCCGTGGCGGATGGGCGGCGGCATGTACCTCGCGTCGCAGAGCGCCGCTCCGGGCCCCGGCGTGCACGGCATGGCCGGCTGGCACGCCGCGAAGAGCGCCCTGCGCCACACGTTCGGCCTGCCCGTCGACGTCGATCTCGCACCGGAGGACTGACCCATGGCGAAGAACGTCCGCATCCTGCACTGCAGTCCCGAGGACGTCTTCGACGTCCTGCGCGACGGCTGGCTCTTCACGACCTGGGTGGTCGGGGCCTCTCGGATGCGCGGGCAGGACCCGGGGTGGCCAGCGGTCGGCACCCGCATCCACCACTCGTTCGGCGTGTGGCCGATCGTCATCGACGACACCACGACCGTCGAGGTCTGGGACCCGCCCCGCGCGATGACGATCAGGCCGAAGGGGTGGCCGATCGGCGAGGCCCGGGTTGCGCTCACGGTCGAGGAGCACCGCCGCGGCTGCAAGGTCACGATCGTCGAGAACGCGATCGCGGGGCCCGGGTCGTACGTGCCGGACCTCCTGATGCAGCCGGCGATCTGGGTGCGGAACCACGAGACGCTGCGGCGGCTCGGCTGGGTCGCGACCGGTCGCGCCGGGCGCGACGCGTAGACGGGGCGCGAGCAGGAGACGGCCTGGAGGCCCGTGGCGGCGCCGCCACGGGCCACCCGTCCGGTGCGACGGGCGTCGCAACACCCCGCGACAGAACTCGCTCGCGCGACGCACCT
>NZ_JBPUGH010000091.1:0-13720 GCF_051548005.1 Curtobacterium flaccumfaciens | reverse complement strand
CGGCGATGAGGGAGAGCTGCGACGACGGGTCGAGACGCTTGGTCTCCGGACGGGTGAGCTGGTCGGTGACGAATCGGCGCGCCTGGCCGGCGAACTCGACGGGGAGCTCGAGCTCGGCGTAGCGCGGGTCCTCGATGCGGGTGATGCCGGACTTCCCGGCCAGCAGCGCCTCCCACGTCTCCGGGGCGGTCGCGGCGAGGGGCGAGATCGCACCGATCCCGGTGACGACGACGGTCTTGTTGGTCATGGAACGACGTGTTCTTTCGTGAGGACGTCCGGCCGCGTGTGGCGGTGCCGGACGGAGCCGGTTCGGTCCGACGAGCGTCGGGCCGGGGCGGACCGACGAACGCCGGCCCGGGTCGGACCGATGCGTGTCGGCCCGGAGGTGGACGAGGTGAGCGCCGCGGCCCGCGGCTGGTCCGCCGGGGCCGCGGCGCTCAGGAAGCTCGCGTCAGGCCTGCGCCTTGACGATGTAGTCGACGGCGTCGCCCACGGTCTTGAGGTTCTTGACCTCTTCGTCCGGGATCTTCACGTCGAACTTCTCCTCGGCGTTCACGACGATGGTCATCATCGAGATCGAGTCGATGTCGAGGTCGTCGGTGAACGACTTGTCGGCAGCGACGGTGTCGGTCGCGATGCCGGTCTCGTCGTTGATCAGCTCGGCCAGGCCGGCGAGGACTTCTTCGTTGGACAGGGCCATGGGGATTCTCCTTGAGGGGGTGTCGTTTGACCGTGGACCAGCCTAGGGCACACGCGGTGCGGGTGCCCGGAGGCTGGCGGAGTGGGCTCGCACCGGAGCGCGGCCCGGAGTTCTAGGGGAGGACGACGACCTGCGCGCCGAACACGAGACCGGCACCGAAGCCGATCTGCAGCGCCAGGCCGCCGGACAGCTCGGGGTGTTCCTCGAGCAGCCGGTGGGTCGCGAGCGGGATGCTCGCGGCGGACGTGTTGCCGGTGGTCGTGATGTCGCGCGCGATGGCCACCGTGTCGGGCAGGCCGAGCTGCTTCGCGAACTCGTCGATGATGCGGATGTTCGCCTGGTGCGGCACGAACGCGGCGAGGTCCTCGGGGCGGACGCCCGCGGCCTCGATCGCCTCGCGGGCGACCTTCACCATCTCCCAGACGGCCCAGCGGAACACGGTCTGCCCCGCCTGCCGCATCGTCGGCCGCGGCGCACCCGCTGCCCACTCGTTGTAGGTCGCGGTCATGCCGATCGCGTCCCACTTCGAGCCGTCGGAACCCCAGATCGTCGGCGCGATGCCGGGGAAGTCGCTCGGACCGACCACGGCCGCTCCGGCGCCGTCGCCGAGGAGGAACGAGATCGAGCGGTCGGTCGGGTCGACGACGTCGCTGAGCTTCTCGGCACCGATGACCAGGACGTGGTCGGCGAGGCCGGACTTGATGAACGAGTCGGCCTGCGCGATGCCGTAGGCGTACCCGGCGCACGCGGCACTGACGTCGTAGGCCGCCGCCGGTGTCGCACCGATCCGCTCGGCGAGCAGCGACGCCATCGACGGGGTCGCGACCGTGTGCGTCACGGTGCTCACCAGGACGACACCGATCTGCGACGGCTCGATGCCGGCCTTCGCGATGGCCTCACGCGCGGCGGCCTCGGCGAGGTCGACCGCCTCGGTTTCGGCACCGGCGCGCTTGCGCGTGACGATGCCGGTGCGCTGCCGGATCCACTCGTCGGACGAGTCGATCGGGCCGACCAGGTCGTCGTTCGGCACGACGTTCTCGCCGCGGGCCGCGCCGTAGGCGAGGATGCGGGTGAACTCGTGGCCGCGACGCTGCTGGAGCATCGGCCGGGAGGCGCGGGTCCGGTCCGTCCCGCCGGTCCGGCTGGTGCTGTCGGCCGGGCTGGTGCTGTCGGCCGGGGTGGTGCTGTCGGTCGGGTTGGTGCTGTCGGTCGCGTCCGTCACGCGGTCGCCTCTGCTTCCGTCTTCGCGGCCTGCAGCAGCTCGATGGCAGCGGGCAGGTCGTCTGGGGTCTTGATCGCCACGGTCGGGGTGCCGCGGAGGCCGCGCTTGGCGAGGCCGACCAGCGCACCGGCCGGGGCCAGTTCGATGATGCCCGTGACGCCGGCGGCGGAGAACGACTCCATCACGGCGTCCCAGTGCACGGGGTTCGCGATCTGCTGCACCATCAGGTCGACGAAGCGTCGGCCGTCGTCGACGCGGGAGCCGTCGGCGTTGGTCCAGATCGGGAGCGTCGGGTCCTGCACCGCGGCGGCCGCGGCCACCGGGGCGACGCGCTCGACCGCGGGGGCCATGTACCGGGTGTGGAACGCACCGGCGACGGCGAGCGGCACGACCCGGGCCTTCGACGGCGGGTTCGCGGCGAGGTCGGCGATCGCGTCGGCAGCCCCGGCGACGACGGTCTGGCCGCCGCCGTTGTGGTTCGCGGGCACGAGGCCGCGTGCGTCGAGCGCTGCGGCGACCTCGTCGGCGTCGCCACCGAGGACCGCAGCCATCGAGGTCGGCTCGAGCGCTGCGGCGTCGGCCATCGCGCGACCGCGTTCGGCGACGAGCGTCAGGGCGTCGGTCGGCTCGATGATGCCGGCGACGGCAGCGGCGGTGAACTCGCCCACCGAGTGCCCGGCCACACCGCCGACGAGGTCGCGGCGCCCGTCCGCGAGCAGTGCGTCGGCGGTGATCAGCCCGGCCGCCACGATGAGCGGCTGCGCGAGCGCGGTGTCCTTGATCGTCTCGGCGTCGGAGACGGTGCCGTGTGCGACGAGGTCGACGCCGACGGCGTCCGACCAGGCTCCGACACGGTCACGGACGGCGGGGTCCTCGAGCCAGGGGGCGAGGAAGCCTGGGGTCTGGGAGCCCTGTCCGGGCGCGACGACGACGATCACCGGACAATCCTGCCGGGCGTGGCACGCGGGGTCCGTGTGGGCTTCCCACACGAATCCCCGCGCGACATTGTGCGAAGTCCTACAACGCGCGGTGCTTCCCGGGCGCGGCTCCTGCTGGAGGGTGCCGCGGAGGTCACCGGCGCTGCGGCAGACGACGTCGGCCCGACGCCGACTCGGACATCGCGCCGAGGATGAGCGCCGACTGGACGATCAGGGCGTCCCGGGCGTGCGTGGCGTCCCAGCCGATGATGTCCGCGACCCGACGCAGGCGGTAGCGCACGGTGTTCGGGTGCACGAAGAGCTCACGGGCGGTGGCTTCGAGCGAGCGGCCGGTGTCGAGGTAGCACCACAGCGTCTGCAGGAGCTCGGTCGACTGGTCCTTCAGGGGCACGTAGATGCGCTGCACGAGTGCCGAACGCGCGAGCGGGTCACCGGCGAGGGCACGCTCGGGCAGCAGGTCGTCGGCGAGTGCGGGACGCGGTGCCCCGCGCCACGCACGTGCCACGGCGAACCCGGCCAGTGCGGCCTTGGCGCTCGTCGAGGCGTCGACCACACCCGGCACCTCGTTGCCGAGCACGAGGTGGCCTTCGCCGAACGACGGCTCGAGGGCCTGCGCGATCGCGGTGAAGGACACGGGGTCCTCGCCCTCGGGGACGTCGTCGCGCGGGGTGGCCCTGCCGATGACGACGACCAGCCGGGACCCCTGCACGCCGATGAGCACGTCGGCGTCCATGTGACGGGCCTTCCGACGGATCTGGTCGACCTCGAGCTGTTTCGGGGCGGTCCCGACGAGCACCGCGACCTCGCCGTGACCGTGCCAGCCGAGCGCCGCGATGCGGGAGGGGAGCTCGTCGTCGTACTCACCGGAGAGGATCGAGTCGACGACCAGCGCCTCGAGTCGCGCGTCCCAGAGCCCGCGTGCCTCGGCCGCACGGGCGTAGACGTCGGCTGCCGCGAAGGCGATGTCCCGCGAGTACTTGAGGATCGCCTCCTGCAGCATCTCGTCGTCCTTGGCACGTTCCTCGACCACGGTGACGACCACGCGGATGAGCTGCAGTGTCTGCTGCAGGCTCACCGAGCGGAGGAGTTCGCGCGGCGCCGAGCCGAAGACGTCGGCCGCGGCGATCCACGGGGTCGAGGCAGTGCCCTCGAGCCAGCTGATGAACGACGTGATGCCGGCCTGCGCGACGAGGCCCACGGCCGAACGACGGCCGGGCGGCATCTCGCTGTACCAGGGGAGCGTGTCCTCGAGCCGCTTGATCGTCGCGGTCGAGAGTTCGCCCGACACCTGCCGGAGCCAGGAGAGCGCGCGTTCGCGGTCGCTCTGCTGGCTCATGGCAGGGTCGGTGCGGGGCGTCGTCAACTCAGCTCTCGCCGCCCGCGCTGCCGGTGGTGCCGGCGGTGACGTCGTGCAGGCGGTACTTGTCGATCGCCTGCTGCACGAGGGCGTGGTCGACCTTGCCCTGCTTCGCCAGCTGCTGCAGCGTCCGTACGACGACCGAGGGGCCGTCGATGTGGAAGTAGCGGCGAGCCGCCGGGCGGGTGTCCGAGAAGCCGAAGCCGTCGGCGCCGAGCGTGGCGTAGTCGGTCGGGACGAACGGGCGGATCTGCTCCTGCACGGCGTGCATGAAGTCGCTGACCGCCACGACCGGGCCCTCGGTGCCGAGCAGGCGCTCGGTGACGTACGGCGTCCGCGGGGCCTCGTTCGGGTTGAGGAACGCGTGCTGCTCCGCAGCGAGACCGTCGCGGTACAGCTCACCCCAGCTCGTGACGCTCCAGACGTCGGCCGACACGCCCCAGTCCTCCGCGAGGAGCTGCTGCGCCTCGAGGATCCACGGCACGGCGACACCCGACGCGAGCAGCTGGGCCTTCGGGCCGTCCTGCTCGCTCGGCTTGAGCAGGTACATGCCCTTGACGATGCCCTCGGCGTCGACGCCCTCCGGCTCGGCCGGCTGCACGAGCGGCTCGTTGTAGACCGTGAGGTAGTACATGACGTTCGGGTCGGCGTGCTTCGGCGAGCCGTCCTCGTTCGTGCCGTACATGCGCTCGAGTCCGGCCTTGACGATGTGGCCGATCTCGTACCCGTACGCGGGGTCGTAGGACACCACGGCCGGGTTCGTGGTCGCGAGGAGCAGCGAGTGGCCGTCGGCGTGCTGCAGGCCCTCGCCCGTCAGGGTCGTCCGACCGGCGGTCGCGCCGATCATGAACCCGCGGGTCATCTGGTCACCCGCGGCCCAGATGGCGTCGCCGGTGCGCTGGAACCCGAACATCGAGTAGAAGACGTAGACCGGGATGAGCGGCTCGCCCTGCGTCGAGTACGAGGTGCCGACCGCGGTGAACGCCGCGAGGGCACCCGCCTCGTTGATGCCGACGTGGATGATCTGACCCTGCGGGCTCTCCTTGTAGGCCAGGAGGAGCTCGCGGTCGACCGAGGTGTAGTGCTGGCCGTTCGGGTTGTAGATCTTCGCGGTCGGGAAGTACGCGTCCATGCCGAACGTGCGTGCCTCGTCCGGGATGATCGGGACCACGCGGTCGCCGAAGTCGGGCGAGCGCAGCAGGTCCTTCAGCAGGCGGGCGAACGCCATCGTCGTGGCGACCTCCTGCTTGCCGGAGCCCTTCTTGACGACCTGGTACTTGGAGTCGTCGGGCAGCGTGACCTGCGTGTACTTCGTCCGGCGCTCCGGCACGTAGCCGCCGAGCTCGCGGCGACGCTCGTGCATGTACTGGATCGCCTCGTCGTCGTTCCCCGGGTGGTAGTACGGCGGCGTGTAGGGGTTCTCCTCGAGCTGCGCGTCCGAGATCGGGATGCGCATCTCGTCGCGGAACTGCTTGAGGTTGTCGAGCGTGAGCTTCTTCATCTGGTGGGTCGCGTTGCGGCCCTCGAAGCTCGGGCCGAGGCCGTAGCCCTTGACCGTCTTCGCGAGGATGACGGTCGGCTGGCCCTTGTGCTCGGTCGCGGCCTTGAACGCGGCGTAGACCTTGCGGTAGTCGTGGCCGCCGCGCTTGAGGTTCCAGATCTGGTCGTCGGTGTAGTCCTTGACCAACTCGAGCGCCTTCGGGTCGCGCCCGAAGAAGTTCTCGCGGACGTAGGCGCCGTTCTCGGCCTTGTACGTCTGGTAGTCGCCGTCGGGCGTGGCGTTCATGAGGTTGAGCAGCGCGCCCTCGGTGTCGCGGGCGAGCAGGTCGTCCCACTCACGGCCCCAGACGACCTTGATGACGTTCCAGCCGGCACCGCGGAAGAACGCCTCGAGCTCCTGGATGATCTTGCCGTTGCCGCGCACCGGACCGTCGAGACGCTGCAGGTTGCAGTTGATCACGAAGTTCAGGTTGTCGAGGCCGTCGTTCGCGGCGACCTGCAGCTGCCCGCGCGACTCGACCTCGTCCATCTCGCCGTCACCGAGGAACGCCCAGACCTGCTGGTCGGAGGCGTCCTTGATGCCGCGGTTGGAGAGGTACTTGGCCTGCTGCGCCTGGTAGATCGCGTTGATCGGACCGATCCCCATCGACACGGTCGGGAACTGCCAGAAGTGCGGCATGAGGCGCGGGTGCGGGTAGGACGACAGCCCGCCGCCGGCGTGGGAGTGCTCCTGCCGGAAGCCGTCGAGCTGGTCCTCGCTGAGGCGGCCCTCCATGTAGGCACGGGCGTACATGCCGGGGGAGGCGTGGCCCTGGAAGAAGACCTGGTCGCCGCCGGACGGGTGGTCCTGCGCGCGGAAGAAGTGGTTGTAGCCGACCTCGTACATCGCGGCGCTCGACGCGTACGTCGAGATGTGGCCGCCGACGGCGATGCCCGGACGCTGGGCACGGTGCACCGTGATCGCGGCGTTCCAGCGGATCCACCGGCGGTAGCGGCGCTCGAGCTCCTCGTCGCCGGGGAACTCGGGCTCGTTCTCCGGAGCGATGGTGTTGACGTAGTCCGTCGTGGGGACCATCGGCACACCGAGGTGCAGTTCCTTGGACCGCTTGAGCAGGCTGAGCATGATCTCGCGGCCGCGCTGGTGGCCGTGGGTCTGCACCAGGCCGTCGAGGGACTCACGCCACTCGGCGGTCTCCTCCGGGTCCTGGTCGTTGCTGCCGGCGCTGTACGGGTCCTGGTCGTTCACCGTCACCCTTGACCTCGTTCGTTCTCGTGGTGGTGGACATGGTGGGTTCCGGCGGTCGGGTCGGACCTGAGGGAAACCCCCACCACTCTAGGCCCCACCACCGACCGCCAGCCTGATGGTGACGTGCACGTGGACAGGCGCTTGCATTCGGGTGACGTCGGCGTACGATTGCCGATCGTGCACGCGTGACCCGCGCCTGCACACGAGGACGGGCACACACCACGCCCGGGGAAGAAGCACACGCACCGATGGCACTGGAGATCGGCTCACTCGCGCCGGACTTCGAGCTCCCGAACCAGTTCGGCGAGCACGTCCGGCTCAGCGACTTCCGTGGCACCCGCCCCGTCGCCCTCGTCTTCTTCCCGCTCGCGTTCTCGTCGGGCTGCACCAACGAGCTGTGCGTCCTGCAGGACAACATCGCGATGTTCCAGGACCAGCGCGTCGAGCTCATCGGCATCTCCGTCGACTCGAAGGCCACGCTCCGCTCGTTCGCCGAGGCCAACGGCTACGACTTCGAACTCCTCGCGGACTTCTGGCCGCACGGCGCGGTCTCGAAGGAGTACGGCGTGTTCCTCGACAAGAAGGGCTTCGCCACGCGGGCGACCTTCGTGATCGACGTGCAAGGACGCATCAAGGCCTCGATCATCACCGAGCCGGGCCTGCAGCGCGACGTCGCGGAGTACCGCGCCGCCCTCGACCGCCTCGCCGCCTGCGCGGCACCCGTCCCGGTCGGGTAGCGTTCCGAATCCCTCCGGAGGACGCTGCTGCGTCCGGACCGACTGGAGGCACGGTGCGGCTCATCGACGGACGACCGGTCGACGGCGCGGTCGACTCACGGAACGGCGCCTACGCGCCGTACCCCCTGCGTGACGAACCCGCCCGCTGGTCGCTCGTCCGCGTGATCGTCCCCACACCGGTCGGCCCCGTGGTGGTGCACCACCGGCCCGGGCCGGACCCCGTCCTGCTCCTGCACGGCGTCGCGGGTTCGTGGACGACGTGGACGCCCGTGCTCGACGCCGCGGACGGTCTCCGTGGCCGCGGTGTGGTGCTGCTCGACCTGCCCGGCTGGGGTGCGTCTCCTGCCCCCTCCGAGCCGCTCGGGATCGACGACGCGGCCGCCGTCGTGTCCGCGGTCCTCGACGCCCTCGACACCGGGCCCGTCCGGGTGGTCGGACACTCGATGGGCGCGTTCATCGGACTGCACCTCGCGGTCGTGGCGCCGGAGCGGGTGCGTTCGCTCGTCCTCGTGTCGCCGACCACCGCCGCCACGGTCCGTGCCGCTCGACACCCGTGGCGAGCGCTCCGGACGCTGCCCGCGTACACGCTGCTCCGTGCCGGGCTCCTGGTGACCGGGCGTGCCGCGGTGCCGCTGCTCCGTGCACTCGCGGCGGTCGGCATGCTGCGACTGCTCGCGGCGCCGGTGTTCACGCACGTGCGCCGGCTCGACCGCAGTGTGCTCGACGCCTTCGTCCGGGAGCTCCGGCCGGGCGGGTTCACGGCCGCAGCACGGTCCGCTGCGGTCTACGACACCGAGCGTTGGCGGGGCATCGCGTGCCCGGTCGTCGCCGTCCTCGGGCGCGGCGACGTCTTCGCACGCCCCGCGGACCTCGACGAGTTGCGCGTGCTGGTGCCGGACGCCCGCACGGAGCTGCTCGACGACTGCGGGCACTTCGCCCACGTCGAGCACCCCGACGCGGTCGCCGCCCTCCTCGTCCCCTGACCCGGGCGCCGGTCTGCGTGGACGAGTGACACCGTCGTCGAGGTCCGACCACGGCCACATCGTCACGTCACGTCACTTCCGCACCGCGTCGTGCCGATGCTAGCGCCTGCAACGAACGACGGGGCCGCCGTCGTGCGACGACGGCCGTGTCGTCACCGCGCGCGTGCAACTCTTGCGTTCGCAACGAACGACGGCGCCGCTGTCGTGCGACGACGGCGCCGTCGTTCGACAGCGGCGCGAGCAGGCCGGACGGGGCCGTCAGACGCGGGCGGGGAACGTCGCGGCCACGCGTGCCCGGACCTCGGCACGGACGGCAGCGCGCATGGCCGGCGAGAACAGCGCGTGGTCGCCCTCGGGCACGCGCACGACGTCCACCTGGCCCGACCACCGCTTCACCGCACGACGGCCGCCGAGCCGGTCGAACAGCTCGGCGTCCTCGGGCGCCACGACGAGCACGACGTCGGTGCCGTGCTGCACGAGCGGACGGACGTGCCCGACGACCCCGCCGACGCGGTCGCGCCGGTCGAGGAGGGCACGGATCCGCTCCGGGACGAACCGGTTGTACCGCTCTCGGAGCCACGCCCGTCGCGGCGACGGGGCGTCGACCGCACGGACGTGGTCCGCGTAGCTGCCCGGTGTCGCGGGTGTCCGCCGGTAGTCGTTCGGGCTGATCTCCACGACGAGCCGTGGGGCCTCCTCGACCGCACGACCGGCGAGCCAGGCGCCGGCGCACATCCCGACGAGGGCGAGTCGCTGCGGCGGGACGTCGAGTGCGTCCACCACGGCCGACTGGTCGTCGATCCACTCCTGGGCGAACATGAAGTCCCGTTCGTCCGGGCGCACGACCGAGCTCTCGCCGGTGCCGCGTCGGTCGATCCGGAGCACCCGGGCACCGTCGCGCGCGAGGTCCCGGGCGAGTGCGACCTGGTAGTCGGTGGCGCCGACGCGGTGTTCGGCCGAACCGTTGTGCAGCAGCACCGTCGGCGCGTCGTGGTCCTGCGCCGACGAGACCGTCTCGATGCCGAACAGTGCCTCGGGGCCGATCCGCACCATGCGCTCGGAGACCCGACCGTCGACGTCGAGGACCTCCTGCACGGCGGGCTCCCGCACGGGTACCCGGTCCGTCGGCGCCCAGGTGTCGAGCCAGGACGCGACGGCGTCCACCGCCGCGTCCGGGATCCGGGCGTGCATGCTCGTGCGGTCGAGGAGCTCGGCGCTCCCGGTGACCTCGACGCGCTCGACCGGGCCGAGCGCGCGCGGGGCGGGAGCGCCGGGGCGGACGAACGCCACCGTCGGCGCGGCCCGCGGGGCGTAGACGAGCGCGCCGAGCACGTCGGCCTCCGCTGCGTCCATGTCGATGCCGACGAGCGTCTCGTACCCGTCGACCACCCGGTCGGGGCCGATCGTCATGGTCGCGAGCGCCCGCTGTCCGCGGAGCCACGCACGCCCCGACGCCGGCGGGTCCCACACGACGAGCGCGTCGTTGTCCGCGGCAGCCCCTGCGGCGATCAACGCTGCCGAGGCGAGTCCGACGAAGGCGATCCGTCCGACACCCGTGCTGCGCAGCAGCGCGGCCGCGTGTCCGGCGGACCGCACCTGCGCGTGCGGGTCGGTGTCGGGTGCGGCGTCCCCACGTCCGGACGGGTCGTAGCGCACCGAGGCCACGCCACGTGCCTCCAGGCGGTCCGCCAGCAGGCGGAGGGTGCGGTACGCGATCACGCCCTCCTGTCCGAGCGGCGGGACGATCACCACCCCGGCCCGCGCGGCGGGCGGCAGCTGCACGGCCACGCGGACGGCGGGGGAGCCGGACCAACCGTGCAGGGTGCTCACAGTGCCAGCGCCGAGCGGACGGCAGTCGGCCACTCGTCGGGGTCGGTGCCGTGCGCGGCGAAGAGCGCGATGGTGATGCGCTCCAGGCCGAACGCGATGCACGCGCTGTGGGCGACCTCGCCGTCCGCGCTGCGGATGCCGAACGCGGTGCCGAAGTGGTCCTCGTGCAGGTTCGCGGAGCTGATCGCGGTCGCGTCGTGGTCCAGGCCGTAGACCTGGGTCACGAACTCGAACTTCAGCGCCTGCTCCACCTGGTTGCGGGCGAGCATCTGTCCGACACGTCCGAAGAACGGGTCGTTCGCAGGCACGACGTCGATGTCGAGGCCGAAGGACTCGAGCAGCGCCCGCATGACCGGGATGCGGTCGTCACGGTGCGCCTTCGCGGACGCGGGCGTCCCGATGTGGACGAACTCGTGCATGTGGAACGCCTGGAGTCGCATGGGGTCGAGCGACGGCTCGCGGCGGAAGGAGTCGCCGAGGATGTCGAACGACCGGCCGCCCTCGGGCACCGAGTCGCCGACCAGGCCGTAGACGGGGTGGCAGACGGCGGGCGTCAGCATGAGGTCCGCGGGTTCGAGGAAGCCCTCCCAGCGCTCCCCGCGCTCGCGGGCGGCGAGGAGCGCCCGGTGGGTACGGTCGTCCCCGGTGAACCCGGAGATGGACGCCGCGAGGTCCGGGAACGACGCGATGTAGTCGGTCCGCTCGAAGGACGCCAGCGGCTCGACCGGCGGGAAGCGCAGGACCTCGGCGTCGAGGTCGGCCTGGCTCCGGACGGCGGCGGCGTCGACGGCGGAGTACACGCGCTCGAACACCCCGGTGCGGCCGTAGAGACCGGGGGAGCCGAGGTCGAGGAGCACGCCGTCGGCGAGCAGGCGGCCGCGGAGGTCGGCGCGTGCAGCACCGAGGGCGTCGGCGCTGTCCACGGCGGACGCGGCGGCGTCGACGGCGGTGTCGTGGTCGAGGTGGATGGTCACAGGAGTGCTCCCGTCATGAGCGCCATGCCGGCGTCGTTGTGGAGGAGACGGTCGTTGCTCACCATGACGGCGGCACCGTGGGCGTCTCGGAGGTGTCGGGCGATGCTGGCGGGACCGCTCGAGGCGTACCCGGCGATCCCGACGATGCGCAGGGACCGGGTGACGAGGTCGGTGACGCGTTCGGACGCACCGATCTTGAGGGCGTTCGCGGACAGCGCGTACGCGGTGGAGTCGAGGACGTCGGTGTCCTCGGCCACGACGTCGAACCGTTCCGCGGCGTGCCGGACGGTGTCGGCGAGCGACTGCAGCTCGACGAGCAGTTCGGCGAGCCGGAGCGCACCGGGCGGAGTGGAGCCGACCGCGGCGCGGGCCTGCTTCCGCACGGCCGTGCGGGCACGGTCGGCGGCGTCGGCGGCGATGCCGAGCCACACCGATGCCCAGAGCACGTGCGACACCGGGAGCACCGTGCGGGCGCTGACCGCGGCGTAGTCGTCCCGGAGGACGTGGTCGGCCGTGGTCTCCGCGTCGAGCACCCAGCCGTTGCTGCACGTGCCGCGGAGCCCGAGGGTGTCCCAGGTCGAGGTCTGCGTGAGCGTGGTGTGCTCGGGCAGGCAGACGACGACGCGCTGGTCGGAGGCCGCTGCGTCGAGGTCCCGGCGGGCGGTGACGAGGATCGCGTCCGCCTCCGTCGCGTACGAGATGACCGGGGCGTCCTTGCGGAGCCGGATGCGCCCGTCGGCGTCGGGCTCGAGCGCACAGGTGCTCCGCCGGGCGTCGCCGCCGATGCCGCGCTCGGTCGTGGACGAGGCGAGCAGGGCACCCTCGCGCACCCGTGCGACGAGGTCGGTCACGCCGGCACCGTCGCCGCCGTGCCGCCAGAGCGCCATCGCCTGTCCCTGGTGCATCGCGAACACCATCGCGGTCGCGGCGCAGGCCCGACCGAGCTCGGTCGCGATGACGGACAGTTCGGACACCGTGGCTCCCTCGCCGCCGAGGTCTGCCGGGACGGCCGCGGCGAGGAGACCGTGCTCCCGCATGGCGGCGATCGCCTCGCGCGGCGGCCGGGCGTCCCGGTCCACCTCGTCGGCGAACAGCCGCGCGACGTCGGCGACGAGCGTGGTGCGGGCCGCGAACCGCCCGCACGGATCGGTGCCGGCGACGGTGGCCCCCTCGACGGGAGCGGCCGGAGCCGGCGTGGCGACGTGTTCGGCGATCGGGGTCACCGCGCGGCGGGCGCGACGACCGGAACCGCTGCGTCCGGCTGCGGGGACCACCGGTACCGGCGCGGTCGCCGGAGCCGCGTCGATCACGGTCACGAGGCGAGCCCGGCGGCGTGCACGATCGACTCGACCGTCGCGAACGTCGACCGGTTGAGCACGGCGTCCGGGAACTCCACGTCGAGCTCGTTCTCGACCGCGAGCATCACGTTGACGGTGGCGTGCGAGGTCAGGCCGAGTGCGTAGAGGTCCGCGATGGAGGCCACGTCCCACGCGTCGACGGTGAGGCGTCCGTGGTCGGCGAGGGCGCGGCGGACGGCCTGTTCGGTGCTGGGGTCGGCGAGCGCGACGGCGGTCGCGCGGGTCTGCTGGTCCTGGTCCATGCGGCAACCGTAATGAGGATGGCTCCCCGGAAAGCCGCTGTCCGGGTGCGCGAAACCGCACGACGCCCCACGGCACCTGAGCCGACGTACAGCCGCGGCGCGGCCGGACGCGGGCAGCGAGCCCGGTCAGCGCCCGGCACGCGGCGTCATCGCTCGGTGCGGGGCGTCAGCGCTCGGACAGCGCCACGGCCGTGGCGACGGCGAGGCCCCGTTCGTGTGACAGCGAGATCGCGATCGGGCCGCACCCGATCGCCTCGGCGAGTGCCGCCGCCGCACCGGCGAGTTCCACGCTCGGTGCGCCGTGCTCGTCGAGGACGACGGCGACGTCGGCGAGGGGCACGGGGTCGGTACGGGTCGGGCGGAGGAGCTTGACGACCGCCTCCTTCGCGGCGAACCGGGCGGCGAGACGCTCGGGATCGTCGCCGGTGTCGACGCGCTCCTGCACCGTGAACACCCGGGCGAGGTAGCGCTCGCCGTGGCTCGTGATGCCGCGGATGACGTCCTCGACGTCGGCCAGGTCGGTCCCCGTCCGGATCACGGTCATGGCGTCAGGCTACGCCCGGGCCGGGCCGGGCCGGGCCGCCCTGCGCTGGCGTGCCGCCAGGCGCTTTCACGCGCCGCACGGCCTGGCGC
>NZ_JBPUGH010000090.1:0-13744 GCF_051548005.1 Curtobacterium flaccumfaciens | reverse complement strand
GGGCGGGCGCGCCCCGAGCCTCCAGGCCGTCAGGTGGTGACGTCGTCGACGTGCGCCGCCCGCAGGCGGCGGGCGGCCGCGCACAGGTGCGGGACGTCGGTCCGGGCGGTCCCGAGGACGACCGCCGGCGTGGTGTCGAAGTACCGACGTGTGAGGCGCTCCGCGAGCAGCGACACCTTCGCCCACGGGATGCTCGGCTCGGTGGCGGTCAGCTCACCCGGGAGCATCCGCACCGCCTCCCCGATCTCGACGAGCCGCATCCGGACCGCGTCGTACACGAGGTGCTCGGGCAGCCCGTCGTCGCTGACGTACTCGCCGATCACCCCGCACGCCCGGATCACGTCGTCCAGGCGCTCCCCCGTCCCCCGGGTCACAGCGGGATCGCCTCGCGCACGACCTGCGGGTCCATGCCAGCTGCGTCGACCACGTCGACACGGGTGCCGAGGAGCTGCTCGGCCTCGTCCTGGATCCGCATGAGCGCGAAGATCCCCAGCCCCCGGCGGAGGTCGACCATGAGGTCCACGTCGCTGCCCGGCCCGTCCTGCCCGCGGGCGACGCTCCCGAAGAGTCGGGGGTTTCGCCCGCCGAGGCGCTCCACGATGGCGTGCAGTTCCGTCCGGGCGGCGGCGACGCGTTCGCGGAGCGGCGGCGGTTCCTCCACCGGCTCGAGCTCGATGGACGCGGTGAAGCCGGCCGCGAGCAGCAGGCGCTGCAGCGCGGCGAGCGACGGCTCGCGTCGGCCGTTCTCGTAGGTGCTGATGACGCTCTGGGTGACACCGGCGCGGACGGCGAGTTGCACCTGGGTGAGTTCGGCTCGGACGCGGGCGTCACGGATGAGCTCGGCCGCCGACACTGGCGGCGCGGGCCTGGGGAGGACTGCGGACATGCGGCCACGATACACAGAATGCGAAATTTCTCTGCCCATGTCCTGCGGTTCGCCACAACCGCGTGCGGGGATTGCTCCTGCTATATCGCGGTGTGTCGTTGGCCTGGCGGTCCGCGGGTCTGCGCGGGCGCACCGGGCGTGCAGGCGCGAGGCCGCGTGCGTCTCAGTCGCGCGTGGAGACGTCCGTGCGGTGGAAGTTCTGGGCCGAGCGCGACGCCGTCGGCCCGCGCTGTCCCTGGTACCGGGACTGGTACTCGGCCGACCCGTACGGCTTCTCCGCGGGGCTCGAGAGCTGGAAGAAGCAGAGCTGGCCGATCTTCATGCCCGGCCAGAGCTTGATCGGCAGCGTCGCGACGTTCGACAGCTCGAGCGTGACGTGGCCCGAGAAGCCCGGGTCGATGAAGCCGGCCGTGGAGTGCGTCAGCAGCCCGAGCCGCCCGAGCGAGCTCTTGCCCTCGAGTCGTGCCGCGATGTCGTCCGGCAGGCTCACGACCTCGAACGTCGACCCGAGCACGAACTCCCCCGGGTGGAGGACGAACGCCTCGTCCGGGTCGGTCTCCACCAGGCGCGTGAGCTCCGGCTGGTCCTCCGCCGGGTCGATGTGCGGGTACTTGTGGTTGTCGAACAGCCGGAAGTACTTGTCCAGCCGGACGTCGATGCTCGAGGGCTGCACGAGCGACGCGTCGTACGGGTCGAGGCCGATGCGGCCGTCGGCGAGTTGGGCGGTGATGTCGCGGTCGGAGAGCAGCACGCTGGAAGCCTAGCGGCCGGTCGTCGGTGTCGATATCCTGTCAGGCTGTCCAGGTCCGGGCAGCAGACCGGAGCAGGACGATGACGACCGCAGGCCCACCGCCGTACACCGTCGAGGAGATCGACGTCCCGACCTCGATGGACGACGACCCCGCACGCGTCGACGCCTTCCGCGTCTGGCTGGACGTGTCGGACCGTGCCGAAGCCGCCGTGCACGGGCTCCGTGAACTCGCCTGGACGCCCGACGAGTACCTCCCGATGTGCCGCACGCCCGGAGCGCCGAGTCGGCTCTTCGTCGCCTGTGACGAGTCGGGTGTCGTCGTCGGGTCGGCCGCCTACGACTCGAAGAACGAACCCGGCACGACGAACTGCTGGCTCTCGGTCGGTGTCGACCCGGAACACCAGGGTCGTGGCATCGGCTCCCTGCTTGCCGACCACGTCGAACGGGTCGCGCGGGACGAGGGCCGCACGCAGTGGAAGACGTACGCGGTGTCGAGGCAGGTCGGGCCGGCCTCCGGTGACGGCTTCCTCCAGGCTCCGACCGGCCACGGCGCCGTCCCCGCGGACGAGGCCGCGGTCCGCTTCCTCCAGGGTCGCGGCTGGCGCTTCGGCCAGGTGAACCGGATCAGCCGGCTCGCGCTGCCCACCGACGCCTCGGTGGTCGCCGCCCTCCGCGAGCGAGCCGTCGGGGCCGCCGGTGACGCGTACCGCGTGCACGCCTGGACCGGGCGGACCCCGGAGCGGTGGCTCGACGGCATCGCGCTGCTGCGCACCCGGATGTCGACCGACGCTCCGGAGGGCGACATGGAGGAGCCGGAGGACGTCTGGGACGCCGGCCGTCTCCGCGAGCAGGAGTCCGAGCTCGAGCGAGCACCGCGGACGATGGTGACGATCGCCGTGGAACACGTCGGTTCCGGCGCGCTCGTCGGGTTCACGCAGCTGGCCGTCCCGGTCGATCCGTCGCGGGCCGTCATGCAGTGGGACACCCTCGTCCTGCGGGAGCACCGCGGACACCGGCTCGGGTGGTTGCTCAAGGTGGAGGGCATCGCGTTCGTCGAGCGGGAGTTCCCCGGGCGCCCCTCGATCGTCACGTTCAACGCCGAGGAGAACCGGCCGATGCTCGACGTGAACGAGGCCGTCGGCTTCGTGGGGGTCGGCAGCGAGGGGATCTGGGAGCACCGGGACTGAACGATGCCGCGGCGGCCCGGGTCGGTAGGCGAGGCCGGTGGAGCCGGTGGTCGGAGCCGGCCTGAGCCGGACCGCAGCCGGTGGGGCGGACGCACACCGTGCCACCCGGCCGGGGCGCTTACCATGGGACGGTCATGACCGTCACGTCCTCCGCACCCCCGTCCGGAGGCGCGGCGCCGGAATCGGCGCCCGTCACCGCTCGCACGTCCACCGTCGCGACGGTCCTCGTCGTCGCCGTCCCGCTCGCCGCGGCCTGCGCCGTGCTCGGGATGGTCGTCACCGGAGCCTTCGGCTCCGACCAGCAGCTCGTCTCCGCGGGTGACCTCGTCACCTACGGCCTGCCGATCGCCCGCGCCGTGCACGACACGATGGCCGCCGTGACGATCGGCCTGCTCATCGTCGCGGCGTTCGCGCTCCCGGCCCGCAAGCAGGACCACGGCGCGGTGTCGAGCGTGCAGCACCGGGCGACGCGTTGGGCCGCAGCGACCGGCGGCGTGTGGTTCCTCGCCGCGGTCGTCAGCATCGTCCTGACCGGGGCGAACACGCTCGGCGTCCCCCTGTCCTCACCGGTGTTCGCCCGGAACTTCCTGCTCTTCGCCTTCCAGGTCGAGATCGGCCAGGCGCTCGTCGTCTCGGCGGCGGCGATCCTCGCCGCGACCGTGGTCGCCGCGTTCGCCACCCGGGTGACGACCCTCGCGGTCGCGACGGTCCTCGCACTGTTCGCGCTGTTGCCGCTCGCGCTGTCCGGGCACGCCGCGGGTTCGCTCGAGCACGCGAACGCGGTGAACTCCCTCGCCGTCCACCTCGTCGGCGTGTGCGTCTGGGCCGGCGGGCTCGTCGCCGTCCTGCTGCTCCGCACCCGAACGAAGGGCGCGACCGGCCGGGTCGTGTCGCGCTACTCGACGCTCGCAGGGTGGTCGTTCGCCGCCGTCGCGTTCTCGGGCATCGTCAACGCCTCGCTGCGGTTGACCGGCCCGCTCGACCTGTTCACGACGACGTACGGCTGGCTGATCACCACCAAGGCCGTGATCCTCGTGCTCCTCGGGCTCGCCGGGGTCGTGCAGCGCCGTCGCCTCGTGCCCGCGCTGCTCCGCTCGCCGCTCGACCGCCGCTCGTTCACCCGGTTCGCCCTGGCCGAGATCGTGTTCATGGCCATCGCCGTCGGCGTCTCGGTCGCGGTGTCCCGGTCGCAGCCACCGATCCCGCAAACGCCGGAGACCGGCGACGACACCCGCTCCGGGCTCATCGGGTACCCGTACCCGCCGACGCAGACCCTGCACACGTACTTCACCGAGTGGCACTGGGACTGGGTGTGGGCCGCCCTCGCCGTGACCGGCGCCGGTTGGTACCTGCTCGCCGTGCGGAAGCTCCGGAAGCGCGGGGACAAGTGGCCCGTCGGCCGCACGATCGCGTGGCTGATCGGCTGCGCCCTGTTCATCTGGACGACCTCGGGCGGCCCGGCCGTCTACGGGATGATCCACTTCTCGTCGCACATGATCCAGCACATGCTGCTCATGATGTTCGTGCCGCTGCCGCTCGTGCTCGGCGGACCGGTGCTGCTCGCGCTCCGGACCCTCCCGGTCCGGAACGACGGCTCCCGCGGTGCCCGCGAGTGGCTCATGCTCTTCGTGCACTCCCGGTACATGCAGTTCATGGCGAAGCCCGCGGTCGCCGGGGTGATCTTCGCCGGGTCGCTCGTGGTGTTCTACTTCACGCCCGCGTTCGAGTACGCGATGCAGTCGCACGAGTGGCACGTCGTGATGGTCGTGCACTTCGTCCTCAGCGGGTACCTCTTCTTCTGGGTCTTCGTCGGGATCGATCCCGGCCCCGCCCGCCCGCAGTACCCGATCCTGATCATCGCCCTGCTCACGACGCTGGCCTTCCACGCGTTCTTCGGCGTCGCGGTGATGACGTCGGCGTCGGTGTTCGCGTCCGACTGGTTCCACGCGCTCGGGCAGGCGAACGACGCGGCACTCCTGGCCGACCAGCACACCGGGGGCGGCATCGCGTGGGGTGCGGGTGAGCTGCCGATGGTGTTCGTCGCGCTGCTCGTGGTGCGGAACTGGGTGCGGTCGGACGCTCGGGACGCCAAGCGCCTCGACCGCAAGGCCGACCGGGACGGCGACGCCGACCTCAAGGCGTACAACGACCGGCTCGCTGCGCTGCGCGACCGCGACTGAGCGGCGGCGACAGGGGGCTCGGCGCGTCAGTCCCCGTGCACCAGACAGACGGCGTCGAGGTCCATCGCCGCCTCGAGTGCCGCCGAGATGCCCGACTCGCCGTCCGGCCCCGCGGGTGTCACGACGTCGACCCACCACAGCGGCACCTCGAGCGTCGGGGCCTCCGGCAGGATCCGCTCGACCTCGTCGAAGGCGTCCACCCGGCGGACACCGAGCACGGTCAGGACCGGGTGGGTCGCGTCACGGCACACCTGCATCACCGGCCCGTCGTCGAGCGCACGGACACCCCAGGCCTCGTCGTGCAACAGCAACGCCTCGGCGACGTCGCGCACCTCCACCGGCCGCCGACAGAGGAGCGTCACCTCACGCGGCACCGGGACCTCCGCTGACCGGTGCCCCCGCGTGGCCGTCCTCGTGCGCCGGGTCGAGCGGTGCGCCACCCACGAGCTGCAGGAAGCGGTCCTCGTCGATGCGGTCGAGGAACGACTCGAGCGCCTCCCACCCGTCCTCGAACCGGACGATCAGCCCGGCGTCCTCGGCGGTTCCGCCGGACGCCGAGTCCGTGGTGGTCCCGAACGTCGTGGTCGACGTGTGTGGCGGCGGCCACTCCCCGTCGCGGTCGAGGAACGCCGCCGCCTCGGGTCCGACGACGACCGCGAGCGGCGACGGCTCGCCGTGCGACACAGCGCGCACGAGGTGGTCCGCGTCCCCGCGGCGCTGCATCACCACGCCGAACACCGGCTCGACCTCGTCCGCGACCTGCTGCACGGCCGCGAACAGCCGCGGGGCCAGTGCCGGGTCGGCGTGTTCCTCGGGCACCGTCAGCACGGCCGACATCGTCTCGATGACGACGCCGTCCTGCAGGTGCGCCGTCATCGTCGCCGAGAAGCCGTCGCCGATCGCGTAGGAGGTCGACACCTCCGGCGCCTCGTGCTTGGCGTACTGCGTGACGACCCACCGGTCCCACGGCACCGTCAGCGGTTCGGCGGTCCCCCAGCGGGTCGGGCACGCACCGACGGTGTCGCACAGCGCCTCGATCGCGGAACCCATGTCGACCGCGCGACCCTCGTGGTGCCGGAGCGTGAGGTCGATGCTGATCTGCCGGACGGAGTCCGACGACACCGGGTGCTCCGGCGACGGCGTCCCGACGAGCTCGGGCCCACGCCGGACGAAGTCCTCGATCCCGGAGGCCGCCGCGCCCGTGCGTCCGTCACGCAGCGAACCGTCGAGATCGCTGACCGCCCATGCTGCTCCGTGCGCACCGAGCGCGTGCCGCAGAGCCGGAGTCAGCGCCGCTGCCGCCCCGGTCCGGAGCACGACCATGCGGCCGGCGTCCGACGCGCGGCGGAGCAGGGAGGCGAAGGCATCGGTCAGCCACACCACCGACGAAGCGGAGTCCACCACGATCGCTGAACCGACCACGTCGTCGATGAGGGGATGCCTGACCATCCGGTTCCTCCTCGGTCGTCCCGTCCGCTGAATCCCCCTGGACGGTACACACGAGGACGACACCTGTCCGTCACGACGGGCGGCTCACAGCGCCTACACGGCGACGGCCTGGAGGCACGGATCACCTCCGCCACGCAGCCTCCCGGATCGCGCCCGGCTGGCTTCCAGCGGAGAATCCGGTAGGGTTGTCGACGTCCCGCCGAACGGGATGCGCGAGTGTAGTTCAATGGTAGAACTCCAGCTTCCCAAGCTGGTAGCGCGGGTTCGATTCCCGTCACTCGCTCCACTTCCGGCCTGACTGCGCTGCGAGCATGAGCCCCAGAGGGATCGTCTTCTTCGACATCGACGGCACGCTCGTCCCGGCGATGTCGAGCAGCAGCTTCCTCGCCCGCCGCTTCGGCCATCAGCAGGAGCTCGATGCCGCGGAAGCGCGGTAAGCAGCCGGCGAGGTCTCGAACAAGCGGGTGAGCATCGTCGACGCAGCCGGGTGGCGCGGCACGCCCACGAGCACCGTCGACGCGTGGCTCGACGACCTCCCGGTGATCGACGGCACGGCCGAGGTCGTCGCCTGGTGCCGCGCACACGACATCGAACCCGTCCTCGCGTCGTTGGCGTGGCAGCCGGTGAGCGCAGCGATCGGGAGGCGGTACGGGTTCTCCCCCAACGGCGGCCCGCGACCGGGGACAGCCGCTCCGACATCCCGCTGTTCGAGGCGTTGCCCGCAACGCTCGCACTGAACGCCGATGTCGCTGCACGCTCCGCCGCGACCGCCGCCCTCGACACCTCTGATCTCCGCGACGTCGTCCCGTGGCTCACGGCGTGGGAGCGGGATCTCGCCCACTCGGGATCACCGGGCGCCCGCGGCGCGCGAGCGCGGCGTGCGGCGGTGCCCTCGTCGGGCGTCCGGACACCACAGGTGCTCAGCTTGACCTACTGATGTTTCAGATGATTGCATGCTGAATCCTCGGCGTTCCATCGGGGGGTGCCGCTGTGAGATCGGACAACATCATGAACAAGTACACACGCGACCGGATGATCGCGATCGGTGCCGCGTGCGCCGTCGTGGTCGGCGGCGTCCTCTCCACTGCTCCGGCCAGCGCTGTGACGCCGGACAGCGAGGCTCCTACGGACGCGCCGCGGTCATCGGCGGAGCTGCTCACGACCATCCGCACCGAACTCGTCGCATCTGGCTCGACGGCCGACGTCGCTGCTTTCGACGACCTCAGCGCGGAACAACGGGAGCAACTCGCTTCGTACTTCCTCGACGTATCTGTCGCCGCGGAAGTCGAGGCCGACGCGACTTTGACATCCCGAGACTCAGCCGTTGTCCTCGAGAACGGAGACTTCGCATGGGGCGAGGATGAATCGGTCATCGTCGGAGAGGATCCCCGATCGAGTCGCGCAGCATCGCGAACCACGTGGGGAACGCAGTGGTTCGCCTTCGCGGGCATCAAGCTCAGCGAGACGAAGGTCACCATGACCTACCAGTACTCAGGCTCGAACGCGACTCGGCTACGCGTGTGCCGTGACCAAGAACGTCCAGCCGTTCACCGAAGTGCGATCGTCGAAGAGCAGCGGGTACATCAGCGGCGGCCAGGCGACGGCGAAGTGCAAGGTCGTCGTCAAGCGCGGCGTCCTCACGCCCTGGGGAACAGTGGCCTGGAGCACGTACTCCGCTTTCCAGCGGCTGTCCACGAAGGGCAACGGAGCGGTCACGGCGAACCGATGGGAATGACCTTGCAGAACGACCGAGCACGAGGTGGTCCACGATGAACCCGCTCGTTCCCTCGACACCTGACGGCGTGGTGGCGATCGCGGCCGTCGGCGCCGTGATCCTGAGCGCGGCGGCCCTCCTGTCGGTCATCATCACCGCACCCCGGCTTCCTGGGCGCGCGCTGCTTGCATGGGCGCTCGTCGTGGCGCTGGTTCCGTTCGTCGGGCCCGCCTCGTGGTTCCTCACCAGACAGGGAAAGCGGTCGGCGGCCCGCAGACATCGACCCTGATGTCCCGACCGGCTTCGACAGATGACCTCCGCCGCCCTGCGGCGGGGGTCATCTACTGATCCGGACCTCGGCCACGCGCGTGCCGAACCGTTCGCTCAGCGCACGGCGGCGCTGACCCATCCCCGGCGGACGACATTGACGACCGAGCCCAACCGTTCGTACGCGTGGCCGCACTACGCTCGCTCCATGACTGTCTCGGAGGTTGCGCCGCCCCACGTCGTCATCGGCGGCGGAGTCGTCGGCGCGGCCGCGGCGTACGCCCTGAGTACCCGCGGCGAGCGCGTCGTCCTCGTCGAGCAGCACGGGCGCGGGCACGACCGCGGCTCCTCGCACGGTGCAACACGGATCTTCCGGCAGGGCTACGCAGACGCCGAGTACGTGGCGCTGACCACCCGGGCGCTGGCGCTCTGGGAAGCGCTCGAGGACCGGGCAGGGAAGCGGCTCCTCGACCGGACCGGTGCGGTCGACCACGGTCGGCCGGAGGTCGTCGACGCGATCGCCACCGCACTGGCCGATGCGGGCATCCCGCACGAGACGCTGACCCCGGAGGAAGCGGGCGAGCGCTGGCCCGGCATCGCGTTCGAGGGGCACGTGCTCGCGCACGCCAGTGCCGGACGCATCCGCTCGGCCGACGCCATCGAGGTGTTCCTGTCGCTGGCCGAGGCCTCCGGCCTGGCGGACCTCCGGTTCGACACCCGGGTGACGGGCATCGAGGACCACGGCGACGAGCTGACGGTCGCCACGAGCGACGGAGCGCGGATCCGGACGCGATCGGTGGTCGCGGCCACGGGGTCGTGGGCCCCCACGCTGGTCGGTGGCCTGCTCGCACGACGCGGGGCGCGCCTCCCGGCCGTCCGCGTCACCCAGGAGCAGCCCGCCCACTTCCCCAGCCACATGCCGGACACGGCGTGGCCGAGCTTCGTTCACTGGGCGGAGGGCGACGACGTGTACGGCTTGCTGACCCCGGGCGAGGGGGTCAAGGTCGGGTTCCACGGGACGGGGCCGGTCGTCGACCCGGACGACCGTGACTTCACGCCCGTTCCGGCCGAGGCGGAGCGGCTACGGGCCTACGTCGAGCGGTACGTACCGGGTGTGGACGCGAGCAGCCCGACGTTCATCAGCTGCCTGTACGACACGACGCCCGACGAGGACTTCGTGATCGACCGCCGCGGGCCGCTCACCGTCGCGACGGGGTTCTCCGGACACGGCTTCAAGTTTGCGCCGCTCCTCGGCGAGATGCTCGCGGACCTGGCCCTCGGCGGCACACCGCACCCCCGGTTCGCCCTGCGCGGCTGAGACCGGAGCGGCCCGCTACGGTGGTCGGGTGCGCATCGTGGTGGCTCCGGACTCGTTCAAGGGCACCGCGACCGCGGCGTCCGTGGCTGCGGCGATCGCCGACGGATGGCGAGCCGAGCGTCCGGACGACGACCTCGTCCTCGTGCCGATGGCCGACGGCGGCGAGGGCACGCTCGACGCCTTCGCCACGGCATTCCCCGACGCCGTCCGCCGGCCCGTGCGGGTGACCGGGCCCGCGGGCACACCGGTCGACGCCGAGTGGCTGCGGCTCCCCGACGGACGCGGCGTGGTCGAGCTCGCGGCGACGAGCGGCCTGCCGTTGCTCGGCGGGTCGCTCCTGCCCGACACGGCGACGTCGCGGGGCTTCGGCGAGGCGATCGCCGCGGCGCTCGACGCCGGGGTGACCGGGCTGGTCCTCGGCATCGGGGGCAGCGCCTCGACGGACGGGGGCGCGCCGGTGCTCGACGTCCTCGGCGACCGACCGCTCCCCCGTGACGGCGCGACGGTCCTCACCGACGTCACCTCGCCGCTCGTCGGGCCGACCGGCGCAGCGGCCGTCTTCGGACCCCAGAAAGGCGTCACCCCCGAGCGCGTGGCCGAGTTCGACGCCCGGCTGTCCGCGTTCGCCGCCCGGTACCCCCACGTCGATCCCGGGACGCCGGGAGCCGGTGCCGCGGGTGGCGTCGGGTTCGGGCTGCTCGCATGGGGTGCGTCCCTCGTGCGCGGCGCCGACGGGGTCGCCGAGGTCCTGGGCCTCCCGGGGGTGCTCGACGGCGCGGACGTCGTCGTCACGGGCGAGGGGCGGTTCGACGGCCAGAGCGCGGCGGGCAAGGTGGTCTCCGTCGTCCACGAGCTCGCCGGGACGCACACACCGCGCGCCAGGGCGATGCTCGTCGCCGGAGCGATCGAGGCCCCGTCGGACGCCTTCGCGGCCGCGGCCTCGCTGACGGTGATCGCGACGCAGACCACGGGCGAGCCGGACGACGCGCTCCGCGACCCGCTGCGCTTCGCGACGATCGCCGGGACGCGACTCGCCCGGATGGTCTGAGGGGCCGCGTCCAGCGGACTGAACGTTAGCTTTCATCAGTATCCTGGCTCGATGAGCGCTGCGCCGGGATGGTACGACGACCCACAGGACCAGCGCACAGTGCGCTATTTCGACGGTCTGAACTGGACGTCCCACACGCAGCAGAAAGCCTCTTCCCCGAATACCCCGGAGCAAGGTGGAGGCGACACGCATCCCGGCCGCGAACGCACGCTCAGATCTCGCCGAGAAGCACGCCAGGACACGACTCGCAGAATCTCCCGGAGTGCCGCAGGCACTGGAGAACGTCTCTCCAAGCGTGAGGCTCGGGCGCGGTTGGAGGCAGCGGAAGCACTCATTGCGCAGCACGGCTTGCGCCGGTTCGAGGAAGCCGATTCGTACCGCGACCAAGCAATGCTCCAACTTGATGCTCGACGTCAGGCAGTCGAAGAGGAACTAGCCGCGCGCGAACGCTCGGCAAAGGAGGCTGTAGAGTCCGCGCGCCGGACGATCAGCGAGGAGCGTGTGCACGCCGAGCAAGAAGAAGCCGAGCGTCGTGCGCGGGCCGAGCACGATCTGAACCAGCTCCTCGCGGACGCGCGCATTGCAAGCTCGGAGCTGTCCGCGATACAACGCGACCTCATTGAGTCGCGCGACCGCCTCGAACTCCGGTCTGTAGGCCTGTTCGACTACGAGCACCCCGCCGAGTCGTCCGCAACTCTCGCAACCAAGCTCGAAGCGCTTCGGGCTCGCATCAAGAACGCCGTTCGCGATAAGCAGGCCGTGACCTCCAGCGCGAACTTCATGTTCAACGATTCGGCAGCGCAGGGGCGCAAGTTCGTGAACGACATGACGAAGGTCCTGCTTCGCGCTTACAACGCTGAGGCAGAGAATGCGGTGAAGGCAACCAGGGCGGGCAACCTTCAGACGGCCCAGATGAGACTGTCACGCGCGGCCGACCAGATCGCGAAGAGCGGCCAGATGATCAGTCTCCGAATCACTGACTCCTACCATCGGATGCGACTCGAAGAGCTCGAGTTGGCCGCACGACACCTCCAGACCGTCCAGGCGGAGAAGGAGCTCGAACGCGAGCGTCGGGCGGAGCTGCGGGAGCAGCGAAAAGCCGAGCAGGAGCTTCACGCCGAGCGTGAGCGCCTTGAAAAAGAGCGAGGCCACTACTTGGCGACACTCGCCGCTCTCGAGGCGAACGGAGATGCGGAGGGGGTTGCGCGTATCCGCCTGAAGCTCGAGGACGTCGACCGTGCCGTCGCGGACGTCGACTACCGTTCTGCGAACGTGCGCGCGGGTTACGTGTACGTCATCTCGAACATCGGCGCGTTCGGCGAGCGGATGGTGAAGATCGGTATGACACGGCGCCTCGAGCCGATGGATCGTGTGAACGAGCTGGGCGACGCATCGGTTCCGTTCCGCTTCGACGTCCACGCCCTGTTCTTCGCAGACGACGCGGTCGGGATCGAGTCAATGCTGCACCAGACCTTCGCCGAGCAGCGCGTCAACCGGGTCAACCTCCGCCGAGAGTTCTTCTACACGACGCCGGATGCAGTTCTCGCCGCGTTGCGTGATCACCAAGTCGAGATTGTGAGCTTTGCCGTCGAGCCAGAAGCGCCGGAGTACCGGAGCAGCTTGGAAGCAGCCAGCGCCACTCCGATGCTCGGCTGACACCCGCAGTTCGGAGCGGGTGGCCGGAGAGTCCGACGACGCAGCGACTCGCCCGGCCGGTCTGAAAGGCCACACAGAAGGGGTACCCCACCGGTACCACGCTGCCACCAGCGCACGGGAGCACACTGGCTCGGGGCCGACGGCGTCCCCGGCCCGAAGGGGTAGCCCGGCCCCTCCAGCAATCGACCCACCCCACGAGGAGACCATTGCGCACCGTCAACGCCTACGCAGCCCCGTCCGCCACGGAGCCGCTCGTCAAGACCACCATCACCCGCCGCGACCTCGGCCCGAACGACGTCGAGATCGACATTGCCTACGCCGGCATCTGCCACTCGGACATCCACACCGTCCGGGGTGAGTGGGGCCAGATCCAGTACCCGCAGGTCGTCGGCCACGAGATCGTCGGCCACGTCTCGGCCGTCGGCGACGCCGTCACGAAGCACCAGGTCGGCGACCGCGTCGGCGTCGGCTGCATGGTCAACTCCTGCGGCGAGTGCGAGAACTGCGTCAAGGGCGAGGAGCAGTACTGCCTGAAGGGCAACATCCAGACCTACGCGGGCGTCGACCCGGCGGACGGCAGCATCACCCAGGGCGGCTACTCGCAGGCGATCGTGGTGAACGAGGACTTCGTGCTCCGCGTTCCGGAGTCGCTCGACATCGAGAAGGTCGCGCCGCTGCTCTGCGCCGGCATCACCACCTACTCGCCCCTGCACCACTGGGGCGTGGGCCCCGGCTCGAAGGTCGCCGTGATCGGCATGGGCGGCCTCGGCCACATGGCCGTGAAGATCGCGGTCGCGCTCGGCGCCGAGGTCACGGTCCTGTCGCAGACCACGTCGAAGCAGGAGGACTCGCTCCGCTACGGAGCGCAGGCCCACTACGCGACGAAGGACCCGGAGACGTTCGAGAAGCTCGCGAACTCGTTCGAGCTCATCATCAACACGGTGTCGGCGAAGATCCCGATGGCGTCCTACCTCGGGCTCCTCAAGGTCGACGGCACGATGGTGAACGTCGGTGCGCCGTCGGAGCCGCTCGAGGTCCCGGCGTTCGCCCTCATCCCGCGCCGCCTCAGCTGGGCGGGTTCGGCGATCGGTGGCATCCGTGAGACCCAGGAGATGCTCGACTTCTGCGCCGAGAAGGGCATCCTCCCGGAGACCGAGCTCATCAGCGCGGACCAGATCAACGAGGCGTACGAGCGGGTGCTGTCCTCGGACGTCCGGTACCGCTTCGTGATCGACGCGGCCACGCTCGCCTGACGCGAGCAGACGACGGTCTGGAGGCGCGTGGCGGG